>CAYOAF010000198.1:0-10813 GCA_964401855.1 uncultured Dehalococcoidia bacterium
CCGCGAAGAATCTCATCGCAACAATGAGGTTCTTCGTCGCTCCGCTCCTCAGAATGACATCCTCTCAAAACCAAGTTAACCGGATGCTAGACCGCCCGGCCAGCCGCTTGGGGCGCCGCCCACACCATCGAGGAGACCGGCATCTGGAGTGGCGCGTAGGGGTACAATGCCACGCTGGTGCCGGGCCCATGGGTTTTCTCCAGGTCCGCCAAGACCTCGGCCCAGGTCCGGTGCCAGCTAACCTTCTCCGGCGGGCCTACCATCTCCCGGTCGTTCCAGGATAGGTTGGGGGCCATAACGATGGTTCGGTCGGCCTTCCCGAGGTTGGCTGACAGTCGGCGGGGAACGTAGCCCCGGCCGCCGTAATCGGTTCCAAAACGGCCGGCGTACTGGTGCAGACATTGCCCGTCGTAGGAGTGGGAGACAAGCACCACGGTCCCGCCCTCCTTCAAAGAGCTGGGCACCACCCAGGTGGCCCGATTGGTCTGGCACTCGTCCGGGTAGCTGTTCGCCACAACCACGTCGGCTTCCTCCACGGTATCGGTGACATATGTCTTGCGCGCCACCTCAACGCCAGCCCGGTGCTCGGCCACGAAGTCACCCGCGAACAGCGCAACCACCTCGCGGCGGTTGTTCAGTACCGAGTCCACTTTGAAGTGCAGGCCCGCCAAGCGCGTCGCTTCTTCGATGTCCAACCGGAACACGTTGTCGTCCACCCGGCCCAGGGTGGAGTTCTCCGTGCTGTGCTTGTGGTGGTGGTTGACGGTCTCGATGCCGGCGATGCCGGGCAGGACCAACTTCCCGCCGCCGCCGAAGCCCGCGTGGGGGTGGGGGAAAAGGCTGCCGATTCCCAGCCGCAGGTCGCAGGAGGCAAACTCCCGGTTCACCCACATGGGCGTGCCCCGGCTGGTGGTGCCGACGTTGACCAGGTTCTCCCAGATGCAGTGGTTGTAGACGGGGAACCGCTCCACGATGTCCCGGCCCAGTTTGGCCACAAACTCCGGGTAGAGCAGTGGGCGATGGGTGCCGGGCGCGCACACGAAGCGTATCTGAGCGTCGGTGATGCCGCCGGCATGCAGTTCCTCCAGCACGAAGGGCACGATGCGGTAAGCCGGCGTGGGCTTGGGTATGTCGTCAAAGAGGATGCACACCTGCTTCTTGCCCTTGGCGAGTTCGCTGAGCCGGGGCGACCCGATAGTGGACCCCAGGGCCTTGCGCATCTCCTCATCGGACAGGGGCGTCTGGTCATGGCCGGCCATCAGGGACTCTGTCACCTGCCAGGTGTCGGGGAACGTCAGCCCGATCTCATTATCTCCGTAGAAAGCATTGACTCGAATCTTGAACTCTTGCGCTGCCATTCTCACCCCTCCAATTTGGATGTGCTGGACCGACCGGTTTTGTCCCGAACCTGAAATCCTGCGGCCCTACATCCGATGGCGAAGATGTGCGGATGTCGAGGCCGCCGGCGCCGTCGGCGAGTGCCCTGCCCGCAGCCTACGTCCCGCTGTTCGCTGTGTCAAGCGGCTGGGCAAGGCAGCCGGGTCTAGGTGGGTTCGCGACCACCCAGCGTCTGAGGGCGTCCACCGTAGGAGGCCGCCAGGTTCAGCGGGTCATCAAGGCAGCTGGGGTACGATGGGCAAGTCCCGGATGCGGGACCCCGTGGCGTCGTAGACCGCGTTGTCGATGGCGGCCGCGACCGGCACGATGGCGGGCTCACCGGCCCCCGTAGACTGAGTCGTGGGATCACCGGCCAGAACAACCTCGATCCGGGGGGTATCGGTCATACGCGGCACCCGGTACCGGCTGAAGCTCGGGTTCAACAGCCGCCCGGCATCGAATTCTACCGCCTCCCATAACGCCGTGCCCATACCCATCACGATGGAGCCCTCGATCTGGTTGCGCGCGCCCTCGGGGTTGACCACCAGCCCGCAGTCGAAGGCGGCCACGACTCTCTGTACTTTGACCTCCCGGCCCTCCACGACAAGCTCAACGCACTCCGCCGCGTAGCTGCCGACGTCGTAGCCGATGGCTACGCCGAAACCGGTCGAGGGTCCGGGCCGCCGGGACCCCCAGTCAAACTTGCGGGCCGCCTCGGTGAGGACCCGGCGTAACCGGGGATGCGTCAGGTTCATGAGCCGGAGATCCACCGGGTCCAGCTTGAGGGTGGCGGCGATTTCGTCCAGGTGCACTTCCCGGGCGAAGTGATTGGTTGCGCCCCCCAACGACCGGTAGGAGCCGGAGCGCAGGGGTGATTCGGCGTTGGCCACGGCAATGCGCACGTTGAGGGTGTTGTAGGGGGTATCGGCTCCGCGTTGTCCACGGTTCGCGCGCTCCCCAGAGTGATACGCGGTGTGCTCCCAGGCCACGATTGTGCCGTCGGCCTTGAACCCGCTGCGAATCTTAATGACCGCCGCGGGCCGCACAGTGCTCCACATGAACTCTTCCTGGCGGTTGTGGGCAACCCGCACGGGACGGCCTGCAGCCTTCGAGAGCCGCGCCGCTTCGTAGGCCACCCTGTTGGAACCCTTGGTGCCGAAGGAGCCGCCGATGTCGACGGTGATGACGTGGATCCGGTCTTCACCTACACCGAATTCCAGGGCCAGTTCGTCCCGCACCCCGAAGGGGCTTCGGTCGCCGGACCAGATAGTCAGATCGTCACCATCCCATGAGGCCACGGCGGCGCTCGGCTCCATGGCGGAATTGGAGACGTAGGGCACGAAGTAGCGGCTCTCCAGAACCTGGTCCGCCTGGTTGAACCCCTCCGCCGGCGAGCCCTCTTCCCGGAGGACCACCAACTCCCCGACCTTCTCTTTCAGGAGGGCGGGAAGGTCCCAGTCGGACGGGAGTTCCCGGTCTTCCTGCCAGCGGGCCCGTATCCTTTCGAGGGCGGACTCGGCAACGTCCTCCCGCTCGCCGATCACACCGGCGAAGTTGTCCTCTCGAACCACCATGACAACGCCGGCCACCCGTTCAGCCTGGGTGCTGTCAATCTGCTGCAAACGGGCGCCGTAGGAAGGGGGACGAAGGACTTTGCCGTGGAGCATGCCGGGCACAACCGTGTCCTGTGAAAACCTGGCTTGACCGGTGACCTTGGCGAGAGCGTCGCTGCGCGGCGCATCCCGTCCCATGAGGAGGAACCTCTCCGGGTCTTTGATCGCCGTGTCCTCCGGGATGGTTACCCTGAGGCGTTTGCCTTGAAGAAGGTCGGCGTAGCCAACCGTCCGGCTTGGGTCTCCGGTCCGGAAGACGTGGCCGTCGAGGGCCTCCAGGTCCGCGGCGGGCACCGCCCATTCCTCGGCGGCGAGACCGATGAGCGTCCGCCGGGCCGTCGCGGCAGCGCGCCGGAGCTGAATACCTATCGTGCGGGTCGATACGCTGCCCGTGGTCCCCCGGTCGAAGGGGACCAATTGCGTGTCGCCCAGGATGACCCGGACCGAAGCGAGGGGCACGTCCAGCTCATCGGCGATCGCGAGGGTAAACCCGCTGCGGATGCCCTGGCCGTATTCAACCTTGCCCGAGAAGGCGGCCACGTCTCCGCGTTGGTCCATCGTCAGCAATACCGCCTCCGGCCCAGGCGGCTCGCGGAGTTCCAGCTCCCCGGCCCATTCGGGAGGGCCGGTGATGACCAGGGCAGCATCCTTGTGAGCGTCGGTGGCGGTCATTGTTGCGCTCTTTTCGATTTGCCGAGCCGTTCCGCGGCCGCCATGGCAGCCCGGAGGATGCGGAGGTAGGTGCCGCAACGGCAGATGTGGCCGCTCAACGCCGAGCGGACCTGGCTCTCGTCAGGGCGCGGGTTGCGCGAGAGCAGAGCCACGGTGCTCATGATGAAGCCGGGCGTGCAGTAGGCGCACTGGAACGCCGTATGTTCGATGAACGCGTCCTGGATGGGATGAAGCTGGTCCCCGGCCGCCAGACCCTCGATGGTGGTGATTTCTCGCCCAGCGGCCGACACTACCGGAGTGACGCAGGAGCGTGTCGTGTTGCCGTCTAGCAAGACGGTGCACGCGCCACAATTGCCCTCTCCGCACCCGTATTTCGCTCCCGTTAAGCCCAGGTCGTCGCGGAGGACGCCCAGAAGCATTCTCTCCGCGTCTACGTCCACCTCGTGAGATTTCCCGTTTACCAGCAGGTGCATTGCAGGCTACTCCTTCCTAGGCGGTTGGGTACGAAACACAGACCTGGGCTTTTGCCCCGGCAGAGGCCTTGCGGCGACGTTTTTTGGGAGCTCCTCCTAAAGAATTTTCCCTTGACAGAGCTAGTCTAGCTCAAATATTGCTGCGGAGCATCAATTAGGTCCCGGCCTGACGCGGCATTTCGCCCGGCTATGCGTCCCGAGGTGAAGGCCCAGCTCAGGTGGAGGCCGTGGGCTCCGAGAAGCACTCCGCCTTGGCCCGTGGAGCCCGCTGCATAGAGCCCGGGAATAGCATCGCCGTCCTTGTTCAGGACCTCCATCCCACTGGTGACCGCCAGCCCCCCGTCCGTAACGGCTACCCAGCTTTTGGCAGGGCCCAGGGCGTAGAAGGGCGGGACCTTGAGCCCGCTTCCAACGTGCGTTCTGCCGAAGGCGGCGTCCTGCCCGTGGCCGACATACCCGTTGTATTCTCGCGCCACCGCCTGCAGGCTGGCCTCAGGCATGCCCAGCCGGCGGGCCAGCGCCTCCAACGAAGGCCCTTCGGCGTAGATATCCTTGCGGTTTCGGCGGTAGTCATCCAGATACGCGTACGCCACCCCCGGCGCCGTGGAGATGAAGTACGGCCACCGGGAAAACTTTCGGGCTACCACCGCATCGAACAGGATGAAGGCCACTCGCTCCGGCTGCCGGGGGATGGCGAGGGCTGGCTGGTCCAACTCGTTCGTGAACCGTCTTCCCTCCTTGTTCACGAAAATTGAGCCTTCCTCGAAGAGTTTCATGGACGGCGCCAGATAGGTGGTGATGAAGGACATCATCAATGGCCGCAAGAAACCAGCAGGAAGGCTCCGCAACACCAAGCCCGTCAGCCTGGCCAGGGGCTTGTAGGGTGGTATCCGTGAGACCCGTGGCTGAAGCCGGGGGGCCAGAAACCTGATCTCCGGCCCCAAGAGCATATCCCCGTTTACCATCCTTGCGCCCGCTTCAATCGCCATGCGGTGGCCGTCTCCGGTGCTGGTGGGGTTTATCCCTTCAATGTCCGCAATCCCGGGAGGCAGGTAGCTCTCTTTCATCTCCGCACTGGAGCTGTAATCCCCCGCCGCCAGCACCAGGCCTCGGGAGGCCATGATACTCACCTTCTCCCCCCGGGCCGTTGTTGCCTCCACACCCGCTACCCGGCCAGTCTTGACAAGAAGCCGCTCCCCCCTCGTTCCCAGCTTCATTTCCACGCCCCGTCTCCTGGCTTCCTTCCTCAGGCGGTAGACGTAAACGGAGGAATTGGGAAGTGCGTTGTGCATCCGTGGAACCCGGTTTGGGGGTTCCGGCATGGGCCCGAAGAATTCAATCCCCAGCTCCATCAACCACTGGAGGGTGGCCGGGGACTCTTGAACCAGCAGGCGGCGAAACTTAAGATTGTCTCGTCCGTTCAGCCCGCGCCGGTCGTTGAATAGCCCGATGTCCTCGAAGAAAGCGTCAAAAGAGTCTTCGATGCCCTTGCGCCGCTGAAGTGATGTGCAACAGGCGGAGACAGAGCCCACCGAGAGTGAGGTGGTGCCTCCGAGGGACGGGTTCTTCTCAATGAGGATAACGCTGCACCCCGTTTTCGCCGCCTCCACCGCGGCGGCCAGCCCGGCGCCTCCTCCTCCCACCACCACCACGTCAGTGCGCGATTCAGCCATCCAGGCATCCCTCGAATTCTCAAGTCCCATAACGCGTCCTAATTACTAGGCCCCACTGAGAACCCACTCCAACATGGGTTTTTTTGGAGGGGTTTCAGGTCCAAAGGGCCTGCTCTCATCAGTGCCAGCTTGGCTCTAAACAGCGGGTAAATCAGAGCTTGCCAGGAATTGAGCACTTTACCGCCTGGGCAGCCCCGGTCTTTGTACCACGTGTTATATTCATTCCACAAGGGCGAGGGCGGCGCCGGCTGCCAATCTGGGTTCAAGGGCAGATTCCGGCCATGACGGCCGCTGGCTATCAGGCGCAATAGAGGAACGAGACTGTTTGTATGAAGGATAGTCCACCCTTGACCGGCGCCCCGGCACGTCGCAAGAAGATATTCTACGGCTGGTGGATTGTGGCCGCGGGCAGCATCCTCAATGCCCTGTCGGGAGGCACCTACCAGACCGGCTTCTCGGTATATTTCCTCCCCGTGACCCGCGACTTCGGGCTGAGCCGGGCGGCTACCTCACTGGCCTACGGCCTGGCGCGTATGGAAGGTGGTTTCGAAGGGCCGCTGGCGGGGTATCTGGTTGACCGGCTCGGACCCCGGACGATGATAGCTATCGGCGGATTGCTGGCCGGCCTGGGCTTCATTCTCCTGGCCCAAACAAACAGCTTTACCATGTTTCTGGTGGTGTATGTCGGCGTCCTCGCCTTGGGCATGAACGCCGGGTTCAACCACGGCATCATGGCCGCGATCAACCAGTGGTTCGTTAGGCGCAAGGGGCTGGCCATGTCCATAACCACCACCGGCATGTCCATAGGCGGCGCCGTAATCACCCCGGTGATTGCGGCAATAGTTCTGAATCTGGGCTGGAGGACCGGCGCCGTTATCTCGGGCCTGGTGTTGATTGCCGTGGTGGTCCCCACGTCCGTGATGATACGCCGTTCCCCCGAGAGTATGGGCCTGCTGCCTGATGGAGACTCGGCGCCTCCAACCGCCGCCGGTGGGAGCCTCTCAGAATCGGGGTCTATCCGGTTCAGCCGCCACATAACCACCGTGGACTTCACCGCGAAGGAAGCGTTTAAAACCCGAGCCTACTGGTTCCTAGCGATGGCCATGGGCATACGAATCGCCGCCCACTCCGGGGTGTTTGTGCACCTGGTGCCCCTGATGGTGTGGAAGGGCCAATCGGAGGCGCTTGGGGCCTTTGTCGTGTCGTTCGTAGCCTTTATCTCTATTGTTCTCCGGGTCCTTCTCGGCTGGCTGGGTGACAAGTGGGCCAAACAGAAGATAGTAGGCATCACCATGCTCGTGGGCGCACTCAGCCTGGTGATTCTTCTCCTGAGCAGCGGGGCGCTGTGGCAGCTGCTCATCTTCGCCACCCTTTTCGCCTGTGCTGAAGGTGTGAACGGCCTGTCTTGGTCTCTACTCGGCGACTTCTTTGGCCGCGAGAGTTTTGCCACCCTCAGAGGTGGAATCACCATGGTGCACAGCTTCATGTCGATGGGCGTGCCGGTGTTCGCGGGCTGGGTATACGATACCTCCGGGAGCTATCACTGGGCCATGCTTCCCATCCTTGGCTTGTATGTGATGGCGGCCCTCGCGTTCTGGTACCTTCCCCATGCCAAGCCCCCCAAGCGGGTGGCGGACCCGGCAAGGAAAGGCGTCTTCACCGGCGCCTGATCTCGCCCTTTTCAGTTCTGAAGCGGGGCCGAGTCTACCACTCGACGTTTGGCAGCACCTTCAGGCTCATGTCCATGCTCCTGGCCAGATCCGGGTCCACCGTGAAACATATGATACTGCTCGTGCGCAGGGTGGTGCCTTTGACCTTGATTACCTGCAATGCGCACATGGCCTTCTCCTTCGCTTCGTCAGTGAAAGTTCCCACGTGCAAGCTCAAGTGGTTGCCGGCTAGTCCTTCCAGGTGGCCTAGAATCGAGGGGTCCAGGCCTGTGGCATCCAGGGCAATGATTACGGCGGTCTTCGGCGAGCAGAAGAACCTGCACTCGGTGAAGAAATTTGCGCTGCTGGCGGACCCCGTTCGACTGACCAAGCCCGTGAGGGGATCCAGGACAATGACTTCCACTTGGGTGAAAGTGGCCTCCATGTGCTTTCGCAGCCGCTCCAGCGCCGAGGTGGTCTGGCTCCCATCCCCGTAGAACTCATCCAGGGAAAAGATCAAGAACTCGCCATCTTCCATGCTGGGGGCAATGTCCAGTCCCAGCATTCCCATCCGGCCCGCCAGGTCGCCGGCGGTCATCCCCTGAACATAGTAGGCCACCTTCTGATCCACCAGCAGGGCCCTGTAGGCTAGGTGCTGGCATATGACGCTCTTGCCACTCCCGGCCGGACCATCTACCTGGGTCAGATTGCCCAGGGTGATTCCGCCCAACATCGCCCGGTCGACGAGGTCGTTGCCGGTGGGGGTAACGGTGCCCGACCGGGTCAGGGCGATCCGGATACGGTCTTCCGGCCGGCCTGGAGGCCAGGGCTTGATGAGGTAGTCCAGGGCACCGCCCCTGACTGCCCGCTCCGCATCTAGTGCTTTGTCCTCTTCGTTGAGGATAATCACCGGGATGGCTCGAGTTTCCTGGTCGGATTTCAGACTTTGGAGCACCTCCATGCTGTTGATGTTCGGCGTCTCGATGCTCAGCACAATCAGAACCGGCTTCTCCTGCGCTACCAGATCGTGGGCTGGGGCGCAATCGACACGATGCGAATGCAAAACTGCGGCCGGCGGTATTCACCACGTGGGCTTGTCACGGCCCGGCTGAGTGTTCTTCAGGACAGGCACACCACCGGGCGCCCGGCAGGCCGCGCTTTATGTTGACTGCCTTGGGGGAGTATGGTATAGGTAGCTTTGAGCCTTGCACGAGGGAGGTGTAGATGTATGGCTGGGCAGCAGCAAAAACAGTTCAACTACCATACAGCTGAGATTGGCGAGGAGCTAGGGTCCTATGAGTACGTTTTGAGTCAGGAGACCCTGGACAACTTCCGGAAGTCGGTCGATGATCCCGACGCTCGTTTCCCCACCATAGCGATCAAGCACGACGGCGTCGCTTTCCACATGGTATACACCGACTCCACCGGCTCGGTTAACGCCGGGTCCGAGGTCGAGTTCCACAACCCGCCCGTTCCCGGCAAGACCATCAAGGTCACCGGCCGAATCGCCGACAAGTACTCGCGGCGCGACAAGCCCTACTTGGTTATTGAAGCCACCGCCGTCGACGAGGACGGGTGCTTGCTGGAGAAGATGCGCACCTACCAGATGAAGAAACCGGACGAGGTAGGGAAGAAGTGGGGGCCGGAAGGCTAGGGTACAACCATCCGGTCCTGCCGCCACCGCCAGTCGATCTTTCTGGTTACCATCGCGCCATGGGCACTGTCGATGAACAGGCAGTTGGCGCCGGGAGAAGGCCAACCGCCGCTGACCAGGATGCTCAGGAACTCCGGGGACGTTATGGCCGGGACCATGGCATCGTCGTTGTTGATGTCCACTAGGTCCGCCCACCAGTAGGATTTCGCGTCCCTCCCGCCGGTCTTTTTCAGGTCGCGGACCGAGCGTTGCGCCTTCTGGATTATGGCGTCCCGCACCTGCTTCTTGCTCCAACCGGCGTCGGCGAACACCTGGGAGGCCAGAGGGTTCATCACCGACAGCTTGTGCGTATCCTCATGCATGTGGCCCAGGCGGTCGAAGCCCCGGGCAAACCTGGTGACCAAGTCGTCCAGTGATTGCGCCAGACCGGCGCCGGTGCCAATCTGCTCGTGTCTCCCGGCGGGGAACATGGTTATGGCGCTATCCTCCGGCTTGAGGCTCGCCTCGCTGACATGGAACTGCTCCCACGGGTTGCCGTCATCGGGCGGCCGTTCCGCCAGAAGAAAGCAGTACTTTCCCAGGTGGCCGAAGGTGGCGTGGGAGAGCCGCTCCGCCCGGCCCAAGCCGCAGTTCCACAAGATCAGAGCGATGGCTCTGCCGATGGCGCCGTTGACCCGGCTGCCGTCACCGGAGGCCGCTCCCCGGTCATAGTTGAAGCCCAATTGCTTGACGACCGGGCCGGATATTATCGCGCAGGGCACGGCCCCTGCCGCACTGGTCTGGACCCGCATCAGCTGGAACTCGTCCGCCAGCATCGCCTGGACCGCCGCGATCACGATGGGAACGTACTCCGGCTTGCACCCCGCCATGGCGCTGTTGATGGCGATCTGCTCCATGGTGGCCACGCCCTCACCCGGAGGAATGACGCCCACAACATCTGTAGGGTCCCGGTCTACATAGGAGAAGATGTCGCCTACCCGCTTCTCAGTGGGCGGGAGCACCGGCAGACCGTCGCTCCATCCCTCCCGGTAGGCCAGGCCGGCGAACTCATCGAGGTCCATTCCTTGGAAGGTCTTCGCGGTTAGCTTTGCCATGATGCCTCTAACTCCCACGCCCAATCAATTTTGCGGGTCGCCTGTTGGCCATGGGCGGTCACCAGGCGGAGACAGTAGGCGGGGGCCGCCGACCAGCCTCCCGTGACCAGGATGTGGAGTTCCTCCCGGACCGGCCTCGGCCCCTTCGCGCTGGGCATGGTGAGCTGGCCGGTGTAGTCCCTCCGCTCGTGGAGGGTCTCCGTGGTGACGGCCCGGAACCAGGGGTTGGCCCGCTCCATGATGGCGTCCCGGAAGTCCTGCTTGCTCCAGCCGGCTTCGGCGAAGGCGTTGGCGACGTGGGGGTTCAGCACCAGTATCTTTTGGAAGCTCCCCAGGGTGATGGAGTCGGCCAGGACATCCACCTTTTCGGCCAGCGTGTTGCCGCCAATCCCGGCGCTGATCTGGTCCTGGGTCCGGGAGGGAAACATGGTGACGGCGCTGTCCTCGGGACTGAGGTCCGCCGCCGTGACGTGGAACTGCTCCCACGGGTTGCCGTCGTCCGGGGGCCGCTCCGCCATCACGTACGAGTAGCGCCCGATATGTCCGAAGGTCGAAGCCGACAGGGCGCCGGGACGCGACTGGGCGATATTCCACAGCACCAGCCGGAT
>CAYOAF010000199.1:0-7535 GCA_964401855.1 uncultured Dehalococcoidia bacterium
ACGCGCCTCGATCGAGCCGCCATCGAGCGGCTACTTTTCGGTCCTCCGGAGTAGGGTTCACGATACGTTGCAGCAAGGAGAAGGCGAGCGAGATGGCGCCACGAATTCCGACGGAAGAAGAAGTCCTGGAGTATTTCAACACCCTTAGCAACTGGGGCCGCTGAGGTGAGGACGACCTGCTAGGGACCCTGAACCTGGTCGGCAACGAGGACCGGGTCCGGGCCGCCGCCCTGGTCAAGCTCGGCATCACCGTCGGCTGTGCCCGGCCCATATCCACCGCGCCGGCCATCGATACGCCCATCCCGCCGCTGCACTTCATGCTGGAGAGCGGCGAAGGCTACAACCTGCCTTCGGCCGAGGCCCGGGGTCCCCGGCAGGCGGTGGGGGACATCATCGCCCTGGCCTTCCATGGCCTCTACTGCACCCACATCGACGCCCTCAGCCACGTCTTTTGGGACGGCAAGATGTACGGGGGCCGGCCGGCGGAAATGGTGACCGCCAGGAGCGGGGCGACGGTGAACGACGTGGCGGTGCTCAAGGACGGCGTCATCACCCGGGGCGTCTTGCTGGACATTACCAAGGTCCGGGGCAAGGACTGGTTCGAGCCGGGTGAGGCGGTGTTCGTGGAAGACCTGGAGGCCGCCGAGGCGGCCCAGGGCGTGCGGGTGGGAAAGGGCGACGCAATGTGCCTCCGCCTGGGCTGGTACAAACGGAGGCTGGCCCTCGGCCCGGTGCTTCGGTACGACGGACGGCCCGGCCTCCACGCTGAGACGCTGCCTTGGCTGCGGGAACGAGGCGTGTCCTTGATAGCTTCCGACGCCGCCCACGACGTCATTCCCAGCGGCTACGAGGCCCTGGATATGCCGATCCACCAGGTGGGCATCGTCGCCATGGGGCTGTGGCTCCTCGACAACGCCAACTTCGACGACCTGGTGGTCCAGTGCGAGGCCCTCTGCCGGTGGGACTTTATGTTCACCATGGCGGCGCTCCGCTTTCCCACCGTCACCGGCTCTCCGGTGACGCCGCTGGCGACGTTCTAGCGTACTGTCTTGTAAATAGCTTTGCTTCGGCGAAACTGTGCGACATTCTCTCCTCACGATCGTCTTTCCGGCGCAAGCCGGAACCCAGAGAAGCGTTAGCTGGATCCCGGCCTTCGCCGGGATGACGGACCGGGCGGCAGGCCATTTACGAGATACTAGACCAGCCGGCACGGCCAATACTTGGGGAGGCCCGAGAGTCGGCCCGATTCCCCAAACTGCTCCTTTCCGTTCCCGCTCTACCTGTCACAGTAGCTCCACCCTGTCGAAACCCTCGACTATTTCACCGTGTAAGCACGGGGCAATCCTCTCCTTTGCCCGTTGATCGCCAGTTCCCGACGCATCGCATGGTTGACGGCGTTCGTGATTGATACTAGTATGGCTCAAGTCTAGAATGGCACTTGGGACGGTATGCTGGCCGCGTCCGGGCGCATTGTTTTGGGGAACCCCGGCACCGGGCGCGGTCTTGTAGAAATCAGAGGGACAGGAGAGCCTCAGGGGAGCAGGTCCGCCTTCTCGCCGACGGCCTGGTGTCCCCGTTCCCGCTTCAGCCCCTGGAGGCGCAAAACACCGGGACCACGGTGGCGCCGTCCAGGGTCGAGAGCCCCAGGCCGGAGGGTGAACCATGGGCGAGATTCTAGAGGGCATCCGAATCCTGGAATGCACGACCTTTCAGCATGGCACCGCGGGGGGCTACATGCTGGCGCAGTTGGGAGCGGAGGTCATCAAGGTGGAGGAGCCCGGGGTGGGCGATGCTTCCCGCCACTTCTATAACCTGTGGGGCTCCAGCATGGCCCTGCCCGGCGACCGGAACCTGTTCATGGAGACCGCCAACCGCGACAAGAAGAGCATCACCCTCGACCTGAGGCAGGAAGAGGGCCGGCGAATTTTCCACGAGTTAGTCGCGAAGGTCGATGTGTTCCTGACCAACTTCCGGCCGGCCACCCTCTGCCGCATGGGCGCCGACTACGAAAGCCTTAGCAAGCCCAACCCCCGGCTCATCTACGCCCTGGCGTCGCCCGTCGGTCCCCAGGGCCCCATCACCTCGAAGCGCTTCTTCGACCCCCTGGCCCAGGCCCTTTCAGGGGTGATGTGGATGATGGGGGAGCGGGACCACGAGGAGCCGTGGCAGGTGGTGGGAGGCCTCTTTGACCAGACAGGGGCGACGATGACCGCCTGGGGCATCCTGGCGGCCCTGCTGCACCGGGAGCGGACCGGGGAGGGGCAGAAGATCGAGGCGTCTCTACTCGGCACTGCCCTCCACATGCAGGCCGTAAACGTCAACACTGCCCTCATGCAGGGGCGGGCCATGGGACGCCACTCCCGCGCCCGCGCCCGCAACCCCATGTCCAACCACTACCGCTGCGCCGACGACAAGTGGATCATGCTGGCGGAGCCCCAGTCGGACCGTTACTGGGCGGAGATGTGCCTTCTGATGGAACGGGAGGACCTGGCCCTGGACCCCGAGCTGGACACCGCCGTCCATCGGCGGGAACACTACGCCGTGGCCATCAAGGGGTTGGAGGAGGCCTTCGCCTCCCGGCCCCGGGACGAGTGGGTCCGCATCTTCGATGAAAACGGGTGCCAGTTCGGCTACGCCCCGGTTCTCAACACGGAGGAGGCGGTCAACTATTCCCAAGCCGTGGAGAGCGGCTACGTGGTGGACCTCGAGGACGAAGATGGGACACCCTGGAAGCTGGTGGGCCCCCCCGTCCACTTCGAGAAGACGCCGGCCCGGCCCAGGGGCCTGGCTCCCCGGCTGGGGGAGCACACCGAGGAGGTGTTGCAGGGCATCCTGGGCTACAGCCCCGAGCGCATCGCCGAGGTGAGGGACGCGGGACTGCTTTGAACAACGGCATCAATCAGGCGGCCCGTTCGACCAGAGCCTAACGAAGAGCCGCCACTTGGCTGAACTGAAGACGCCGGACCGGCTCCAAAATTGAACACGACGGCCCAGCGCCGTTGAGGAGGCAGCGACATGGTGCAGACCCTCCAGCGATACCCTACCAACCCCCTGGAGTGCTGGGGCAAAATGAAGGAGTTGCGCCGCGCCCATCACGTCCACAACGAAAAGACCGCCGGTACGGGTGGAATGGTGGCTGTGGGCATCATTGAGGAGTTCCAGCCCTTGATGGCCGGGTTCGGGGAGTACGCCAGCTGGCAGTACGAGCCCCGGTTCACCAAGATGGTGCGTTCCTTTGACGAGAACGTGGCAAACCTGGAGCTGTTGGAGAACCAAGGCTACCCGAAGGACCTGTGCAGCTCCCTCAAGCTGCACCTGGGAGGGGTGTACCGAGGGCATTTGACCGAGGCCCTCGGAGGCCGCAAGCCGGACTTCATCTTCCAGTGGGAGCTGTGCCCCTTCACCATGAAGATGGTCCAATCGGTGGTGGAGCACCTGGGAGAGGTACCCATAGTCACCCTGGACCTGCCCTTCCGCTACGGCTACCAATCGCCGGACCTCCAGTACATGATCGACCAGTTCCAGATCGCCATTGAGGAGATCGAGGGGATCACTGGCAAGAAGTTTCAGGACGACCTGTTCCTCCGCGCCCTGGAGCTGGACTGGGAGACCAGCGTCCTGTGGTCCAATATCTGCGTTCTCAACCAGGCCGTCCCCGCCCCCCTGGATTTCCGCATGCTCACCTCCCTGCGTATCCCCCTCATCCTGGACCGGGACAAACCCCACATCCTGGAGTTCTACCGGGAGGTGTACGACGAGGTGGCGCAGCGGGTGGCTGATGGAATCTCCTCCCGCGGTGTGGAGACGGCCCGGCTCCTCTGGGACGACTTCATTCCCTTCTTTCCCGAGGGACAGAAGCTTCTCCGTTACCCCGAGGCCTACGGGGCCGTCCTCGTCGGAGGCAGCCTCCCCTTCGTCAGTTTCGGGGCCTGGGACGTGGAGCCCGACGGGAGTTGGGTGCCCGCCAAGACGCCCCGGGAGCGGGGCCGGGAGGTGCGCACCCGGGAAGACGGGCTGTGGTCCATGGCCGACCGCTACCTGGGGGGAGATGGAGCCATCCGGGCAACCCAGGTCACCTGCCGGCCCATGTCCAAGGGCGACGAGGTCCTGGCCCAGGTGCGGGACTGGAAGGCCGACGGGGTCATCCTGGGGCTGGAACGCCGGTGCCGGCCCAGCTCCCTGGGAGGGTTGTCCCGCATGGCCGAGATCCAACGGGCGGGGGTCCCGGCGGTGGATATCGACCCTAGCACCGCCGATCCCCGGGAACTGAACATCCCCGCCGCCCTGAAGACCCTGGACGCCTTCCTGGAAGGGATGGGGCTCCGGCCCATCGGGGAAAGCCCGGCGGCCGCCGCCGCTCCGGCGGGAGACGGCAATGAGTAGTGCGCTGGAACAGTTGGCGGAGATAACCCGGGACCGGCACGCCTATCCCAAGGCCTGGAAGGAGCGAACCGGGGGACAGGTCTTGGGGTACACCTGTACCTACGTCCCCGAGGAGATCGCCTACGCGGCGGGGATACTCCCGGTGCGGATCTTCGGCGACCTGGGCTACCCCGGCTCGGCCGACCGGTCCATGGGCGCCACTTGGTGCGGCTTCTCGCGGAGCTGTGTCTCCGCCGGGCTGGACGGGCATTACGACTATCTGGGCTACTTCGTAAGCACCCTCACCTGTATCCACATGACCCAGATGTACGAGATCTGGCAGCGGGAGATCCCCGGCCCCAAGAAGCACTTCATCGACGCCCCCTGGAACCTCCAGACCCCGGCGGCCCCTGCCTACTGGGCCAGGGAGATGGAAACCTTCCGGAAACAAGTTGAGGAGTGGCGGGGCGAGGCCATTACCAACGAGGCGCTGGACCACGCCTTCGAGGTGTACAACACCAACCGCCGGCTGCTGCATCGGCTCTACGAGACGCGCAAAACCACCGCCCCACCCATCACCGGGGCCGAGGTCCTTGAGGTGGTGCTGGCCGGATTCTATATGGACAAGGCAGACCACAACCAACTGCTGGAGCAGCTCCTGGGGGAGTTGGAAGGCCGGCAGGTCGACCTTCCGGAACTCAGGGGTATGCTGGTGGGCAGCGAGCTGAACGACGTGGACCTGGTGCGCACCATCGAGGAGGCGGGGATGCTCATCGTCATCGACGATGAGTGCGCCGGCACCCGCTACTTCTGGAACGAGTTGGTCCCCGGGGAGGACCGGGTGCTGACCCTGGCCCAGCGCTACATCGACCGGCCCCGATGCCCCCTGCGGGACTGGACCACCCGCACCCGCATCCCGCACATCATGAACCTGGCGCAGGAGTACAACGTCAGCGGCGTCATCTTCGCCCTCCAGAAGTTCTGCGACCCCCACGGGTGGGAGACGCCGGTCCTAGAGGCCAAATTGAAAGAGGAAGGTATTCCCACCCTCCGGGTGGAGATGACCTTTCCAACCCCATACGGCCCCATCAGCACCAGAGTGGAGGCCTTCATGGAGACCCTCTTGGAAGACGCCCTCTTCTAAGATACAGGCCAGGACGAGAAGGAGCGCACCATGCACGTCGTGGGAATTGACGTAGGATCCGAGGTCACCAAGGCGGCCATCGTCGGCCCGGAGGGACTGGTGGCCACCGCGCGGGTCCCCACCGAGTTTGACATCGAGGCCACGGCCCAGCAGGTCCTCCAGGAAGTGTTGAAGGATGGGGGGCTGGAACGGATCGATGTGGACCACTTGGTGGCCACGGGCACGGGCTCTACCTGGGTGCCTGGGGCCGGCCTGACGGTGACGGAGATCGTGGCCGCCGCCGCGGGGGCCAATTTCCTGCTGCCGGAAGCCCGGACCGTGATGGACGTGGGGGCGGAGGACGCCCGGGCCATCCGGGTGGGCCCAGAGGGACAGATGGAGCGCTTCGCCACCAACGATCAGTGCGCCGCCGGTACCGGCTCCTTCGTCCGCACCGCCGCTCGCATGCTTGAGGTCCCCCTGGATGAGGCGGGCCTGCTCTCCCTACAGGCTACCGGGGTGGCCGACATGAGCGCCACCTGTGTTGTGTTTGCCGAGACGGAGATCATCTCCCAGATTCACGCCAAGACCCCACGGGAGAACATCATGCTGGCCATCCACGTGTCCATGGCCCGGCGGCTGGCCGCCCTGGTCCACCGGGTGGGCGCGGAAGAAGTGATGATGGTTTGCGGCGGCATGGGCTGGGACGTGGGGTTTGTGGAGGCCCTGCGCCAGGCCCTCAAGGTGGACCGCCTGGAAGTGCCCGATCCACCGGACATGGTCGCGGCGGTCGGCGCCGCGGTCTTGGGTGTGCGAAACCAACAAAACGAGAAGCGAACGGCTTCCCTATAACCTTTTAGGAGGACCACTCCATGGTGCGCGAGGTGTTGCAGCGAGAAGATCGGGAGTACTGGCGGTGGGAAGAGTACCGCTGGCACGCCGATGACACGGGGGGGACCGATGGCGCCCTCTTGACCGGCGGCATTGATGTCGGCTCGGTCAGCACCCAGGCCTTCGTGCTGCGGGACGGCCAGCCCTTCGCCTATGCCAGCATCCGGACCTCCGCCGACAGCGCCGCGATAGCTCAGCAGGCCATGGAGTGGGCCCTGGAGCCAGCAGCCCTCTCCCTCGAAGACGTGGCCTACGTGGTGGGCACTGGCTACGGGCGGGTGAACATCCCCTTCGCCCAACGCCAGATTACCGAGATCAGTTGCCATGCCCGGGGGGGCAACTTCATCTACGGGCCCACCGTCCGCACCATCCTGGACATGGGAGGGCAGGACTGCAAGGCCATCCGCTGCGACGAGCGGGGCAAGCTGGAAGAGTTCCTCATGAACGACAAGTGCGCCGCCGGGACGGGGCGGGGCATGGAGACCATGGCCGAGCTGATGAAAGTACCTGTGGTCGAGATGGGCCCCGTATCCCTGAACGTGGATAAGGACCCTCCTCCCGTCAGCAGCACCTGCGTCGTCTTTGCCAAGTCGGAGGTGCTGGGGCTGCTGCGCACCGGCTACTCCCGGGAGATGGCCCTGGCCGCCTTCTGTGAGGCCATGGCGGGCCGGGTGGTTACCCTCCTGGAGCGCATCGGCTTGGAGCCGGAGTTCGCCATCACCGGGGGCATCGCCAAGAACCCCGGCATCGTCAAGCGCATCGAGCAGAGGCTGGGGATAACGGCCCTGGCCCCACCCGAGGGAACAGACCCCCAGACCGCCGGAGCCCTGGGGGCCGCACTCTTCGCCAACAGCCTGGCCCTCCGGGCCCAGAAGCAAAGCGGCTAGCCGCCGTAATCCGCAGGAGAGCATGGGGTACATCGCTCACTACGGGTACACCGACGGATCCGGAGACTGGTACATCCGGGTGGATACCGGCCGCTGTGACGGCTGCGGCGACTGTGTCCCGGCCTGCCCGGCAAGGGTGCTGATGACGATGCTGGACGACTACGACGACACGGTGGTGTCGGTGGCGGAGGGACACCGCAAGAACCTGAGGTTCAGTTGCGCCCCTTGCAAGCCGGTGGACAACCCTCCGCCGCTTCCCTGCGTCCAGGCCT
>CAYOAF010000200.1:0-7229 GCA_964401855.1 uncultured Dehalococcoidia bacterium
AGAGACTAGACCGGGAGGTGGGCTGTGGGGGATTTTAGCTTTGAGCGCGAAGTTCGGACCCCTTACTCCGAGGCATATACCATCCGCGAGGATGACCGCCCCGTGGGCCGGGTGGACATCCACTTCGCCAACGGCGTGGTCCACCTCGCCGTTGCGGTGGACGAGAGCCTGACCCAAGACGCCATCCGGGAGATCATCGACACCGTGGACGAGGACATGGTGGACGCCGTGGGCATCGATCGGGAAGGGTTCGTAGTCCACGTGTTCCAGGGCCGGGAGACGGGCGTTTTCAGCGATGACGGGTTCACCGAAGACGGCAGCGACAGGTAGTATTTTCTCTTGTGAATAGCTCTACATCGGCGAAGTTGCGGGACATTCCCTCCCCGTGACCGTCTTTCCAGCGAAGGCCGGAATCCGGAGAAGCGTTGGCTGGATTACGGCCTTCGCCGGAAAGACGGACAGGGTATCAAGCCATTCAGGAAAAGCTGGACTGGATACCGGGTGGGCTACAACTCGATAACCTGGCTGCCCGGAGCAACACCCTTGAAGAGGTCGGCCATCTCCGGGTGGCAAGTGAACACCAGGACCTGGTTGGTTTCCGAAAGCTCGACGAAGGCTTCGGCGGCGCGCCGGGCCCGGTCTGGGTCAAAGTTCACCAACACCTCATCCACCACCACCGGTAGACACTCGGTCCGCTCCCCAAACTCTCGGATCAGGCCGAACCGCAGAGCAAGGTAGAGTTGTTCCTTGGCGCCGCGGCTCAACTCGGCAGGTTGTTTGCTGACACCATTTTGGTCAGTCACCGTGACGGTCTGCTCCCCAATGGGGGCATAGAGCCGGGGGTAGCGCTCGTTGGTAATGGCGCCAAAGAACCGCTGGGCGTGCTGAATCACACCGGGCTGGCGTTCTTCCTCGAACTTCTTGCGGGTCCGTAATAACAAGCCCTCGGCTATGGTTAGTTTCGACCACTCCCGTGCTCGCTCCCGTAGCTCCTCCATGAGCACGTTCCTCCTAACCCGCAGCTTCGACGACTCTTCTTCGCTGGTTAGCTGGTTCAGGAGGATCCTAACCTCTCCTTGCTCAACCAATAGGGCGTTTCGCCCTTCCTCGTTCACCTCGATTTGCTCGGCAAGCTCCCTAGAGCTTTCCTCCAATGCCTGCGGGTTCGTCCGGGCGAGTCCCTCCTTGAAGCGGTCGAACTGCTCGCCTGGGCCGGTCAACCGTTGGAGACTGATCTGGTGTTCACCGCGCCTTCGCTCCAGGTCGCGACGTTCGTCGTGTTGCGCGGCCCGATGCCGGAATTCCTCAGGGTCATCGGTATCACCGGCGCCAAGGAGTTTCGTCACAGCCTCCTGGAACTCTTCGAGGCCCTTCTCTCGCTGCCGGATTTGTTGTCTGATGTTCTCGGCATCGTGAAGGGCGATGTCCCGCAGATTAACTGAATCGCGCATGGCATCATACCGCTCTATCAGACCGTCCGCCGCCGAGGCAAGCTCGCCAGGCGCCCCGGTCCCGACCGGTGGACCGAACGTATCCGCGAGAGGGGCAATCAGCTCCCTGTATTCGTCGATATCGTGTTCGATGGCCTCGATCCGGTGCCGCATGGTGCGGACCTCGCCCAGGGCGACCCGCGCCGTGTCCACGCTGCCCCGTAACTCGACCATTGTCTCCGGGGTAAGTGTCTCGGCAAGGCCGCGGTCCACCAGCCAGGTCCGCCATTCCATCCGCGCCGTCTCCAGCCCTTCCCCCGCCGACACCTGCGCGTGAGCCGCATCATCCGCCCGGCGCTGTTGCTGCCGCACCGCCTCGGTCGCGCCGGCGAGCCGTTGTTTCAGAGACTCCCAATCGCGAATGGCCTGGCTAGCGGAGTCCAGATCCCCTTCCACCACATCCAGGGCAACAGGGTCCGGCAGGCCGAGGCCAAGGGGCGCCGCGGCCTCTCGAAGCTCTGCCTCCGCATTGGCCTCCGCCGTCTCGGCATCGCGAACCAGGCCGACCAATGCCTGATTGACCGGGCCGGCGGCGCCCGAGGGTGTCCGCTCGCCTCTCATCAGGATGTATCCAGCGACGCCGAGCAGCACGATGCCCGCGATGCCACCGATAATCAACGCCTGCTGCCCCAGGAACCCTCCCGCCGCCATCAGCACAATCGCCTTGACAGCCAGCAGCAGCGGCAGGCCCATCCTTTGCAGTCTGTTGCTCTGCCGCCCGCCGTCCGCCGGGCCCGTGGATGATTCGAGCTGATCCCGAAGGTCCTCACGACGCTGGCGCTGCCTGGTGTATTCGGCCAGTCGAGTTCGGCTGGCCCGCAATGCCGTCCGCTTTTGTTCGACCGCCGTGGCATCGAGTGACGGGCTTTCCGTCTCTTCGACCCTGTTTCGGGCTTGAAGTTCGGTTTCCAGGTGTTCCTTCAGGAGTCCCTGGGCCCGGTCCGCGTGGCCGGTGCATTCTCGCAGGTCAACAAGACCCTGGGCCAGCGTTCGCCGTGAAACCTCGATGTGGTCTCGGGTACCTATCGATGTATCAAACGAATCCAGGCGGTCCTCGTCCCAATCAGGGCCAAGGTCCCGGAGCCGTTCACCGAGAGAGGATTCCAGACCCCGCAGCTCAGCCTTGCGCTCCGGCAAGTCCCTCACCGATCCGTCGAAGCCGTTGCGCCCTAGACGAATGCGCTCGATGTTGTCGCGATGCTCCAGCAGGCCTTCGTCGGCGATCATTTCCTCGGCTGACTTCTCGGCCTGCTTGAGCTTTTCAATGTCCCCTTCCAAATCCAGTTTCGCGCCGGCCACCCTCTCCTGGGCGGTCTCCAGCCGGTTGACGGCGTTTTCAGGGAAGCCGTCGAAACGGGGAAGCCTGTCCAACCGATCGTTGACCTCGACGAGGGCAACCCAGTCGTCCCAGCCGTCCCGCAGCCGGGCCACCTCCCCGGATTGCTGCTGCAGCTTGGCGCGATGGGACCCAGCGGCGGCCAATTCATGGCCAATCTCCGATAGCCGGGCAACTAGCCCGCCATACCTGGCGGCGTTTCCTTGCACCTGAGTGAGTTGGTTGCCATTTTCCACCAACTCTTCGAGAATGCCGCCGACACGGTTTCGTCCGCGCCTGCGGTAGATCGCGTCCTTCTGTTCAGTCACCAACCGTAGCGCCTGGGGCAATCTGGCCGCACCCATGCCCGCGCTGTAAATCTGGCTGTCCACGCCGGCGTCCCTCAGGGTATCCCCGGTTTGGAGTTCGTCGAGGCTGAAGGCAAATACGTTCTTGAAGACATCCCGTGAAGCGCCTCCCAAGAGCCTGCTCAGGGTGGCCGGGTCCAGAATAGCGCCGTCGGCGGTCACAAGACCAACCGGTCCTCCACGGGCGCCGCGGAACCTTCCCACGATATAGCGGCGCCCGGCGTCATCCTCCAGCGTCAGACGGCCGCCATGCCGGCCCCCGGCGAGAGGAGGGTAGTGTCTATCGGGCAACCGGGGGAAGCCGAAGAGGATCATCCTGATGAAGGCAAGAAGGGTGCTCTTACCGGCCTCGTTGTGTCCTTGGATAACGGTGATTGGCTGGGTGAATGGGCCGACCCTTTCATCCGCGAAGGGACCGAATCCTTCTATATGCAGTTCTTCGATCCTCATGGCCCATCCTCATCCAGCAACTGGGCGAGGCAGATTGCTTCGGCGCCGGCTATCAAATCCCGGAGGCCGTCGTCGGAGGGCAGGTAATCGCGCAGGTGGCGGCCGGAGTTGCCCCGCCCGTACAGTTCCTGCAATGTTTCGCGCATCTCCGCGAGGGTCTCGGGGTTCCCCAGCGATTCATCACAGAGCCGGAGCAGGTCCCCCACGAAGTCGGTCCTCTCGAGCTGTTGGCTGCGGTCGAAGGACGAGGCGGTGGATACCTGTATTCGCTCGCACCAGAGGAAGGGACGTTCCTGTGACCCGGTTTCGTTGACCCTCTCGAGAAGATCGTCGACAAACCCCGGGCGGATCAGCGAGTTATGAAGAGGCCCCCGGCCGCCCAGCACTAACCTGAAGAGCGTGCTTCGGCCATCGGCACGGTCCTGGCAGGCGGCAAGCTCTTCCCTCAATCGGTCCAAGAGCGACTGGTCGGATTCAAGTCCGCTTATGTCAAGCTCCAGCAAGGCCCAACGGACCACATCCACGGCTCGAAAGTCGAGACGTACCTGCCCGGAATCGCTTACTTCGACGAGGTACACACCACGAGGGCCGCGCTCGTTAGGGTGCCGGCCCTGAGGGTTGCCGGGATAGACGACAGTAGGGTGATCCTGGTGAAGGACCTGCCGCGTGTGGACGTGGCCCAAAGCCCAGTAGTCGATGTTGGTCTGTTGCAAGTCGCTCAAATTGCAAGGGGCATATGCGTCGTGGTCTGTGTTGTTGCCCACGTTGGCGTGGAGCAACCCTATGTTGAACGGCCCCCGCTCAACGCCGCCGAATCGCGGCACCAGGTTCTCCCGGACCTCCCGCCGGATGTAGCTGATTCCGTGGGCGGCGGCGCGATCCGGCTCATCCGGGAAGACGGGCACCCGCTCCACTTCAGCGCCGAATCGGTGGCAGCCTGCTGGGAGATCTAGGTGGGCTTCCCATCCGTCGAGCGGGTCGTGGTTGCCGTGGCAGATGAACGAGCGTATGCCCCGTTCTTTGAGCCGGTTCAAACCGTCGACAAACTTGAGCTGGGCCCTGAGGCTTCGGTCCGCGCCGTCAAACACGTCCCCAGCTATCAGAAGCGCGTCAACCCGCTCCCGGATGCACAGGTCGACGATGTTGTTGTAGGCGGCGAAGGTGGCGTTAAATAGGGTGCCGGCAATCGCCGGATCGAGGCTGCGCAGACCGCTGAACGGACTGTCGAGGTGCAGGTCTGCGGCGTGAACGAATTTTAGGCGTGTCATACCCGAATAATCCCCGCCTCAGTCTAGCGAAATCTAGCCGCCACCGCCACCGCCAAGTCCGGAGACCAGCACCCACAGAACCGGACCAGCTGCTCCCCCATTATCACCATGCTGGCCATGGTGTCTCGTAAATGGCTTGATACCCGGTCCGTCATCCCGGCGAAGGCCGGGAGCCAGCTAACACTTCTCTGGATTACCCTACCATGGAAGGGCCGGAAAGACGATCGCGAGGATGGAATGTTGCGCAACTTCGCCAATGTGAAGCTATTTACCTGACAGTACACTAGCCATGGCATCATCATGCCATACCCTGCCTCAGACCGCGTCCAGAACATCCAGCAGCTGGCCCACCGAGGGGCGGTCGTGGGGTGCGGGGCCACGGTGCTCAAACTGCACAACGCCCCGCCCGTCGATGACGAAGTTACCGCCCCTTTGCCGCAGGTCGATCCTCTGGAAAGGGTCCCGGCGCCCCCGGACCACGAGCTTGATGTAGGTCCAGATGGTCCCCGGACTGAGCACCTGTCCGAGGCTTCCCTTTCCCACCCGGTACGCCCGGTATACGTCCCGCTCTGGATCGGACAACAAGGGGAAGGGCAGGTGCATCTGACGGGACAGCTGGAACAGCCAGTCCCGAGGCTCGAAGGAAACCGCCAGCACAACGCCGTTCCGCCCTTGAATCTCCGAGTGCTGCCGTCGCAACTGCGACAGGTGATCCCGTCAAGGCAGTCAAGCGAAGTGGGGAAGGAGCACCAGAACCACTTTGCTGCCCCGATAGTCCTGAAGGGTCAAGAATTGGCCGTCGGCCGTCGGCAGGGTGAAATCGGGCGCGGTCTCGCCCAGCAAGGGACCGGCTTTCCCACCAGGTTGCTTGACCACGCCAGGGCTGCCGGGGCTAAGCCCGGCTGTCCCGCAGGGACCGGGCCGCCGCTTCCGGTTCCTGGGTGCCGCGCCGGGCCCTCGCGGTCAGGGGTGTTGCTTGGCCCGGTCTCCCGTTGCTGCCGGTGGTGGTTGCTTCCAAGTCCCATACCCCTTTTCGAGGTCTATTGGTCCGCCGGTCCGCTTATTCATGGCCGGGCAGATTATAAGCCCGCCCTTGCCGGGTGTCCAGAACACCCACTGGCGGACGGCGAAGGACCCATCTATTATAGTTGCATGGAATATCCTATGGTGATCGACAGCCATTGCCACATCCTTCCGCCTGGCTTTGAGCAACGGCGCGCCGATCTGCTGGCCCGCGATGCCACCTTTGCCGCCCTTTTCTCCAAAGCCGGCGCCCCGATGGCCACCGCCGAGGCGTTGATCGACGCCATGGACCGGGCCCGGGTTTCCCGGGCCGTGGTCATGGGGATGGGCTGGTGCGATCGGGCGCTGGCCGGGGAAGTCAACGACTACATCGCTGAATCGGTGGCCCGGTACCCGGACCGATTGAGCGGGTTTTGCTCGGTCAACCCGGCCTGGGGGGACGGGGCCGCGGCCGAGGTGGTGCGCTGCGCCGCGGCCGGGCTGCGAGGGGTCGGCGAGCTGCACCCGGACACCCAGGGCTTCGACATCACCGATAAGCCCGGCCTGACGCCGGTCATGGATACAGTGATGAGGCTGGGTCTGCCGGTGCTGGTGCACTCTTCGGAGCCGGTGGGTCACCTGTATCCCGGTAAGGGCCGGACCACTCCAGGGAAGCTCTACCGTTTCATCGATAACTTCCCGGAAAACTCGGTCATCTGCGCCCATTGGGGAGGCGGGCTTCCGTTCTACGCCATGATGCCGGAGGTGTCGAAGGTTATCCAGAACGTCTACTTCGACATGGCCGCGTCGCCCTTCCTGTACCGGTCCCAGGTCGTCGCCACCGTGGCCGGTCTGGTCGGCGCGGATAGGGTTTTATTCGCCACGGACTATCCCCTTATTCAGCACGGGCGGCTCATCCGGCAGGTGAAAGGGTCCGGCCTGGACTCGTCGGATCAAGGGGCCATCCTGGGGGGAAACGCTGCCCGTCTCCTCGGGCTGTAGCGGTGCCTACTTCCGGCGGCGATGCGGGCAGGGAACCAGGCGGGGGCCAGACCACTCCGGGCGGCAGCTCCCAGGGCGAAATGGGTTCAACCCTGCCGGACTACCTCGAAGAGGGGCTGGATATTGTGTTCGTGGGGTTGAACCCCTCCGAGTACTCGGTCAAGGCGGGCCACTACTTCGCCAACCCCCGAAACCGCTTTTGGGCGGCCCTGAACCGCTCCGGGCTGGTGAGCCGGGATATGACGCCGGAAAGGGATGCCGATCTGCTCCACCACGGCATCGGCTTCACCGACGTGGTGAAGAGGCCTACCCCGCAGGCATCCGGGCTGCGGAC
>CAYOAF010000201.1:0-6683 GCA_964401855.1 uncultured Dehalococcoidia bacterium
CCGCTGCTCCCCAAAGTTGGCGGTCGAGTGTTTGATAAATTGGAGCATCACGACCTTCAAGTCCCGGCCCCAGGCGCGAAACAGGGCGCCCATGGCGGCGGTCGTCTTGCCCTTGCCGTCGCCCGTATTGACGATGACCAGTCCCTGGTTGATCCTGGGGCCTTTTATCGACTGCGGTTCCTCCGCGGCGGCCTCGTCGGCGCTCATGTTGTCCTCATGCTCCAGTGAAAGTTCCTTTCAAACCGTCATTTGCCGGCGGGGCGCCGCCGGGGGACTGACCCGGGTCGGAGGGACAGCTCCCCATGACAGCTATCGTGGAAGGGCTCATGACGCCAGGTCCGAATCGGCGGCACAGGTGTCGACGAAACGGCGGGCCAGAGAGGGGTCGCTCCCAAGGTGGATGTGGACGTAGGAAGCCCACACGCTGCCGGCCTGGAAGCCGTCGGCCCGGTTGTCTTGGTCCACCACTCGGTAGACCGACTGGCTGGGGTCGGGGGGTTGCTCCAGGGTCGACCAGTGAAACTCGTGTCCTCGCACTCGTTGCCCCCGCCGCAACAGCGGGCTGTCGGTGCGCGACTCGACCTCCCGGTAGCCCAGCACCAGCCACCGGCCCGGCATGGCGGAGACCGCCGGGATCACACCCACCATCGGGTACCGGACGCCGTCCAGGCCGGAGAGGCTTCGGCCCAGGTACATGAGCCCGCCGCACTCGGCGTAAACCGGCACCCCCCGGCCCACCGCGCTCCGGATGGCGGCGTGCATGGGCGCGTTCCCGGCAAGCTCGGCCGCAAACATCTCGGGGAACCCGCCGCCGATGTAAATGCCGCCTGTTCCAGCCGGCAGCCCGGCGTCCTCCAGAGGGCTGAACGGGGCCAGCTCGGCACCCCAGGCCTCCAGCAGGTCCAGCGAGTCCTGGTAGTAGAAGCTGAAGGCTTTGTCCCTGGCGATAGCGATGCGGGCCCGCTTGGGCTGCGGTTCCTCCGGGTACACCTGCCTCGAGGCCGTAGGCGGATTCGATGTCGCCGCGAGGTCCACGATGCGGTCCAGGTCGAAGGTCTTCTCCACCTGGGCCACGAGCAGGTCGTACCATTGGCGGGCCACCGTGCCTTCCACCGCCGGTATCAGTCCCAGGTGGCGCTCCGGTTGAGTCAGATCCTCCCGCTGGGGCAGGTAGCCCAACACCGGAAGGCCGGTGGTGGCCTCGATCTGAGGCCGGCAGAACTCCAGGTGCCTCGGCCCGCGGACTCCGTTGAGGATGACCCCGGCGATGCCCAGGGCTGGATCGAAATGCTGGTAGCCAAGCACCTCGGCGGCCACGCTGCGGGCGACCTTACGGGCATCGGCCACCAGGACCACCGGGGCCGCCAGCAACTTGGCCAGCTCGGCGGTCGACCCTTCCTCGGAAAGGCTGGCGTGGCCGTCGAAGACACCCATCACCCCCTCCACCACTGAAATGTCGCACCGGGCGCTGGCCCGCTGATACAGTTCCAGGACTATGGGATGGGGCAAGAGCCAGGTATCCAGGTTGCGGCTGGGCACACCGCAGGCCGGCTCGTGGTAGGAAGGGTCGATGTAATCAGGACCGGCCTTGAAGGGCTGCACTCGATAGCCGCGGCGGGTCCGCGCCCCCATGATTCCGGTGGCTACCGTGGTCTTGCCTACACCGCTCCGCACTCCGGCGATTACGATGGCAGGGGTCAAAGCAAAGTCTCCATACGAGAGCGGTCAGCTATCAGCTATCAGGACGGGGCTGCTCTCTTGGCGGGTCGCCAGGACCGGGCAATAACACTGCTCTCCTCGACCTGCCAGGTTCCGGTGGCCACGCTCCCGCGCGGATCAGGGCCGTCCCCGGGACAGCTCAAAATAAAAAGCCCGACTCCACAGCCAGGCTCAAGCACATGATGACTCGTACTCTTGTCCGCGAAGCGTCGCAAGTCCAACCTGAAACAGGTCTCCTGGCTTCCGGCGTTAGCGAGCTTCTTCGCCATCCCGGCCCGGTCAACGAGCCGGTGGGTCCGCGTGAGCGGACAGAAGAGCCCTCGCCGGTCACAGTGGCGGGACCGCGCCGGATTTGCACCGGCTTCCCCCTTTTTAGCCCCGATTTACCGGGGCACTTTCAGGCCATATTCAATTGTAACGGGCCGCGCCGTGGTATTGGTTGTCCCAATCTGCACAGCAGGAATTGTCCGGTATTGTATGACGGACGGGTAGGGGCGTCAATACGCCCGGTAAGCTGCCGGACCCGAGACGGGATATATTCTCTCCTCTGAGCAACTCCTCCCTCTGGAAGGTCAGAACCGGTGTGGGCGCCGACCGAGGAACATCGAGCGAAGCCCTCAGAAGTACCGGCGGCGCATCATGGACCGCCAGAGGAAGAGGCACATGACCGCAAAGAATAAGCCCAAGAAGACCGTAATCCACGCCAGGGCTTGCATCAGCCATGTGCCCAAGGGGGTGAAGAGCACCAGCCCGGAAACGACGAGCAACGCTCCGCACCCCGCCAAGACCCTGCCACCGATACTGCCGATCCTGAATTGCATGGTCCAAAGGTAGCCGGCCAATCGCTAGCCGGCGTTCAACGTGTAGACAGCAACTTGCTCGCCAACCCGCTTCTCTTCCTTGAGCTTCGCCAGGTGAGTGCGCACGTTGCGGGCCGCCGCGTCCCGCAGGTTTCGGCGCAGGTTCCGGGGGTAGATCGCGCGCACCAGGTCATCCACCGACCGGGCGCCGCCCTCCAGGGCCGCCACTACCTGGTCCTCCCGTTGCTGCCGGTGCTCGATGTACCACCGAACGCGCTGGGTGCCGTTGCGGATCAGCGGCCCGTGGCCGGGACAGATGATGTTCGGACGCTGGCGGGCCATCACCTCCAGGGTACGCATGTACTGCTTGAGGTTGCGGACGGTGGCGGATGAGTTTCCCAGGATGGTGTCTCCGCTAAACAGAACCCGGCCGGCCGGAAGAAAGTATGACACATGGTCATCCTCGTGGCCGGGGGTGAACAACGCTCTGAGGGAGGTGCCGGCGCCCACGGGAATTTGCTCTCGGGACCGCAGTTTCACCACAGAGCCCGGTCCCAGCCGCTGGGTGATGCGGGATTCCAGCTTGGGGTGGCACCGCACCGGACAGTTCATGGCGGCTTGCAGCCGGTCCAGGCCGCCTATGTGGTCGCCGTGGCCGTGGGTAATCAGAATGGCCGAAATGCGAGGCCGGCCAAGCTCGGCGTGGAAATCGAGGATCTGCCGCGTCCAGGAGCGGTAGGGCTCCCCGGAATCTATCATTACCATGTCCCGGCGAGGGTCGCCAACAAAGTATATCTGAGTCCCGCCGGGGTGCATCGCACCAAAGGTATTCGAGTCCTCAACGATGTGGGTGCTGTAAACGTGCTCGGTAATCTGCATATGGAACCTCGGTTCACCGGGCCGCGGACATCTCCGGACCGGTGAAAAGGATTGCGCGGACAATTGGCGCCGGCGAATGGCTGCTCCGTGCGAGTTATTCGGATGTTAGACGGGGGGCGCCGATTCCGTCAATCCCCCTAGCCCTGCCGCCCTTGGGATCCACCACAAGCCGCACTATCCCGTTCTGACTGGCCGGTTGCGTGGCCCGGCGGTCCATCGGCCGAGCGGACGCCTTGTCACAGCCCAGGGGCGTGAATACAATTCTCGTTGCTGGGATCGTCGCCCACTATGAGGCCAGGAGGTTGTCACAGCGAAGGTAGAACCACTTCGATGTGAAACTGGTGGATACGAATTCACCTCCATAGCCTAACTCTCCTCCTTCGTAGGGGGAGCGGACCGGTTCCTTTCCCCTTAAGAAGGGGAAAGGCTAGGATAGGGGTCTGTGGCAACGCACCAAAACCACCTGGGAAAGGTACTAACGTGGCTGCCTCCACGGCCGGAAGGGAGAGATAGGTTGAAAATCACCAGAGTGGAAGTCTATCCGGTGACAATCTCTTATCCCGAGGCCTACGTCATGGCCAGCAGCTCCACAGCGGCCCGGGATGAGGTCATCATCAAGGTACACACCGACCAGGGTGTCGTGGGATTGGGGGAGGCCGTGGATAACGCCCTCTACGACATCATGGGAAAAGCTTTCGGAGCGCCGGTGTACCAACTCCTGGGCGGCGCGGCGAGGAAGACCATCTCCGTCACCCGGAGCCTGCCCATCAAGTCACCCGGGGAGAGGGCGGAGCGGGCGGTGGCCCTCAAGGAACGGGGCTATCACACCCTCACCATCAAGATAGGCTTCGACCCGAACGAGGACATAGGGCGCCTCATGGCGGTAAAGAGGGCAGTAGGGAAATGGCCGCCCCTTGAGGTTGACCCTAACGAGGTTTACACCGCCGACGTGGCCATCCAAACCCTGAAACCCGTTCAGGACCTCATCACCTGCGTGGAGCAGCCGGTGTCCCGCTATGACTTCCTGGGCATGGCCAAGGTTACCGCGGCCCTGGATACCCCAGTCGCCGCCGATCAAATTCTCACCTCGGCCCGCAACGTGGCTCTGGCCGCCCATCTGGGGGCCGCCGACATCATGTGCATGAAGCTTCCTGAGATGGGGGGGAATTGTCTTGGGCCGCAAGTTCCTGGAGGTGGCCTGGGCCTTCAACCTCCCTGTCACCATGGGCTCGGGGCACCCCCTGGGCGTAGGCACCGCCGCGCTTCATCACTTCGCCGCCGCCATGGAGTGGGTGCGTCCGCCCATCGGCTATGGCAGCCCGTTGGAACGTTTCCCCAAGGACATTGTCACCGAGCCCGCGCTGATAAAGAACGGCGAGGTTACCGTGTCCGACAAACCGGGTCTGGCAATGGAGCTTGACGAGGTGATGATGAGGAAATACGCTGTCAAGATCATCATAGACCACGATTGACCCCAGGGCGCCTCCAAAGAACCGGCGGGAGGGTCCAGTGATTACCCAACAAGACTTGCGGGCGGCCTTGCCCCAGCTAGACGGGGTGGTCCGACTCACGGGGCTGGCAGGCCCGGTAAAAGTGTACCGGGACCGGTTCAGCATCCCACACATCCGGGCATCCTGCGAGGGGGATGCCTTTTTCACCCAGGGGTATGTCACCGCCCAGGACAGGCTGTGGCAAATGGAGTACGACCGGAGGCGCGGGTCCGGTCGCTGGGCGGAGGCCGCCGGTGGGCCGGCGGTGGAGCAAGACAAGCTGATGCGCCGTTTCCGTCTGGAGGCCTCCGCCCGGCTGGACTACCGGGCGGCGAACGGCCGCACTCGGAACATCCTTGAGGCCCACGCGCGCGGGGTCAACGCCTTCATTGAAGGCGCGGAGGACGCGGGCCGACTTCCCGTCGAGTACCGGATCACGGGCCTGAAGCCGGAGCCTTGGCGGCCCTGGGACGGCCTTATCGTGTACAAGGTCCGGCACATCCTGATGGGCGTGTTCGAGTCCAAGGTGTGGCGGGCCCGCTTGGTCGGTAAGCTGGGAGCGGAGCGGGCGGCCAGGTTGTTCCCCGGCTACGAGCCCGGCCAGTTGCTGATTCTGCCGCCCGGCACCCTCTACACCGGGCCGCTGGCCGATGGACTGGACGAGCTGAGCCGGGGGGCCGCCGCCCTCAATTTCCTGAATGAAACCGAGAGCGGAAGCAACAGCTGGGTCTTATCCGGCGACCGCACGGCAACGAGGAAGCCCCTCCTGGCCGGAGACTCCCACCGGGCACTCGACACTCCCAACGTCTATTACCAGAATCACCTGGCCTGCCCCGAGTTTGACGTGGTGGGCCTGTCCTTTCCCGGCCTGCCCGGGTTTCCCCATTTCGGGCACAATGCCTGGGTGGCCTGGTGCGTAACCCACACCGCCGCCGACTATCAAGACCTGTACATTGAGCGGTTCAAGGATGACGATCCCAAGTATTACCTGTACCAGGGAGGGTGGCGTCGCGCCGAGGTCCACCACGAAACGATCAAGGTGAAGGATGGCGAAGACGTTGATTTGCCGGTTTGGGTTACCCACCACGGCCCGGTGATCTCCGGCAAACCTGAAACGGGGGCGGGCGTGGCCTTCAAGTACACCGCCACCGAAGGACCCTCCCCCTGGCCCGACATCCTGCCGGAGATGCTCCAGGCCAAGAACGCCGATGAGCTGATGGAGTCGATGCGGGAATGGGTGGACCCGTGCAACAACCTTCTGTTCGCCGATGTCCATGGCAACGCCGGCTACCTGTGCCGGGGCCGGATCCCTCTCCGGCCGACAGCCAATGCCTGGCTGCCCGTCCCCGGCTGGACTGGCGAGCACGAGTGGCAGGGCCAGATTCCCTTCGAGGAGATGCCCCGGTCGGTGAACTCCGAGGAGGGGTACATCGCCACCGCCAACAACAAGCCCGTGGGCGACGATTATCCCTACTTCATCGCCATCGATTTCACCCCAGAGTTCCGGGTGAAACGGGTGACCGAGGGCCTGCTGGCCCTGGCACGGCCCGACGTGGAGGATATGCAGCAGGTGCACGCCCAGCGCGTATCCATCCCGGCCCAGACCTACGTCGACCTGCTGCGAAAGGTAGAGCCGAAAGATGAAATGGCGGCCCGCGCCAGGGAGAAGCTGCTGGCCTGGGATGGGGCGATGGACGCCGGAAGTGTGGAGCCGTCCATCTTCAGCGCCTGCCGGGACGCGCTGCTGAAATAGCTTCTGGAGCACAACCTGGAGCCCGAGCTGGCGGACGCCGCC
>CAYOAF010000202.1:0-14709 GCA_964401855.1 uncultured Dehalococcoidia bacterium
ACCACGGTGAGCGCCATGCCGTCGGCAATGCTCTCCAGGGCGTTTCTGACGACCTCCATGCGGATGGGATCGATCGCTACGGTCATAGCTCACCTCCCCTGTGATGGACTGGCCAGCCCGGCACCATTCCGAGAGGGCCTCGTTGGTGCTTGCCATGGCGGACCAGGTGCTCGGGCTGGGTCCGGCGAACGGAATGTTAACCAGCCATCGGTGTATTGTCAATTCCGGCGGCGATGGCCGTGAGATGAGGACTCGGTCGAACCAGCAAGACCAAGGCCCCCGGACTCAATCTTGCCAAATAACCGACGGCTCCGAAATTGTCCGTTACCCTCCAAACTTCCATGTATACAAAACCACGGCTACGGAGGTCGCTATGTTGAGGCTTGAAACGCCCGCGGACATTGGAATGGAAACGCGGTGGCCGGCCGAAGCCATCAACTCTGGACTGAGGCCTTTACGCTCCGCGCCAAAGGCGAGAATCGCTCGCGCCGGTACCTGCTTCAAAGGTCCACCCTCTGGGTCAACCACTACCAGCGGACGATCACAAATGGGAAGGGCCGCGACCCGAGTCACAGGAAGTGCGTACTGCAAGCCAACTCCAGCTATAACGGCCGCTGGGTGCCAAGGGTCCTGCGCTCCGGTGGTTATGACTCCCGCCGCGCCCGCAGCCGCTGACACGCGGATCGCCGCGCCAATGTTGAGAAGGTTTCTGGGGTTTTCAAGTAGAACCACAGGGGCCGGTGCAGGATTGTTCAACAGTTCAGCGAGCGAGACGGTGGGCCGATGCGCGATCGCGATCACGCCTGTGGGTGGGGGCACCGGCGCTAGCTCCTTGAAAACATCCTGGGGAACCACCCGAACAAGATGATCGAAGGCGATGTCCGACGCAAATTTCGCCCCTAGGCTGACTAGGTCATCAGTGCTCAAACAAACAGCCTCGATCAGGTCGGCGCCGAAGCGGATCGCATGTTTTAGCGGGTGGAATCCCTCAAGCACCACTAGTGAATGGTGGACACGGGCGCTGCGGAATCTTTCCACAAGAGTTTGATGGTCCATGATTCATTCCGCCAATCTCGAATACAGCGGGCGCTATGATACCACTCGACCGCCGGCACGGGCACGGTTGGCGGCATCCCTATAGGGCTCAGCAAATCCATTGTATTTCTCAGTTTCCGGCTCGTCGTTCGGCTTTACATCTCAGAGCCGGACACCTATCATCTCAAGAAGGAATCCTTGGAAAATCCACGGTCTCTCCTTAGGCGGGACCGTGGGCTGATACCCTCCCCATGGGAGGTTCTAGCAACGAGAGTTACCTTCGCATGAAAGAAACGTGGATGTTGTATGACTATATGCGCCGCTTATGGTGGTGGATGCTGCTGGGCTCAGCCTTGGGTGCCGCCTTTGGCCTTGGCTATTACTCCATCCAAGACCACCCAGTGGTGTACATGGTGTCGGCCACTCTGGCCGCTCAAGACCTGGAACACACGGGCGAGGGAATACCCTCGGCTGCCAGCGTCGTCTTGCCGCCGGAAGGTTAGTCGTCACCCGAGAAGGCAAATGCGTATGTCCAAACGAAGGTCTCCAATTTGGTCAGCGCCACCCATACTCCCTGGGTCGTCAATGACTTATCCATCGAACCAAAATTCACCGATGAGCCGAGATGGAAAGCTGGGGTATTTGGGAGCATCGTCGGCATCCTACTGGTCATCGGCGGGGTCCATGTCTGGGAAGACGCCCAGGCGCGGCTGAAACGCCAGCAGACTGGAGACACCCGAACGTGACGCTCAAGAAGTCCGCACCTGCGACAGTTTGACTAGGGATGATATCCGGAGTCTCAGTGGCGCTTGCGACGGTTGCGGCCCCAACTGCTGCCAGGCGGCAATCGGCCAAGTCAAGGGGAAAGCACCGGTCAACGACGAAACGATTGGAACAACCAGATCAGCGGGTAATAACAAAATTCGTGCTGCCTGAAATGTTTCCCACCGTTACAGAAACCCGTATAGCCCCAGGAGAGAACGCAGGCACCATCGCGCGCAGGGAGAACGCGCCATCGGCGTCCGTCTCAAGCTGATGGCCGCTCAGAACCGGAACCTCCCTTATGGTCATCGATGTCACCAGGGTAAACGCAGGGAAACCACTGCCGCTGATGGTTATGGGACCGAATACGGGGCCTTGAGCCGGCGTCACATTAACCACTACTGGAGGAACAGCAAGAAGCGAGCCGGCGCTAACTCCCGCTACTTCAGCGATGACCTCGGCGTCCCCGGAAGATATTTCCGGAACCGTTACTTCCACCTCAAATGTCCCCCAAACATCGGTTGATAGACCGAGGTTGCCCCCCAGACTCTCGGCACCGGCCAGAACGTCCACCCCGCCGATGCTGATTGACCCGAGGTCTGACGAGCCTGGGAAGTTCCACCCGTTGACGGTCACGGTCGTGTTTGGAGGACCGGCCGATGGTGTCAAGCCAAGGGTTACGGGGAGGACCTTGAATGAAGTTTCGGCCACACCTTTCCTCACGGCGGCGGAGACCGTTACGTCGCGGCCGGTTAGTTTTGGAACTGTTAGCTGGACTACGAACGCCCCGAAGCCGTCGGTGGTGGAGTAGGGATAAGGTGATATGTCTACGCCGTTGAAAGCGATCGGCCTCACCACGGCGGACGGTAGAAAGCCCTGGCCTACCACGTTGAACGGCGTGCCGGGGAACCCTTCCGCTGGCTCCAATGAAAGGCTAGGAAGAGGCACCCAATGGCCAGCTGGTACGATGCGGCCTGTCGTATCATCGACAGCTACCACGACGTGGGTGGAGCCAGGCGTGGCGGAAAGCGGCACCGTGAAAGAGGTGTTGAGTGAGCCGCCGCGATCGGTTTGGCTGGTTACGACAACGGTACCTGCGTATGTGACCGTCGCGGTGCTGGAGGGAGTGAAGCCTCGACCTGTAACCGCCACACTGCTGGCCCTTCCGCTGGAGTCCAGAGAGAGGCTGACGGTGAGCGCGGGGATGGGCGTCGGTGTCGGCACCGGTGTAGGAATCGGCGTCAACGTAGGGGCCGGCGGTGGTGTGGCCGAAGGAGTCGAAGTAGGAGTTGGACCGGGAGGAGGCGTCGAAGTGGGAATCGGGGGAAGGGGTGTACGGGTGCGGGCTGGGGCTGGGGCTGGGGCTGGAGTTGGTGTTGGGACGGAGGTCGGCCGGGCCGTTGGGAGCGGGGCCGCGGTAGGGAGGGCGGCTATCGAGGTTCGAAGGCGGGCTTCTACCGTCGCTTCAATATTCGGCGTCGACGATAAGTCCACAGCCGACGCCGCTGTTGTGGCCGTGGTCTGAATGCCGGGGGTTGGGGTCGCGCCTCCACCCACACAGCCCGCCGCAATTAGGAGACTAGCCATGCTGGCAAGTAAAGCTGGGTATTTCATGGTTCGGTGGCTCTGCTTAACCGTGCTCTCAACCCCAATCCATCCCTCCAGTACTAGCTGCAACGAAACCACTCGAAGTCACGTAGCCTGCCCTCGCGGCAAGCAGGATTAGCCGATCCCACGGCTACGGCTTCCCAGCGCCCCGATTATACCACGTTGGCCACGACAAAAGGCTCCAACGCTACCCCGGAAGTATCGGTTTTGACCCGGTATGGAGGGCCTACTTCTCCCTACACCCTTTCCCATCGACAGTCTTGGGGCTGCATCACGGTTTCCGCTTCAAGTGTGGTGTCGAAACAGGTGTTGTCGGCATTGTTGACAGGGTTGAGAGATGCTTGTAGTCTGCTGTCCACCACGGACAGGCGCCCTCTTTGGGAGCAAGTCGGCTTATCTGGCGAATCCGGCCGGCAGCCGTTGGCCAGCCCGACCGGCGAGGTTGAGCCGCCGCAGGGCTGCTGGTGGGGCCAAGCAGGTTCTCTCTTTGGGAACGAGGCCGGAGCTAAGGAAGAGGTGGACATGTCGGAGCGTGATTTCAGCCTAGCCGAGGCAATTGACGTCCTGAAGCCTCTGGCGGTCCTCGTGGGTGAGATGCTGGTCTATTCGATATTTATTTTCGTCTTTTACCGGTTTTTGGCCAGAAGAGACATTGTCACGCCCAACCTGGATAAGTTCAACAGGGCAGGGACCAAGTTTCTCAGGGCTATCTTCTATGTAATTCAGCATGCACTTTTGTTTCCCGTGATCATAATGGGCTGGTTCTTGGTGCTTGTGGTGATTCTTTCACTCCTGGGCCAGGACCAAACCCCGGGAAACATCCTGCTGGTTTCCATAGCACTCGTCAGCACCATAAGGGCTACAGCGTATTACAACGAGGACCTGTCGAGGGACCTGGCCAAGATGCTGCCCTTCGCCGTCCTCGGTTTGTTCTTGGTCAGTAAATCGTATTTGTCATTGGATGTATCATCAGGGGCCCTGAACGAGCTGGATGATCACTGGAGAGTGATAATCTACTATCTTGCTTTTGCCGTCGTTCTGGAGTTTGTGCTGTGGATTGGCTACAGCATGGTAGGCGCATTTTCGCATCGCAGCGAAGATATTTTGAAACAAGAAGAAGTTACCGGATGAACCTGGCCTTTGCTGGCTTCTTGTGCCACGGGGAAGCAGAATGACATCAGTCACTTTACCTGGACAGGGTGCTAGGCGTTTGTCGGCCCTGACAACAATCCGAGCTGTTGCGCCAGGGAAAGCCTATCGAGATTTGCCCAGATTTCTACGACCTTGCCGCCGGAGGTTCGCATCACGGTCATTCCGCCTACTGTGACCCGGTTCCCTGTCCGCGGGATGCCCTCAAGTTCGCTGGTATGGGTGCCGGTGAAGGTGTATCGGAGAGCCCCGTAGTCTCCGTCGGCAAGTACAGCGTCGACGGTCCTTTCCATGTCGGAGAAAGCGTTGACGAATTGGGTCTGCCGCCGTTTCCAGGCTTCCCTGCCGACGTCGTCCTCATTTGGCCCATGGTTCACCAGATCGTCGGAGTGCAACTCGGCGTCGATGGCCTCGTAATTCCCCATTCCCAAAGCGGTGGCACGGTTGAGAATAGCTCTGGTTTCTTCGGTAGAAATCGGCTCACCTCCCGGTGCAACGTGACTCCACCCACCATATCGCGAGATAGTGTTGGGTGACAAGGTCAGATGATCCCAATTCAAGAGGGACGGGACAGGTCGACGTTTTCTCACCGTTGCAGGATATTCTACCCGTGGTGGTCGTGGGAGGTGGTGGTCTCCGCCGGTTGAAACTCGTGATCTTCGCAAGCCACCCAGCGGGAGCCGTCTTCGAACACCTCTTTCTTCCAGATGGGGACTATTGCCTTGATCTGGTCCACCGCTTTGTGGCAGGCGATGAAGGCCTTTTCCCGATGGGGAGAGGCGACCGCTATTATCAGGCTGATCTGGCCGATGGGCACCGTTCCGATGCGGTGGGTGATGGCAATGTCCTCGACTCCGAATTGGGCCTGAATCTCGCGGCGGACCTCGTCCAGCTTTTTCAGCGCCATCTCTTCGAAGGCTTCGTACTCCAGCTTGATCACCCGCTTTCCCTTGAAGCTGTCGCGAGTGGTGCCGAGGAAGGTTACCACCGCGCCGTTGGCGTCCTGCCGCACCTGGGCGGTGATCCGCTCCGGGTCCAGTGGCTGGTGGGTGAGTTCAACCGTCACGCTATCCTCCGCTGACCGGGGGTATCAGGCAGACATCATCCCCTTCGTGCAAGGCCACCTCCGGCCCGGCGTAGTCGGCGTTGACCGCCACCACGATCTGCACTTGCGGTGGGGCCAGCCTCGGGAAATTCCGGCGGACCTCCGCGGTCAGGTCCGCCACCGTCGCCCCTTCAGAGAGTTGCAACGGGAAAGAGTTGCGGCCCGCCCGCTCCCGGTACAGCGCGAAAAACCTCACCGTCAGTTCCATGTGCCGGCCTTTGTCCGCCCTCTCGTGGGTACCGGCTGTTACCAGTCCGGCTTTGCCGTTTGGGTCTGAGAGGGACGGACCGGTACTTTGGATTCATTATTGCACAGGCCGGCGGGTTCTACCACAAACGTGCCGCAGGGGACTTGGCGCGCCTCGTTGAGCATTTGTACTCCGGCACAACGGGTTTGACGAAGGCAGGCACCCGGAAAGTGGTGCTCAACAACGGCTTTGCCAATCCCGGCGTGAATTGTAATCAAGTCGTTGCTGGCCTTTTTCGTTCTTGGGGTGACTCTTTGGGGCGGGCGAGTTGACAAGGCAAGTCCGGCGGAATGCGTAGTCCCTACCAAGACATCAGGTTCCAGCCGCTGTTCAGGGCACGGGACCTGCCGTTGAGGATCAACGCAACGTCCGAGACAAGGTTGATCCAGTAGACCTGGCCCGAGTCCATTCCGGTGATGGTATTGGCGGCGGCGAAGGCGAGCCGCGGGTCGAAAAAAGACCACACTTTGGTGGAGTTGTCGAAGCTCCATACCCGCAACAAATTGTCGGAGACCAACAACGCTTCCAAGGCGACGGTCGGCGGGACCGAAGGCGCTGGAGTCGGCGTGGGGGTCAAGGTGGGCGCCGCTGCCTGCACCGGTTCCCATACTGTAAATAGCGTCACGGCGGTGACGCCTCCGGCGGCCGCCATCATGGTCGTGTCACCGGCAGCGAGGCCGGGCACCAGGATAAAGACACTGAAACTGCCTGTTCCATCCGTCGTGGGAGCCGGAGCGGTCAAAATCGGGACGGCGCCCATCGTGATGGAAGTGACCGGGGCAAAGGGCGGAAAGTTGATTCCGGACACGGTGATTATCGCCCCAGGGGAACCGACGGCTGGTTCTAGCGTGATGGTTGCCTCGGGCACTGAGTGGATCGCTGTTGAGGTGGCCGGTTTGTTCAGGACCATGGCGGTCACCGTGTTCGAAGAAGGGATGCGCGGGGTTACCGGGACCTCGATATTCATCGTGAAGCCGCCGGTGCTGTCGGGAGTCGCAATGCCCATCGGTGTTCCTGCGTAGTCCAGACTCACAGGGAAAACGCCCAGGCCGTCGGGATTGCTGGCGGGAAACCCAGTGCCCGTGACCGTAACCGTGCTGCCCCGGTTGCTGATAGAGGGGGACAGAGTAAGTGTGCGCGCCGGAACAGTGAGGGTGGCCGAGGCGGTAAGGCCGCGTTCGTCGGTAACCGTTACAGTCTCCCCACCCGCCGAAAGTGTCGCCAGTGTCACGGGCACGAACACCGTGGCCGTCAGCGAGCCGGCGCTATCCAGGTTGATGGGGTAGGATACGTGAGGAGATTCCAGCTGAAAGCCCGCTATGACGACAAAGCTGGTGCCGGATCCGGTGATCTGATGGACCCCGTTCGGCCCGGCGCCTCCAGCGGTGGAAGAGAGGGAGAACCCGGTACCCGTTACAATGATGGCCTGGCCGGGGATGGCCGTGGCCGGCTGCAAAGTCAGTGCGGTACCCAGGATTCGAGGCTCCGGTGCCTGCCTCGGAGAGCCGGCGACCGGCTTGGGGCCGAGGATGCCCGACCCAAAGACAACGAGGGCCGTTACGACCAGTCCCACCGTTGTGAGGACCAAGAGCCTTGGCCGTATTGTCAACGTCCACCCCCAAGGGCCGGAGACCGAAACCTGGTCAGTGCATGACCAGTCCGCCGTCGATGTTGAACGTCTGGCCGGTGATGTTGCGGGCTCCGGGCCCAGCCAGAAAGACCGCCATGGCGGCGATGTCTTCGGGATCGTTGACCCTGCCGATGGGTATGCGGGAGGCCCTTTGCGCCTCCATCTCGGCCAGCGGCACCCCGGTGCTTTCGGAGCGCTGAATCATGGTAGCCTGGGACATGGCGGTGCGGGTCATGCCCGGGCAGATGGCGTTGACGTTGATGTCGTAGCGGCCCAGTTGGTGGGCTGCGATGTGGGTCATGGAGATAACGGCCCCCTTGCTGGCCGCATAGGCCGCGTTAGAGGTGCCTGAGTACCCCTTGCCGGCGATTGAAGCGATGTTTACGATTCGCCCCCCCTCGCCCCGGTTGATCAGTTCCCGGGCCACTCGCTGCATGCAGAAGAAGACCCCCTTGGCGTTGACCCGGTGGATGCGGTCCCAGTCCGCCTCCTCCACCTCCATGAGGTCCAGATAGCGGGTCACCCCCGCGTTGTTGACCAGAATGTCGACGCGGCCGAAGTAATCCAACGTCTCCTTCACCATGCGGTCAATCTCGTCCAGGTCACCCACGTCGGCTTGGATGGCCAGGCTACGGCGTCCCTGCTCCCGCGCGGTGAGCGCGGCCCTGGCCGAGACAGCGATGCCCGCGCTCTTCATCGCCGGACCATCGATATCCACCCCGGCCACGTGGGCTCCTGCCTCGGCAAGGCCCAGGGCAATGGCCCTTCCCATGCCGCGAGCGGCCCCGGTGACCAGGGCAACCTTATCGTCCAACACCATAAGTAACATCGCCTCTTTGATGGCTGAGCGTTTTCCAGAGTGTAAGCTGCACCCAATCCCGTGTCAACGCACCGCCGGGGGCCTGTCCCAGAATTGATTCCGGCAGGTCTTTCTTGTTATGCTTTCCGCTAAGTCCCGGTATCGGCAAATCTCAGGTACCGGAAGTCTGAACGAGGATGCCGCTCGGGGTTGCCCCGTGCGCTTCCGGCCGGGAGGGTAGGCATGCCCGACGCTAGAGTGGATACCATCGTGCGCGGTGGCCAGGTGGTCACTTCGTCTCAGGTCTACGCCGCCGCCATAGCGATCTCCGGCGAAAAGATTGTCGCCTTGGGCCCTGAAGAACTATTGCCCCTGGCGGACCGGTACATCGACGCCGAGGGGAAGCTGGTCCTCCCGGGGCTCATCGACTGCCACGTCCACCTCGACCGTTGCGACGACTACGCCCTGGGCTCCCGGGCCGCAGCCTACGCCGGACTGACGACGCTGATCCCCTTTGGCAACTATGACATTGAGGCCGATGAGTCCTTGCCCGCCGCCATTCACCGGATCAGGGAGGAGGTAAATGCCTCCGCATTGGTGGACTTTGGCTTCCACATCATCCTGCAAAACCGGCCCAACATCCTGGACGGGCTTCGCCAGGCCATGGAGATGGGGGTCAAGTCCTACAAGATGTTCATGACCTACAAGAAGCGCCCCTACCGGATGTGCGATGACGACTACATCTGCAAAACCATGGAGCTGGTCGCCGCCGGGGGCGGCCTGCTGCAGCTTCACTGTGAAAGCGGCAATATCATTGAATATCTTGAAAACAAGCTGATCGCCGAAGGGCACACTCATCCCACCGATTTTCCCGCTGCCTGCCCGGACTGGGCCGAAGAAGAGGCCATCAATAGGGCAGTCCAGATGGGCGCCGCAACCAAGTGCCCGACCTATGTGGTCCATCTCAGCACCCAGCTCGGTCTGGAGCGCATAAAACGGGCCCACGCCGCCGGCCAGACGGTGTGGACCGAAACCTGCCCCCACTATCTGCTGTTGTCGGACGCGGAGATGGCCAGCAAGGGGCCGCTGGCCAAGATCGGCCCACCCCTGCGGGCTGATGACGGTCCCGACAGAGAAGCCCTGTGGCGGGGATTGGAACTGGGCCAAACGTCGATAGTCTCCAGTGACCACGCCCCGTATCCCCAGGAACTCAAGCAGGTGGGCTGGGAAAATATCTTCGTAACGCCCGACGGCGTATCGGTGCCGTTCGGCTCCCCGGGGGTAGAGACAATCGTGTCGCTGATGTACAGCGAAGGGGTGGTCAAGAGGGGCCTGCCTATTTGGTGGCTGGCCCGGGTAATGTCGGAGAACCCCGCCCGAATCTTCGGCCTTTATCCGCGGAAAGGGACGATCCAGGTTGGGTCGGACGCCGACTTGCTGATTCTGGACCCGGGCGGGGACCGGATCATCACGGCGAAGGACCATCAGGGCAACGCGGGCTACAGCTTGTTCGAGGGCTGGCGGGTCAGCGGCCGTCCGTGGATGACCCTGCTTCGGGGTCAGGTGTTGCTGAACCAGGGCAAGCTGGAGCAGAGCCCCGGATACGGCCGCTTCCTGTCCTGCGAGGGGCCCAGGGCCCCCATCGGCGGCCCGGTCAGGTAGAGGGGATCGCTTTATCTGGGGGGGGGCGTGCACGGCACCCAGATTCCCAGTCTATGTTCTCGTAAATGGCTCGATACCCGGTCCGTCATCCCGGCGAAGGCCGGGATCCAGCTAACACTTCTTTGGATTCGGCTTGCGCCAGAAAGACGATCGTGGGAAGGCAATGCCGCCCAACGTCGCCGATGTAACGCTATTAGCCAGACAGTACACTAGAGGGGCGGTCTCCGGGTGTGCCAGGGGGTGTTCTGTTCGTAGGCGTGGGCCATCTTCAGCATCGTATCTTCCCGAAAGGCCGCTCCCGCAATCTGGAGGCCGATAGGGAGGTTCTGGGACGTGAACCCGCAACAGATGCTGAGCGCGGGAACGTTGGCCAGGCTGAAGGCGGGGGTGAGTCCCCACGGGTTGCGGTTGCCCTTCTTCTTGGCGTCGATGGCGCGGTCCGGCTCTATTTTCAAGGCCGCCACCGCCGAGGTTGGAGACAACAGCACATCCACCCTTTGAAGCGCTTCGAGCACCTGCTGGCGGAGGAGCGCCCGCAGCTTCTCGGCTTTGTAGTAGGCCAGAGCCGGAATGAGGCTCCAGGTGAGGTAGGAGATCCTGTTGTCGTGCCTTATCTCCTGCAAGCGGTGGCGCACCAACTCGCGGTAGTTGGTGGGAGCCTGCACCCTCAAAGCGTCGGAAATCGTCCGGGCGTGGCTGGTGAGGGGGATGGAGACATCCTCCACCGAGGCCCCCATCTCGCCCAGTACGTTGGCAGCCAGAGACACGGCGTCCCCGACCTCCGGGTCGATCCCCTGGGTCTGCATCAACTCTTTGACCACGCCCACCTTGATGCCCCGTATGTTTCCATCGAGGGCCTTCCGGTAGTCAGGTACCAGGAAGGTTGACGAATACAGGTCTCTGGGGTCGTGACCGGCTATGGACTGGAGGATGATGGCGCAGTCCTCTGCCGTGCGGGTGAGAGGCCCGATGGTATCCATTGACCACATGCCCGGCTTCAGGCCGTAGCGGCTGACCAATCCCCAGGTGGGCCGGAGCCCTACCAGTCCGCACCAGCTGGCCGGGGCGCGGACCGAGCCCCCGGTGTCTTCGCCCAGGGCCGCGGCGCACAGGAAAGCGGCGGTGGCGCCGCCCGAGCCGCTGCTGGAGCCGCCGGTGTAACGCTCTTGGTCCCAGGGGTTGCGGGCGGTTTCGAAGGCATGGGAGAGGCTGGTCGTGCCGAACTCGGTCATGTTCAGTTTCCCCAGCAGGATGGCCCCGGCGGACTTCAAGCTCGATACCACCGCGGCGTCTTCGCCGGGCACGAAGTCGTTGAAGATGGGCGTGCCGAAGGTGGTGCGAATGCCCACCGTGTTGAGTTGGTCTTTCACGGCCACCGGGATCCCATGCAGCGGCCCCAGGTTTTCGCCCCGGGCCAGGGCCTTTTCCGATTCGCGGGCTGCCTGGAGGGCCTCTTCGCGGCAAACGGTCAGGTATGCGTGGAGCTTGTCGTTCAGGGCCTCGATGCGGTCCAGGTATGCTTCCGTTGCCTCCACCGGAGATACCTCTCGCCCCTTGATGAGGCCGGCAAGCTCGGACGCGGGCAGGAAAGGGATATCGGATTTCTGCATGGTAACCCCCTTCGCGAAAAGTGACCGGAGTCAAGGGCCGGTGGTAGGGTAGCCGGGTGGCAGAGCTTGAATGTTGACCCACGGGGTTTACGGCCGGGCCGGGCCGGCCGCCAGCACCGGCGCTGGGTTAGGGACATCCCGGTTCAACTGCATCATAGGCTTGGTTGGGATGCCGGTCAACATCGGCTTCATCAATGGAGGAAGCCGGGCTTGCAGCTCCGGAAACCCCCCACTCCGCCCTGCGAGGGTGATATATGCTCGGGCAGGGATTATACTCATGGTGGCAAAATTGAGGCCAAGTCCGGTCTTTGGACGTTGGCGCCGGCCCGGTATTGCCCGGCCAGTGAGGTTTTGACGCGATGAGTAAGGAGACCCTGAAGATCGAGGGCGCTCGATTCATACTGACGGTGGACCCCAAGCGCCGGATAATTCGCGACGGTTCCATCCTGATCGAGGGGCAGAGGATTACGCGCGTGGGTAAGGCCTCCGAGATGGCGGCGGTCCCCGCGGACCGGGTCGTCGACGCCAGGGAGATGGTGGTGACGCCCGGCTTCTGCAACGGCCACATGCACCTCAGCTACGCCCATGCGACCCGGGGGATATTCCCCGACGACCTGGACCCCGGGGAGTACCTGGCCAACGTGTTCAAGCTGCAAGCGGCGATGACTGAGGAGGAGGAGTACCAGACTTCACTCCTGGGTCTCACCGAGCTTCTGAAGTATGGGACCACCTGTCTGCTGGATCCGGGCAGCACTAAGTACCTCGACGCCTGCATGCAGGCTTACGAGGAGTCGGGCTGCCGGATTATCGTGGGCCGGGCGGTTGTTGATTCCCCGAATCCCTTGAACCTTCCAGTGACCCCCCTTGCGGAGGCGGTTCCCCTGATGGAGGAGGCCGTGCGGACCTACGACGGCTGCCTGAACGGCCGAGTCCGCGCCTGGACCATGCCTTTTACCGCGGACCACTGCACGCGGGAACTGCTGGTCGCGGCCAAGGAGGTCGCCGACCGTTACCAAACCAGCATGACCCTCCACCAGAACAACAGCCAGGCGTCGGTCGACGCCCACCTGCGGCAGTATGGCAAGCGGCCCGTGGAGTACCTGGAGGAGATCGGCGTGTTGGGGCCCAACGTTCTCCTGGCCCACGTGATAGGCCTGGATGAGACGGAGATCGACTGTCTGTTCCGGACCGGGACCAAGGCGGTGATGTGCCCCACGGCGGCGCTCAAGATGGCCACTGGGTTTTCGGCCCGGGCGTTGTTGCCGGAGATGCTGGAACGGGGAGTCTGCGTGGGTCTGGGCACCGACGCCGGCAACAACTCCAACTTGATCGAAACCGCCCGCTCCATGTACCTGATAGCGGTAATCTTCAAGGACGCCCGGCGGGCCACCAACGTCATCCCAGCCGAAACGGCCCTGGAAATGGCGACGATTCTGGGGGCGAAGGCCCTCGGGCTGGAGGACGAGATTGGTTCCATCGAAGCAGGCAAGAAGGCCGACCTGGTGCTGTTTGACACCAGGCGCCCCGAGTGGCGGACCATCTTCAACCCGGTCAACAACCTGGTGTACAACGCGGACGGCAGAAGCGTCCACACGGTCATCGTGGACGGCAGGGTGATGGTGGAGGACCACCAACCGGTGTTCGTCGACGAATGGCAGCTTATCCAGAAGGTCCAGGCATTGGGCGAGGACCTGATGGCCAGGACCAACATTTCATTTCCCCAGCGCTGGCCGCTAGAGTAGAGCCGAGAGGAGGAACCATGGCGCAGAAGGTCAAGTTCGGTCTTACCCTATCCAACCGGGGTGTGCTGCTCGGATTGACGCAGCCAGAGGAGATACTGGAGATGGCGGAAGCCGCCGAGGCATCCGGCCGCTTCGATCACGTCTGGGTGGGTGATACCATCATGGCCAAGCCCAGGTTGGAGTCGATAACATTGATGGCGGCCATCGCGGCCCGGACCAAGCGGGTGGGTATCGGCGTCGCCTGCATGGCCAGCTTCCCTTCCCGGAACCCCATCATCCTGGCCTACCAGTGGGCCAGTCTCGACCTGCTTTCCGGCGGCCGGATGATTCTGGGCGCCTGCATGGGAGGCCCCATCAGCGCCCAGGAGCACCGTGCTGAGTACCGGAACATGGGCATCAGAGGGGTGGACCGGGCGTTGCGCTTGGAGGAGAACATCACGATTCTGCGAAAGCTGTGGACTGAGGACCGGGTCAACTTCGAAGGCCGGTTCCACCGGTTGGAGAACGCGTTCATCGAGCCCAAACCGGTCCAGAGCCCGCCTCCCATCTGGGTCATCAGCAACCCCAAGTTGGGCATCGGCAAGCCCCACATCATCGAGCGGTCCCTGCGCCGGGTCGCCCAGATGGGAGACGGCTGGATGACCACCGCCAATCCGACCAACGACTTCAAAGAGCTGAGAAGGCGCGTTCTGGAGTACGCCGGGGACTACGACCGCAGCTTTGAGGACAAACCCTGCGCGCTGTACTATAACATCAACGTCAATGAGGACCGGGAGGCGGCCTTCCAGGAATCGAAGCAGTACCTGGACCAGTACTACTCGCTGGACTTCAAGCGGGGAGCGATCGAAAACTGGGTGGCCCATGGGTCGCCGGAGCAGTGCATCCAGCATCTTCAGTCGCTGGTGGACGACGGGGCCACGGACATTCTGTTGCGCTTCCCTTCCTGGGACCAGCAGAACCAGTTCCGGCGGACCGTCGAGGAAGTGCTGCCCCACGTTCGATAGGCGAAGCCCGGAGGCACGGGACTTTCAACAGAAGGCGGGTAACGGCCCATCGGTATACTCAGGCGGCAAGCTCAGGAGGAGCGGGCTTAACCGACGGCAATAACTCGGCCCTTGGCTTGTCGCCTGGGGCCGGGTTTTCTTCCGATGCTACGGGCAGGCAAGCTAAATGTCGGCGATGCCCCCAAAGCCCGCGTGGCGTGGATGCCCTTGTGGTTACCGCGTCCGCGAGGCCGGTCCCGCAGCGGTTAGACCCAGATCGCGGGCTATATCCCCCAGTCCCAACTCCTCCAGCTTCTCCCTGGAAGGTATGCTTGTCGCCCTGGTCCAGCCCCTTTCGTCGTAGTAGTCATCGAACA
>CAYOAF010000203.1:0-10192 GCA_964401855.1 uncultured Dehalococcoidia bacterium
TTGGAACCCCCCGCTCCCGAGGACCACACCTCCCGCCGCCAACGATTGAACTCCTTCCAGGGTACGTACGCGCACGCCACAGACGCCGTCCCGGTCATCGGTAACCAGCCCGGTGACTGCGGCTCCGTAGGCGACGTCGACACCCCGTCCATCGGCAATGTGGAAGAACTGTTGCATCAACCCGGCGCCCGCGCCCCAGGCCTGTAACTCGTTGCCGGGCAAGAAGGTGGTGCGGCCGTCCCGGCGCGGCGCCCGCTGGTACAACTCGAAGCGCACCCCCAGACCTTGCATCCACCGGAGGGTGTCGTAGGACTGATCTGCCAGCACCCGGCAAAGATCGGGGTCGGCGTGCTCTTCTGAGATCCGAATCAGGCTGTCGTAGTAAGTGTCGGCGGTGTAGGGCACCATGTCCAGGCGTTCCACCTCGGCCGGGGTGAGGTCCGGCACCAGGGGTATCACGTCCTCCAGGCCTTGGTGTCCGAATTCGAACAGCCCTCCGCTGTAAGCGCTGTTTCCACCCCGTTCCTCGTAGGTTGCCTTCTCAAGCACCAGGACCCGTGCGCCCTCCTCCCGGGCTGCCAGGGCCGCGCACATCGCAGCGTTCCCCGCCCCCACCACAATAACGTCGAAGCGTTCCTCGCCACTAATCGCCATGGTGCCTCCTCCTTCCCTTTCTTCCTTCCTACAGCGTTCCAGCGGCCCGCCGCGACATGTAGTCTGTGGCGCCGCGAGCGCGTTGCCTCTCCGCGCTGAACCGCTCCACCCAAGAGGCCAGCGGCTGAAGGGTCTCTTCGAAGGCTGGATCAAACCCGGACCAGCTGCGGGCATGCTCTTCCGACCGGAAGAGGTTCATGCCAGCTCAACGGGCGGGGCGGTTCTCGGCTGGTCCGCCCACTTCGCCGTTGGTGTAACCCACTATCCCTTCCGGGCTGGCGGAAAGCACCTGCTCATCTTGCATCTCAATGGCAATGGATTCACCGCAGTCCAGGCATGGGGCATCGACACGGACCGTCTTTCCGGGGAACAGCCAGCGGACCGCCAGCGCCTCGAAGCCTCATTGGGCGAACCATTTCTGTTCGCCGTCCACGGTGATGCGGTACTGGGTCGGCAAGTTGTTGAAAGGGGCCAGGGATACAATATAGTCGGTCCCGGGGTGGACCCACGCGGGGTATCCGGTGGCGATCAGGTCGTGTAGCACCTGGCGTCCTTCCTCCACCGGGAGGCCCAGTTCGGCGGCGAGTTCTGTATAGTGGGGCGCACGCCCGGTATCTACGAAACGCTTCATGATGCCGTGGAAGGCCCTATCAAGCATTGCCAGATCCGCCATGGTTGTCTCCTCTGATCTAGAAGCAAGGGGGGTCTGTTGACATAATCCTTAACGCACGCCTTCTGTCCCATCTCGCCCCAGGCCGCCTAGTGCATGTGCTGATGTCCTGCTTCCTCGTCTTTGACCTTTTCCTCGGTAATTAGCGACTCGGTTGTCAGGACCATGCCGGCGACGCTGGCCGCGTTCTGCAAGGCTATTCGGATGACCTTGGCCGAGTCGATGATACCCTTTGCCACCATGTCACAGTAGTTATTGCCCTGAGCGTCGTACCCGAAGTTGGGGACCCGGCTCTCGCGTATCTGGTTCAGCACCACGGCTTCCTCTTGTCCAGCGTTGGCGGCGATGATCCGCAACGGCGCCTCCAGGGTTTTCTTGAGAATGCCGATGGCCGTGGCCGCGTCGCCCGTCAGATTGAGGCTGTCCAGCGCCGGCATGGCACGAACGTAGGCAACCCCGCCGCCAGGAACCACGCCCTCTTCAACGGCGGCCTGAGTTGCGGACAGGGCGTTTTCCACCCGCCTCTTGCGCTCTTTCAGCTCTGGTTCGGTGGCGGCCCCCACTTTGACGATCGCCACCCCGCCGGACAGCTTGGCGAGGCGCTCTTGGAGTTTCTCCCTATCGTAGTCCGAGGTGGTCTCCTCGATCTGGATCCTGATCTGCGCTTGCCTCGCCTTGATCATGTCCGGCGAGCCCTTGCCTTCAATGATGGTAGTCTTGTCCTTGGTGGATTCCACCCTTCTGGCCCGCCCCAGGTCGGCTACGGTGGCCGAGTCAAGCTTGCGGCCTTGCTCTTCAGAGATGATCTGCCCGCCAGTGAGGATTGCGATATCCTCCAGCATGGCCTTGCGCCTATCTCCGAAGCCCGGGGCTTTGAGTGCCAGGCAGTTTATGGTACCGCGGAGCTTGTTCACGACCATGACGGCCAGCGCCTCCCCGTCCACGTCTTCGCCGATGATCACCAGGTTCTTCGAGACCTGCAGGGTCTTCTCCAGTAGCGGCACAAGGTCGGCGGCGGTGGAGATCTTCTTGTCAACAATCAAGATGAAGGGGTCCTCGATGTCCGCCTGCATGCGCTCGGGGTTGGTGACAAAGTAAGGGCTGACGTAGCCCCGGTCGAAACTCATTCCATCGACATATTCGGTCTCTGACTGAATACCTTTGCCTTCCTCGATGGTAATCACGCCGTCGGGGCCGATGCGGTCAATCGCATCACCCAGGATGTTCCCAATGTCTTCGTCGTTGGCTGAGATGGATGCTATCTGGGCCTTCTGGTCCCGCCCCTCCACGGTAATCGCATTCTTCTCCAGCTCCGCAACCAGTACCGCCACCCCTTTATCGATGCCTTGCTTGATAGCCATCGGGTCGGCCCCGGCGGCCACGTTCTTCATCCCTTCTTTGACGATGGCCTGAGCCAGAATGGAAGCCGTCGTGGTGCCGTCTCCGGCCGCGTCGCTTGTCTTGGTGGCCGCCTCTTTAATGAGCTGGGCTCCCATGTTCTCGAAGGAGTCGGCCAAGTCCACCTCCTTGGCGATGGCAACTCCGTCGTTGGTCACAACCGGAGCCCCCCATTTTTTCTCCAAGACTACGTTCAGCCCTTTTGGGCCCAGTGTCAGCTTCACCGCGTTGGCCACGGTATCGATACCCTGCATCAAGGCTTTCCGAGCCTCTTCGTCGTGGGTTATCAGTTTTGCCGGCATTTACTCCATTCCTCCTGTTATCGATGAAAGTGTAGGGTTTAGGAAAGTTTTGTCAGCACGTCGTTGGATCCGATGACCAGGAGTTCTTCGTCTTCCACCATAATCTCGGTGCCCGCGTACTTGGAGTAGATGATCTTGTCGCCCGCCTTGATTCCCACCGCCAGCCTTTTCCCTGTTTTCGAGTACCGGCCGGGACCCACCGCGACTACTACACCTTCCTGGGGCCTCTCTTGAGCTGAATCGGGCAAGACGATGCCGCTTTTGGTCACGCTTTCCTGTTTCGCAGGCCGAACGACTAGCCGGTCAGCCATGGGATTCAGTTGGGATACTGATGCGATATTGATGGCCATCGTTGACTCCTCTTTACTGGTCTCGCCCTCCCTGTCCACACCAATCGCCGGTCCAACAGGCGGGCCGCTGACTGTCCGGCTGTTCCAGTGCCGGCGCGTTTCACAAAACTAAGGATAATTGGGCCTGTCCCGGCGGTCAAGTGATTCAGTGACCCGGAGACTAAATCAGTGACCCGGAGACTAAAACGGAAGCTAACCCACACTGGGGCCGTGCTAGACTGGCTGCATGGGCTACGTTGCCGACCTTCATCTTCACTCCCCCTATGCCTACGCCTGCAGCAAGAACCTGACGCTGGAGAACCTGTCCGCCTGGGCCAAGCTCAAAGGCATTGACCTGTTGGCCTGCGGCGATTTCACCCATCCGGCTTGGTACGGAGAGTTGCGCCGGAAACTGAAGCCAGCCGGCTCCGGCTTATACCGATTCAACGGCGTTCACTTCGTGCTGGGCACCGAGGTTTGCTGCGTTTACCGGCAGGGAAGCAGGTCTCGAAGGGTACACTTGCTGCTGTTTGCACCGGATTTTGAAACCGTGGACCGCCTCAGCCTGGCCTTGGCGGCTGGGCAAGCCAAGCTAGAGTCGAACGGCCGCCCGGTCCTAGGCCTGTCGGCTCGCGATTTTACCGCCCTGGCCCTGGACACTGGCCTTGGCTGCATGGTTGTCCCGGCCCACGTGTGGACTCCCTGGTTCGGAGTGTTTGGCTCTAAATCGGGGTTCGACAGCCTAGAGGAGTGTTTTCCAGGACCTGACCCCAAACATCCACGCCCTGGAATCGGGCCTGTCCAGCGACCCCGCCATGATGTGGCCCATCCGGGAGTTGGAGCAAAAGACCATCGTCTCATTTTCCGACGCCCACTCACCGCCGAAGCTGGGCCGAGAGCTAACGGTGTTCAAGGGCGACCTCTCCTACCAGGGCCTGGCCAATGCCCTGGTCCACCAGCGGGTCGCCTATACCGTGGAGTTCTACCCCGAAGAAGGCAAGTACCACCACGACGGTCACCGCAAGTGCGGGGTGCGCCAGTCTCCGGAGGATACCCGCCGGTGGGGCGGCCAGTGCCCGGTGTGCCATCGCCCGCTGACCCTCGGGGTGCTGAACCGCGCCCAAGCGATGGCACATGGCGGCCGGGAAACCCCCACCGGCCCCGACGGGTTCGTTCGGCATGACGGCTCCCGTCCGCCTTTCATCCGGTTGGCGCCCCTCCAGGAGATTATGGCCGAAACGCTGGGGCAGGGGATAGCCACCAAACGGGTGGGAGCCGAATACCGCAGGATTTCCAGGGAGCTAGGCAGCGAGCTTCAAGTGCTGACCGGGACGGCCGCCGCGGACTTGCAAAAGGTGGCCAGCGAGCGCCTGGCTCAGGCGATAATGAAGGCCCGGGTAGGCGATGTTCAGGTCGATTCCGGATACGATGGGGTCTACGGAAAGGACCTGGTCTGGCCAGACCAGGTCCAAGGGGCTAGGGCTCGCTAGTTTACGACCAACCTGATGGCTTCCATCGAGCCGGCGTCGTAAAAACCGGCCCCCACCTGCTGGCCGACCCGCAAATCGCTGAACTGGGAGTCCGGGTTTCCCGGGAGGGCTATCCGGACGTGGGTGGACGCCGGGACGAACAGCCGTACCGGGTCGCCCCGGCGAGGGGTGATGGTGATGGCCGAAAGCGTTTCGTCGACCTCGGTGATCTCCCCCCTCACCTGAAGGGCCTTTGGCGGCCCCAGCACCAGCCGCACAGCCTCGGTGGAGATGGGATTGAAGGTGCCGGACAGGATCCGCTGGCCCGCCGCCAGGTCGCCGGCCGCCACAGGCTTTCCCTGGTTGACGATCTGTGTATCGCCGGTGACCAGCATGCCGACCAACTCCAACCATCTGTTGGTCAGGGTCACTCGCGTTTCCCCTCCCGGCGTGACGATAACTCCCCTGATGGTGCCGTGCACCGGCGCGCTCCGGACTGACCTCAAACTCAGCAGCACCAGGTCTCCCTCCGAGTCGGCCGGGCCGCCGTTCCTCTCGGGCCCTGCCCGGTATCGGGTGTTGGGCCGGACCAGGTCGCCCAGACGCACCTGGCTGATGGTCACCTGGCGGCCATCGCGCCGGATTACAGTCTCCCCGGTAAGGCTGAAAGCCTGCACCGTGCCGGCGGGGGTGAGAACGGAGACGTTGCCGGGCATGGTCTTGGGGACAAAGCTCTGGACCACTCCGGATACTGTTGCCTCGGAAGGCAGGAGGGGATGGGTATCCAGTTCGATGACGGAAGATGACCCCGGATCGAAGCTGGCGGCCACCGAGGCGCCCGCGAGGGTCGAAATCTCCACGGGAACACCGCTGGCCATTATCACGCTGGCTTCGGAAACGGTCAGGTGTTTCGTGTTGCCGTTTTCCGGGTTGCGTACGATGACGATGGGCGGACCGGCCTCCAGGTCGAGCCCGGTAACGGTGCCGGTTATCTCCCCCCGTTGGACTATGGACAGGAGCACCCCGGCGGGTCCGTGCCCCAGGGTCTCGCTCAGCAGCACTTTGACCCGGCTGGCAGACCCGCTCTCGACGTCATACCGGACCGTTACCCGGCTGGCCAGGTCCAACAGGCCGAACCGGCCCTGACGCCCCGGAAACTCGATGCTGGTGTCTCCAGTAACGGCTACTTCCACGGGCTCCAGTCCGGGGGGGCTGACGGTCACCCGCCGGCCCTGCCCGTCGATGGCGGTGATGATGCCCGTCGCTTCTGCCCTAGGCGTGCCGGCGCCGGACTGGGAAAACGCGGAGGCGTAGGTCCCCAGCACCGATTCCAGCTCCTGCCGGGCCCGGCCTTGAAGGGAAGGGGCCAGGTTTTGGGACGCCTGCTCCAGGGCGGTCAGGTGGCGGACGCTGTTCTGGGCCAGCCGCCGCTGGAGCGACGCCAGCTTGGTGGCGGCATGGGACTGGCTGGCCTGGTCCAGTGCAGCTTGGATCCGCTCCAGGCTGTCCACGGCCCGGTCCAATCCGGTAATCAGCAGACCTCCGGTGCCCAGGTCCTGCTCCACCACGGCGGTTACCACTTCGCCCAGGCGGAGGCCCGGGGTGTCACCCAGGGCTGGGGCCGACAGATGATCACCCCCTTGGTCTTGAATGGTGATGGCGCCACCGTCCTCCAACGAGGTCAGCACCCCTGTAAAGTGGCCCGTCCGCACCGGTAGGGGAGTCCGGACCAGTATGTTAAGGGCCTGACCGCCGGAGGCCAGCACCGCCACCGGGTCCCCAACGGCAAGGGAATTCACGGTGGCTGACTCCCAGCCGGGTATGCGGACAACGGTCCCCGGGGTGGCGGTTACTTCCACCGGACCTGAAGCGGTGTCCAGCGTGATGTCCGTCTCTCCGGCAACGGCCCTGGGATGGTCCGCCGACACCGCCGACACCATGCCGAAGAGGCCCTGCTGGCTCGATTGCCGAAGGTTCCCGGCGACGGCCGTCGCCGTCGTCGGCATCCCCAGCAAAAGCCCGATGAACAGGGCCAGGAGAGCTAGCTTCAGCATACTTGGTTTTCCTCTAGCCGGGTCAGGGAATGAATACAACTGTGCGGACCACTGACCGTCGCTCCCCGGCCACCGACGTGGCAATTATCTCGATCGACAGCGGGTTGTCCTGTAATGACATCGGCAATTCGATGGCAAAACGGCCCTGGACGTCGGATGTGACCAGGGCCCCGTTGACGCTGACCGTGGCGTCGGGTGAGGTCAATCCCGCCACCGTAATTGAATCGGAGGTCACCACCGCGTCTCCGGCGGGGGACGTGACCTCAAGTTCCAACTCCGCGATCAGCGGCAGAGGCGCCGGGCCGGGCGTGGATGGTGGTGGCGGGGCCGGGACAGACGTGGCAGTCGCCGGCGGGGGCGTCGAACGGGGCCGGGCAGCAGGGGTGGATACAAGGGCCGTCGCGGGAGCGGGTGTGTTGGCGGGCGCTGGGACGGCCGTGGGCAAAAAGGTCGATGCGGGTGAGACCGTTGCCACCGAGGCAGGTGCCGCCTCCTCACCGCCGCATGCTGTCAACAGGCCCATCAAGACGGCCAATGCCAAGGCCGCTACCCGGGTCCACCTCCGCCGAAAGATTGTAACGGCCATCTCCTTTCTCCGGTAGCCGGACTGCCGGCCGGCGCCGGCGCTCCAGCGCCCGCGCGCACTGCCGTGCCGGGGCTTCCGCTCAAAGCAGTATATAGGATTCGGCAGCCGTTCTATAGCTGCTAAACGTGCGGATTATGTTAAAATTATTTGCCCGACGTTGGAATAATACCGCTGGAAAGGTGGGACTCGGCTGCCCATGAATGTCACGGTCCGGCGCTTGCGTGCCGAAGATATCATCCAGGTCGTTGAAATCGAAAAAGAGGCCTTCTCCCCTCTCTGGATGACCACCCCTTTCAAGCGGGAACTCAACAACCGCTACGCCAGCTACCTGGTGGCTTGCAGCGAACCGAGGGCCACGGAGCCGGCTCCCGGGGAATCTGAAGCCGGCGGGGAGACCTCCCACCCGTGGGACCTCTTGGTCCGAGGGGTTGGGAGCCTGGTGCGCCGAGGGCTGTCCGGCGGTCCTCCTGCCTCGTCGGTGGTCGGTTATGTGAGTGTTTGGTACCAGGGAGATGAGGCTCATATCACGGAGATCGCGGTGCGGGGGGAGCACCGAGGCCGGGGATTTGGCGAGCTTCTGCTTATCGGCTCGCTGCGGGCGGCGATAGAGTATGGCTCCCGGGTCATGACGCTGGAGGCCCGGGTTTCCAATTTCGTCGCCCAAAAGCTGTACGAGAAGTACGGGTTCAACACGGTGGGTATCCGGAAAGCTTACTACTCCGACAATCGGGAAGACGCGGTCATCATGACCACTAATCCGATACTAACCGAAGAGTATTGGCAAATGTTCCAAGATTTGCAGGAAGCCTTCCGCTCTCGTTGGGGGGAGATCCATATCTGCGCCTGACCCAACGCCCGCGAACCTTGAGCCTTCCGGGTTTTCTAGGGTTCCAGCCGCCGTACCGCCTGACTTTCAGCGCACCCTCGTCGCGCCTCGGGTCGCCCTGATTCTCTAAACCCGCGCCAATGATGTTGACCGCCACAATTCTCATTGGTAGAATGGCCCAGTCGTTGACAAAGACGCATTGGATGGAAGAAGCCCAACCCCTACCGGCGCCAGCCGGCGCCGGGGAGGCTAGACTGCGATATTCAGTGAGAGCATGTTAGTAATTGGATTGACCGGCAGCATCGGAACCGGAAAGAGCGTGGTTGCCGAGCTGATGCAGGCTTTGGGTGCAGTGTTGATCAACGCCGACCGGGTTGGGCACGAAGCGTACACCCCGAACTCCGAGGGTTGGAACGCAGTGGTTGGGGCTTTCGGGAAGGAAATAGTTCAGGACAACGGCGAGATTGACCGCCGGAAATTGGGCGGCATCGTCTTCTCAGACCCGGAGCGGCTGGCTGAGTTGAACCGGATAATGCACCCGCGCATCATGAGCATGATTGGGGACCAACTCGATGAGCTGCGGTCCCAAGGGGTCCAGGTGGCGGTGGTGGAAGCGGCCGTGCTGCTGGAAGCGGGGTGGGAACCGCTAGTGGACGAGGTTTGGGCCACGGACTCTCCGGTCGGTGTCCTGATTCAACGGCTCCAGGCCAGGAATGGGATGAGTGAAGAGGAAGTGCGCAAACGCCTGGGTTCCCAAATGGACCGGTCGGAGCGGTTGGCCCGCGTCGATGTGGTAGTAGATAACTCCAGAGACATGGCCCATCTGGAGAAGACAGTCAACAGCCTGTGGGACAGCAGAGTCAAAAAAAGGATAGCGCACACGTAATGGTAGATACCGTTGATGGGGAGTCCAAAGAGTACGCAATCGAGGAATTCTTGGTCCGCAGTGAGCCCTACTACCGCATGGTGGGGGACGAACTCGAGTTGTTCACCGCGGCCTATCACCAGCACATTCCGGTATTGCTGAAAGGGCCCACAGGCTGCGGCAAGACTCGATTCGTGGAGTACATGGCCTGGAAACTAGGCCGGCCCCTTACCGAAATCACCAGCAAAGGCAAGGGCAAGGGCAAGCAAACGCTTCGGGAAGGCGAGGTCAGAGTCCCTCTGGTTACCATCGCCTGCCACGAAGACCTCACCGCCAGCGACCTGGTGGGCCGGTATCTACTGGATGCCGAGGGCACACGCTGGATCGACGGCCCGATGACCCGGGCGGTCAAGACGGGTGCCATCCTCTACCTGGACGAAGTGGTGGAGGCCCGCAAGGACACTACCGTGCTGATCCACCCTCTGACCGACCACCGGCGCATTCTGCCGGTGGAGAAGACCGGGTCGATCATCGAAGCCGACGACCGCTTCCTGCTGTGCATCTCGTACAACCCCGGCTACCAGAGCGCTTTGAAAGACCTGAAGCACAGCACCCGGCAGCGGTTCATTTCTATCGAGTTCAATTACCCGCCCCGGGACATTGAGGCCGAGATCATCAAGCAGGAAAGCGGCTGCGCCGCCGCCCAGGCCGATGCCTTGGCGAAGCTCGGGGAAAAGATACGCAACCTGGAAGAGCACGGCCTCCAGGAGGGGGCCAGCACCCGGTTGCTGATCTACGCTGCCCGCCTCATGTCCGAGGGTATCGGGGCCCGCCGGGCTTGCCAGGTGGCGATAGTGTGGACCTTGACCGACGAGCCGGAGTTGCAGCGAAGTATCGAAGAGGTGGTTTCCTCTATATTCGAATAGAGGTGTGAATGGGCTCGTCCCCGCCGGACGTTATCCAAAAGGCGTTGTCCCACCGGGTCGAAAAAACGGTGGCCGACCCTTCTTTGATGCCCGCCGCAGTGCTGTTATTGCTC
>CAYOAF010000204.1:0-7506 GCA_964401855.1 uncultured Dehalococcoidia bacterium
TTGTGTCGGCTTGAAGGCCACTCCCGGCTCCACCTCTCCCAAAGAGGTGCGGCGCATGTTGGAGGAGTGCCGTGGCCTGCTGTCGGAGGACGCGCGAGGCATTCAACGCAGGCGGGACCAGTTGGCGGCCGGGCGCCGGGAGATGGAGGAGCGGGTCGCCGGGATTCTGGACGAGGGGAGCTAGGCATTAGCAGGGAGGCTGGGTTTTCTTGAGGGGGTCTGGGGGAGCTTCCTTTGCAAAGGAGACTCCCCCAGTGTAACGACGCCTGCGTTATAATGCCGGCAGCCAGCAATTCAATCGAAAGGACGCCAAATGGCCGAAGGAGCACTGGAAGGGGTGAAGGTGCTGGACCTCACCCACTACATCGCCGGACCCTACTGCACCAAGCTGCTGGCCGATCATGGCGCCGACGTGGTCAAAGTCGAGCGACCCGGCGGGGACCCGGCAAGGCGCACACCTCCCTTCCTTCATGACGAAGCCGGACCGGACAAGAGCCTGCCCTTCCTCTACTTGAACACCAGCAAGCGGGGCGTGACGTTGAACCTAAAGTCCCGCCGCGGCCGGGAGATGCTGAAGGACCTGGCCCGGGAATCCGACATCCTGGTCGAAAGCTTCTCCCCGCGAGTCCTGCCGTCCCTGGGATTGGACTTCTCAACCCTGCGCCGGGAAAACCCGTCCCTGGTCATGGTGTCCATCTCCAACTTCGGCCAGACCGGCCCATACCGGGACTACAAGGCCACCGAGATCGTGGCCTACGCCCTCGGCGGGCTGATGTACGTTTTCGGCAACCACGACCGGGAGCCGCTGAAGCACGCCCTCAACCAGGCCCAGTTCAAGGCCGGCACCGACGCCGCGGCCGCCACCCTCATAGTGCTGTACCACCAGCGGCGCACCGGGGAGGGCCAGCAGATCGACGTTTCGGTCCAGGAGTGCATGGCGTCAAGCCTGCGGGACGTGGTCAGTTCCTATACCTATGCCGGCGCAGTACGGCGCCGCCAGCCGAACCACAGCGGCGACCTGACCCGCGTCCGTGAGGTTTCCGACGGCTACATCCTTCCCAACCCAGGATCGACCGCCACCTCCAACTGGAAGAGCGTGGTGGAGCTAATGGGAGCACCGGAGTTGGACGATGAGAAGTTCAGCACTTCCTCGGCCCGGCTGGCCAACGCCCAGGAGTTGGGGGAGATCCTGGACCGGCGCTTCCTGCCCCTGAAGAAGTTCGAGGTGTTCTACGCGGCCAACCAGCGCCGGTTCACCTACGGGGTAATCCAGTCCCCAGAGGAAATCCTGGCCAGCGGCCAGTTCCAGGCCAGAGACTACTTCGTGGAAATCGACCACCCCGTCGCCGGCACGGTGAAATACCCGGGAGCGCCCTTTGCGATGGGGCAAACCCCCTGGAACGCCCAGCGGCCCGCTCCAACCCTCGGGCAACACAACAGCGAGCTTTTCGGAGGGCGCCTGGGCTACTCCGATGGAGACCTGGCCCGGCTGCGGGCCATGGAGGTGATCTGACCATGTCCGCGCCATTGGCAGGGATTCGCGTGGTCGAAATGGGGCAGCTCATCGCCATCCCCTGGGCGATGAAGATGCTGGCCGACATGGGCGCCGAGGTCATCCGCCTGGAATCCTGCCACCGCCACGACGGCTATCGAAGCGACGCTGTCTACCGGAACGACATCACCGGTGAGTTCTGGAACCGGGGAGCCAATTTCTACGAGCAAAACCGGAACAAGCTGGGCCTCACCCTGGACCTCACCCAGGCGGAGGGTCTTTCTATTCTGAAAGAGCTGATAACCGTGTCCGACATTTTCGCCGAGAACTTCACCCCCCGGGTAATCAAGAACTTCGGGCTGGAGTACGACGACCTGCGGCAGATCAACCCCGAACTCATCATGATATCCTCCACCGGCTACGGCTACACCGGCCCCTGGTCCGGCTTCGGGGCCACGGGACCGTCGACCGAGGCCGCCTCCGGGCTGGCTCACATGACCGGCTACGTGGGCGGCCCACCGGTCCAGGCCGAAATACCCCATACCGATTTCACTGCAGCCGAGCACACCGTCTTCGCCGTGATGGCGGCATTGGTCCACCGGTTGCGCACCGGACAGGGACAGTTCCTCGACATCTCCCATACCCAGACCGCCAGCTCAACCCTGCCCGAGGCTCTGATGGACTTCGCCGTCAACGGCCACACCGAGCCCCGCATGGGCAACGGACATCCAGCCATGGCCCCTCACGGCTGCTACCCCTGCCAGGGGGACGACCGGTGGATCGTGATCGCCGTGGGCGATGACGGCCAGTGGCGGTCCCTGTGCCAGGCGCTGGGAAAGCCGGAATGGGAGCAGGACAGCCGGTTCAAGGAGGGGCTGGCCCGGTGGCGTCACCGGGGCGATGTGGACCATCTCATACGGGAAACCACCAGGGAATGGGACGCCCACGAGTTGATGCAAACACTACAGGCGGCAGGGGTCCCGGCCGGGGCCGTCCTGGACAATCATGACCTGTTATTTGATCCGCACCTGCTGGAGCGGGGTTTCTTTGAAGTGGTGTCCCATCATCCCGGCACCGGAATACCGCCCCTCCCCTACGCCGGCCGCCCCTGGAAGCTCCTCGGCACCCCGGCGGTAAAGGGCATAGCGGCCCCAACCGTGGGCGAGGACAACAAGTGGGTGCTCTCCGGGCTCTTGGGCCGGACCGAAGAGGAACTGGCGGCCCTGGAGGCCCGGCGGGTGATCGGCTACTCCCCGACCAACCCGCGGCCGGTGCAGCGGCCCACGATGGACGAGCAAGTGCGCCAGGGCCGGTTGCTGCGCTACGACGCCGACTTCCGGGAGCAGATGGAGAAGGCGTACCCCCATCCCCAGCGCCCGTCATAAGCGGTCAGCAAATAGCTGACCGCTGACCGCTAAATAGCTGACTGCTCGTAAGCCGCGATCCGGTCCTCGTTTTGCAGGGTCAGGCCGATGTCGTCCAGGCCGTTGAGTAATGCGTGGCGGCGGGCGGCGTCGATCTCAAACGACACCGCTATCTCCTCGTCGTCGGACCAGACCCGCTGGGACACCAGATCCACGTTGAACCGGGAGCCGGGAGCGGCCACCGCGTGGTCCATGATCTGCCGCACCGTCTCCTCGGGCAGCCGCACCGGCAGCAGGCCGTTCTGGAAGCAGTTGTTGTAGAAAATGTCGGCGAAACTGGGGGCGATGATGCAGCGGATGCCGTAGTCGTGGAGCGCCCAGGGCGCGTGCTCCCGGGAGGAGCCGCAGCCGAAATTCCTTCCCCCTACCAGAATGGTCGCATCTCGGTACGCCGGTTTATTGAGCACGAAGTCTGGGTCGGGAGTGCCGTCGGCTTTGTAGCGCCACGGTTGGAACAGAGCGTCGCCGAACCCGGTGCGCTCGATGCTTTTGAGATGCACGGCGGGGATAATCTGGTCCGTGTCCACGTTCACCCGGCCCAGGGGCGCCGCGATGCCGTTGAGCTTGATGAAAGGTTCCATGGGTTACTCCTTTTGTATTCGGGTTGGCAACCGTTGGGCACCAAAGAGACCCAGCGCCTCGGCGTCCAGTGCATTCAAATCGGCGGTTATACCCAGATCCAGTATTCGGTCTGCCAGTTCGGTGACCTTGATGAGGGAAAGATGCTTGAACCCGATTGACTCGAGGACCCAGTTCGGAGACGGACCACCTGACACCTGGAAGGCGCCCTGGGAGGACAAGCTTGCGTACTCGTCCAGAGAGCCAACGCTCGAATGTTCAAGCTCCGAAGTCAACGTGTATCCGGAGTCATAGTCGTTCGTCATGCCGAGCTCTACCGCCATGTCGCGTAGCCATTTTCCCGACCAGCCATGTCTGTTGTACCCATGCCTCTCTTTGGCTTGCTTTGACAGCAAGTCCAGCTCCGCTTGTTGTATCCTGCGCCCTGGCACAAGATATTGGGAATGTCCCAATGGCCCGGGATTTTCGACTATCTTCCGGTTATATCTCGCTTCCAACACATGGTTGTAGTCAACATAGGCTGATACCCGTTGGTCAGGGTTTTGATCAATCCAATGGGCGTTGGTCGAGAGACTCAACAGGCTACGGTTCAAAATAGCCGCATCTTCCCCGTACCTGCTCCTACAAAGCATCGTCACTGCCTGGTAGGACTTGCAGGCCTTGGCCAAGGAGACTGCCATTACACGCTTGTAGTCAGTGTTAAGGTCAAAGCGCTTGCCACTTGCTGCCCTATCCAGGACATCAACGAGGCGGTCGCCAATCTTGTAGAGTTCCCTTGTTGGTTTGTGTCGTTGCCCATGTTTCTGCCCGGCAGTATCTTCGCCCCCAAGGATGGTACAACCCCCGCACGTTCTTAACTTTTACCCGGAAATCGCTGGTCCTTTACCCCGTTCGTGGTGAGCTTGTCGAACCATGCGACTTTGCCAACCGTTGGAGCAACCCCCAGTCTCTCCTGATCAGATCTGCCTTTTTGCTTCTCGACCAACCTTTGATTTGGCGTTCTCGCTCCAGAGCGTCAATTCTCGTTGGGAATTCCTCCGCGAATTCCAACGTTACCGGCGTACGCTTGGCAGTGTACCTCGCAACCTGCCCCGTTTGGTGTGCCCAGACCCGTGACTCGAGGTTATCAGTGTGGCCCATGTAATATGAACTGTCAGAGCAATGAAGAATGTAGACGTAAAAGCTCACGACTCCCTGTTTTTCACCTGCATCCTTCGACAGGTTTAAGACCACTTGGTTTCAGCACAATCATGGTTCGACAAGCTCACCACGAACGGAGCGAGCGTCGTCTGACTCCCCCTACCACTCCCTGATGTCCACGAAGTGGCCGGCGATGCCGGCCGCCGCCGCCATGGCCGGGCTCACCAGGTGGGTGCGGCCGCCCTTACCCTGACGGTTCTCAAAGTTCCGGTTGGAGGTCGAGGCGCAGCGCTGCCCCGGCTCTAGGATGTCCGGGTTCATCCCGAGGCACATGGAGCACCCCGCCACCCGCCAGTCAAATCCCGCATCCTTGAAAACCCGGCCCAGACCCTCCTCCTCGGCCTGCTTCTTGATCAATGCCGAACCGGGCACCACCATGGCGTAGACGTCGTCGTGGACCTTGCGGCCCTTGACCGCCTGGGCGGCGGCGCGAAGGTCATCCAGCCGCGCGTTGGTGCAGGCGCCGATGAATACCCGGTCGATCTTGATGTCTTGAATCGGAGTGTCCGGTTCCAGGTCCATGTACCGCAGGGCCCGCTCGGCGACCTCCCGCTCGTTGGGGTCGGTGTAGGAAGCCGGGTCGGGCACCCGGCCAGTCACGGGTAGGACCATGCCCGGGTTGATGCCCCAGGTAATGTTGGGCTCCAGGCTGGACGCTTCGATTTCCACCACCCGGTCGTAGGCGGCCCCCGGGTCGGTGGGCAGGGAGCGCCAACGCTCCACGGCGGCCTCGAATGCGTCGCCCTGAGGCGCGAACCGGCGGCCCCGCAGGTACTCGAAGGTGGTCTCGTCGGGGGCGACCATACCCGTTCTGGCGCCGCCCTCGATGGTCATGTTGCACACCGTCATCCGGCCGTCCATGGACAGAGCACGGACTGCCTCGCCGGTATACTCGATGGCGTGGCCGACGCCCCCGTTGACGCCGATGCGGCCGATGATGCCCAGAATCAGGTCCTTGGCGGCAACGCCGAAGGGCAGCCGGCCGTTGACCTGGACCTCCATGGTCTTGGGTTGGAACTGGCGCAAGGTCTGGGTGGCCAGCACATGCTCCAACTCCGACGTGCCGATCCCCATGGCGAAGGCCCCAAGGGCCCCGTGGGTAGCGGTGTGGCTGTCGCCGCAGACGACGGTCTTGCCCGGCTGGGTGTAGCCCAGGTCTGGTCCGATGACGTGGACAATACCCTGCAAGGAATGGAACCGGTCGTAAAGAGTAATGCCGAACTCCTTGCAGTTCCTGGACAGGGCATCTAGTTGCCTCTTGGAGATCTCGTCGGTCACGGGCCGCGAGAGGTCCCAGGTGGGGGTGTTATGGTCGGCGGTGGCGATGGTCAGGTCGGTGCGGCGGACCCGGCGTCCGGCCATCCGCAGGCCATCGAAAGCCTGGGCCGAAGTCACTTCGTGCACCAGATGCAGGTCGATGTAGAGTAGCGTGGGTTGCCCCGGCTCCTCGTTCACCACATGAGCATCCCAGATCTTTTCGAACATTGTCTTGGGCGGCATATCGGCTCGTTTCTCCTGACAATCAGCCACGGAGACACGGAGAGCGCAGAGTGTCTCTCATGCTCCGAATCGGCTTTGGTTATGGCCCTCCGAGAGGTGGGAGACATTATATCACCCGTCGGCAGGCCCAGTTCCGCAGGCAGACCGGAGGCCAGCGATAATGTTAAACTTGCCATGCCCAGGTGCGCCAACCAAACACCGAATACGCCGAAAACCTCAGCGCGCTATCCCGCGCCTGCGCCGTCCACGAGATGCCTGCCAGAACTTAAAAGGGGGACCTTAGGCCATGCCCGCGTCCGAGGCTGCCGTCTTACCCGGGGCCGTCCGCCCCGTAAAATATTGGATCAAGCTCCAACCGGACCTAGACCAGTTTACCTTCCAGGGCGAAGAGAGGATCTCCATCGAAGTCGCCGAACCCACATTGGAGATCGTACTGAACGCGGTGGAACTCCAAGTAGAGACAGCCACCCTGCTTCGGGACGGGGTCGCCACCGGCGCTCGCCGAGTCGCCTTTGACAAGTCTCGGGAGACCGTCACCCTGGACTTCGGGGAGTCAATTGCTCCGGGCCAGGCTACGTTGGAGATCAAGTTCGCCGGAGAGCTGAACGACAAGCTGTGCGGCTTCTACCGGAGCCGGTACACCGCCTCCGATGGAGAGGAGCGATACCTGGCGGCCACCCAATTCGAGGCCACCGACGCCCGCAGGGCTTTCCCCTGTTGGGACGAACCGGCCCGCAAGGCCAGGTTCGAGGTTACCCTGGTCATCCCTTCCGGCCTGGTGGCTGTCTCCAACACTCCCCCGGTGGAAGAGTCGGGCGCCGGGCCGGACCTCAAGACGGTCCACTTCGCCGAAACACCGGTTATGTCAACCTACCTGCTGGCCTTCGTGGTCGGGGACCTGACTCATATCGAGCAGCAGGCCACCGACACCACCAGGGTCGCAGTGTGGACCACCCGGGGCAAGGAGGAACAGGGGCGGTTCGCCCTGAACACCTCGGTGCAGCTCCTGTCCTTCTTCAACGACTACTTCGGGATTCCTTATCCCCTGGAAAAGCTGGACCACATCGCCATCCCGGACTTCGCCGCCGGGGCCATGGAGAACTGGGGGGCCATCACCTACCGGGAAATCGCCTTGCTGGTGGACCCCGTCAAGTCCTCGGCCGGGACCCGGCAACGGGTGGCTGAGGTGATAGCCCACGAAATGGCCCACATGTGGTTCGGAGACCTAGTCACCATGGAGTGGTGGGACGACCTGTGGCTCAACGAGAGCTTCGCCTCCTGGATGGGAAACAAGGCGGTGGACTGGCTGTT
>CAYOAF010000205.1:0-7534 GCA_964401855.1 uncultured Dehalococcoidia bacterium
CAATGGGAAAAGGTGCTCAGCCGGCTGGTTGCCGAGGAGACAGGCATCCTTCAGAAGCTGCATTTAACCCAGTTGACCGAAGCCCTGCAGGGAGATTCGCCCGATTACTTTACCCTATGGGAGCACCGGAACTAGTCCACACCAGCAGGAGCATCAACGGATGAGCGGCACAGGATTGTTTTTCAACCCCAGGCCAGACGGGTACTCTTTCAAAGATATGATTACCGTCGCCCAACATGCGGATCGGCTAGGCTACGACGAACTCTGGACCGGCGAGTCATGGGGAATGGATGCCTTTACCGTGTTGACCGCCATCGCCTGCAACACCCAGTCCATTCGCCTGGGAACCGGGATCGTCACAGTGTACAGCCGCACCCCCTCCATGATCGCCCAATGCATCGCCTCCCTGGACCTGGTCTCCGAGGGGAGGGCCATGCTGGGACTGGGGTCCAGCGGGCGGATCGTCATCGAAGATTGGCACGGACTGCCGTTCAAGTATCCCTTGCAGCGCACCCGCGAGTACATGGAGATAATCCGCCAGGCCCTGTCGGGAGAGGCGGTGAACCATGAGGGCCGATTCTACAACTTGCGCCGCTTCCGCCTGGGCGCTTCGCCGGTTCAACAACGCATCCCCATCTATCTGGCCAGCCTGGGCCCCAAGAACCTGGACCTGACCGGGGAGTTGGCCGACGGATGGCTTCCCATCTGGGTCCATCAGGGACATCTTCCGGGCCTGAAAGAGCAGGTCGCCAAAGGTGCTGTCCGGGCTGGCAGGGATATTTCGGAGATCAGCGTCGCCCCTCAAATCATGTGCCACGTGGCGGACGGGGCCGAGGACCTGGCAGACGCCGAACGGCGGGTTCGCGCTCACATGACCTACTACATCGGCGGCATGGGGACCTACTACTACGACCTGTTCAGCCGCTATGGCTACCAGGCTGAGGGGGACGCCCTCCGGGAAGCATGGGCGGCTGGTGACAGGGCCAAGGCGGCATCTATGATTACGGACGAGATGCTGGACAACGTCACCATCCTTGGCGACGCAGCTACCTGCCGGGCGAAGCTGAATCAGTTCCGGCGCAGCGGGGCCGACATGCCGCTGGTCGCGTTCCCTCGCGGCTCCTCCTTGCCGGCCATGTTCCGCACCCTGGATGCACTCGCGCCCCGGGAGACTTCCCGGACCACGCCCTCACCATGAAAATCGGCCTGATATCGGATACCCACCTGGCTGGCCGCGGCTGGGACCTGCCCGCCGAGGTGCTGACCGCGCTGGACGGAGTCGACCTGATCCTGCACTGCGGCGACCTGGAGTGCTTGGGCGTCATGGACTGCCTGGAAACGGTGGCCCCGGTGCTGGCGGTGCGTGGGTACGAAGACCCCACCGAGCCGGGCGATCGGTTGGCGGCGGTCACCCGGGTGGTCCAGGCTGGGGGATTAGCCATCGGCATGATCCACGACATCCAATGGCCGGGCCCACGGATCAGCACCACATCCGACGGCACCGGGATAGTCTTCCCGGAAGGGCGAGGGCGGGATATCGCGGCTGAAAAATTCGGCCAGCCGGTGGATATCGTGGTCTTCGGGGACACCCACCATGAGCTGGTTTGCTATCACGACGGGGTGTTGCTGATCAACCCGGGCAGTCCAACCTATCCGGGCCGCCACTACCACCCTGAGGCAATGGGGACCCTCGGATTGCTGGAGATCGAAGGGGGGACGGCCCAGGTTCGCCTACTCTACCTCACAAAAGACCAGCCCCTGGGCTAGCCAGGCCGCTGAAACCCCGCCAATGTTCCTCACCGGACCCCCACTGGAGGGAAACGTAAAGGGCGCCCCATTTGCGTGGAGCGCCCCCGTTTCTGCTTGGTCCCCTGAGTCTCTCCTTACGGGGCCTGGCAGCGTCGCCAGGATTAGATCCGGTCTATGAGAGGTGTCACGTCCAGGAATACCGGCGCGAACACCAGGGAGACGATGGCCATCAGTTTGAGCAGGATGTTCAGCGACGGGCCCGAGGTGTCCTTGAAAGGATCACCCACCACATCTCCTTCCACTGCTGCCTTGTGGGCTTCCGACCCTTTCCCTCCGAAGTTGCCCAGTTCCACGTATTTCTTGGCGTTATCCCATGCTCCACCGGCGGTGGCCATCATGATGGCCAGCATGAACCCAGCGCCGACCGCGCCGATCAACAGACCGCCCAACGCCTCGGTGCCGAGGATGAAGCCGGCGGATACAGGCACGACCACGGCCATCAGGCCGGGAATTATCATCTCCCGGAGGGCCCCACGGGTGGCGATGTCCACACACTTCGCATATTCCGGCGGGTTCGTGCCCTCCATCAAACCGGGAATCTCCCGGAACTGGCGCCGCACCTCGTTTACGATGGAGAAAGCGGCCCGGCCCACGGCGTTCATGGTGAAGGCCGAGAACAGGAAGGGCAGCATGGCCCCGATGAGCAATCCGACCAGGGTCTTGTGGTCCAGCAGGTTGATTTTCATGTCCAGGTCAGCGGCCACCGCGTACGCGGCCAGCAGGGCCAGCGAGGTCAGGGCGGCGGAGCCGATGGCGAACCCCTTGCCCGTGGCAGCGGTGGTGTTCCCCAGGGCGTCCAGGGCGTCGGTCCTCTCCCGCACCTCGGGAGGAAGCTTGGCCTGCTCGGCGATACCCCCGGCGTTGTCTGCCACCGGCCCGTAGGCGTCGGTAGCCAGAGTGATGCCCAGCGTGGAAAGGAGCCCAACGCCGGCCAGGGCTACACCGTAGAAGCCGGCCAGCTCGAAGGCGATGATGATGGTCGCACCGATGGCGACCAACGGGGTCACCGTGCTCATCATTCCGGTGGCGATACCGCTGATCATCACGGTGGCCGCCCCGGTCTGAGAGTTTTCAGCGATCTTCTTGGTCGGCCCGTAGCTGTACGAGGTGTAGTATTCGGTGGACAGACCGACTATTATCCCGGCCACCAACCCAACCAAGACCGCCCAGAACCACTCGATCTCCAGGTCCAGGGCTATCACTGCAGCCAGGGCGAATACGGCCACCAGCACCGCAGCGGTGAATATGCCCCGACGCAAGGCCCAGAGCAACTGCCCGAAGTTGGCGTTCTCGCTGCTCCGGACCACAAAGGTACCCAGGATTGACGCCAGGATCCCGGCTCCTGCCAGCAGCAGGGGGAACATCGTCTGGTCGGCCTTCCAGGCGCCTTGGGTCCCGGCCAGCGCCGCCGCCGCCAGGGCCATAGCCGAGATGAGGGAGCCAACGTAGGACTCGAACAGATCGGCGCCCATGCCGGCCACGTCGCCCACGTTATCGCCCACGTTATCAGCGATGACACCGGCGTTGCGGGGGTCATCCTCGGGGATGCCGGCTTCAATCTTGCCCACCAGGTCGGACCCCACGTCGGCAGCCTTGGTGAAGATGCCGCCGCCAACCCTGGCGAACAGGGCTATGGAGCTTGCTCCAAAACCGAACCCGGCCACCACGCTGATGTCCTTGAAGATCAGGTAGAGGATTGAAACCCCGAGCAGGCCGATGCCCACCACCGTCACTCCCATTACCGACCCGCTGGAAAAGGCCACCCGAAGCGCCGGGTTCAGTCCGTGCATCGCGGCGGCGGCCGTCCTAACGTTGGCCCGCACCGCCACGCTCATACCGACGAGCCCGGCGGTTGCCGAACAGATGGTCCCCGCCAGGTAAGAGATGGCGGTCCTGGGCAACAGGTCGTCCCGGGTGTGCCAGTCGATGAGCACCCACAGGATACCGGTCACCAACACGACGAAGGGCAGAAGCACCAGGTATTCCCGGCGCAGGAAAGCGCCGGAACCTCCCCGGATAGCGTCGCCGATGGCCCGCATCGCCTCGGTGCCGGGATCGGCTTTCAAAACCTTGATGGTGGTGACCCCGGCGAAGAGAAGGGCGATGCCCCCGGCCACGATGGCGACAATCAAGAACTCCAATTCATCCCCCCAATAAAAGCGAAAACAGGTGGTTTTTGAGCGTGGGAAATCTATCACAATCCTCTGGGAGTGTCAAGAAAAGGTCGGAGGAGGTCCGCCTCCACTGGGACTGAACCGGGCGTTACCAGCGGCAAGGGGGCTACACGAGGACCGGAGTGTCCTCAATCGAGACCGGAGACATGGGCCGGCAGTTCCCGGAGAGACGCCGGGGCTTCTAAGACAAGGTGTCCGTCAGACGCCCTCGTGCACGGTCCGCCATCACGGGGGCATCCTCCCACACGTATGCCCCCGCGATGGCCAGCAGAGTGCCGGCCACACTCCCTAGAACAACTGCCTTCCATCAAGCTTCATCGGTTTCGTTCCGTTCTACCGCAAACTCCCGGATCACGATGGGAGTTTTGGTGTACGCGACCATCTTGGCTACTGTTGACGTGACGTGCTCAACAACTGCTTCTTCGGTTCTCCCCGAACTGGAGTCGATAGTGAGCACAACCTCCGGTGTCCGTTCATTTTCCAACACCGGGCCTTCAATAGCGACGGTGGCCGTCGCGGCGTATTCCACCGGATGCGCCTGGTTTGAGTAGTAGGCCAAGCCTAGGACGGCGCCCAGCGCGGGGCCCAGTAACAGGAGCCCCCACCAGCGACGCACGTAGTTGTAAAACAGCCACGATTCCTTCATACGAAACCAACATAACAGCCAGCCGCGTCCAGCACCCAGGGTGCTAGCCCATGCTCTCGATGGGCAACACACACACTTGATTTCCCAACTGCCGGCGCAATTGGCCCGGTAGACCGACCGACATTGTTCGTCCCCATCGCCGGCGCGGGGTTGCCTCCGGCCCGCTGATTTGCGATGATGCTATTCGTCCCGCCGGGCCGGCTTCATGCCACCGCCCGGGCCGCGGCGGCCGGCCGGCTCCAGCCCTGATGCCGCCGGCGCTTGGGGAGTTCCTCAATTCCAAAAAGGGGAGGTCAGGCCCATGGCGCCGTCCTGGGAAAAGATCAAAGTAGGGCCCCACGACATGAGCCTCTACTTGAGCATACCCGCCGGCTCCGGGCCGTTCCCCGCGGTCCTGATCGGCCCGCACGCGGGCGGCCTCGACGGTTTCATTCAAGGGATTGCCGACCGGCTCGCGGAAAACGGATACGCCGCCGTGGCCCCCGATCTGTTCCACGAGATGGGTGAGGATTCCCAAGGGAAACAGCATCGGGACGACGCGAGCCTGTCCGCCGGCGTCACCGCCACGATAGACTTCCTTCGAACCCGCGCGTCCACCGGCCAACAACGAATCGGAGTGACCGGGTTCGGTATCGGCGGCAGGGCCGCCTGGCTGGCGGCAGCCGCCAGCCACGAGTTCAATGCCTCAGTCCCCTTTTACGGGGGCGGCATGATGACGCCTTGGGGCGATGCCGCCGGGACCCCAATCGAACTGGCCGCCGGGATAGGATGTCCCATCCTATTCCATTTCGGGGAGGACGACGAGGACCCGTCGCAGGCGGACATGCGCACTCTGGACAACGAATTGACCCGGCTCGGCAAGCGTCATCAGTTTTTCACCTATCCTGGCGCGGGCCACGCTTTCATGGATTCAGCGGGGCCCCGGTACCATAAAGGCGCATCCCAAGCCGCCTGGGCCAGGACTCTGGAGTTCTTCAGCATGCACTTGAAGGGGCAGCCGGTCAGGTAGCGAGCACGGGCCACAGCGGCTTTCGGGGCCGGTAACGAAGCCGGTGGCGTCCCTGAGCCACAGTTCAGGGCGGCCTTATTCCGAGGGGCTGCGTTCGACTGGCGGCCCTCCGGCGCGCTCCGGGAGCACCTTTCCAAACCTCCGGCCCGCCACCGCCAGCAGGACCGTGGCCGTGAGCTGGAGGACCCCCATTGCCAGGAAAGCGGTGCGCATTCCGTGGGTAAAAGCCAGCATGGACCGGGTGTCGGCGGCGCCGGAGATAACGCTGAGGCTCGGTTCAACCCCCCGGGACGCCATGGCGGCGGTAACTATGACCGTTGCGATGGCTATTCCGGTCACGGTGAACACGTTGCGCAGCAGTTGAAGAAAGGCGACGACCACGCTGTAGCGGCGTCGCTCAACTGAACCCAGAACGGCGCTGTTGATCGGGACAATGAAAACCGCGTAGCCGGAGTTCTGGGCCAGCAGCAGAAGCACCACCGCGGCCAGGGGCGTTTCGGCGGTGATCCGGGAGAGCAGGAGCAACCCCACGGACGCGAGGGTTGCCCCGCCCAGCGCGACCGGCTTCCAGCCGAACCGGTCCGTCAAGCGGCCCCCTAGGGGCGCGCCAATAATGGTGGCCATGGAGAAAGTGGCCATTATCAGTCCCGCTTGGCCGGGGGTGTAGCCCGCGACTCCCTGCAAGTAGAACGGCAGCAGGAAGAGGGGCGCGGCAGCGGCAAGGAAGAATATTCCTCGCCCGGCGACCCCTATGGAGAACAACGGGGCTTTGAAGAAGGTCAGGTCGAACATGGGCGAAGGGGTCCGCAGTTCCCACCACACGAAACATCCCAGCAACCCCGCCGCCATGGCCAACCCGGCCAGGATCGGAGGGGAGGCCCAACCCGAGCGATGGCCGTTGGTCATGGCCAGAAGGAAGACCAGCAGGGCCAACGCCGAAAGGGCCGCCCCTAGCCAGTCGAAGCCACCCAGCCTCAACCTGGCCATACCTTGGCGCAGGCGGTCATCATCCAGGACAATCAGGGCCGGAACAGCGCACAGCGCTCCCAAAGGGGCGTACACAAAGAAAACGAAGCGCCAGCCCAAGGTGTTCACCATCAGTCCGCCCAAGGCCGGCCCGGATACCAGTCCCACTCCGACCGCCAGCATGTTGAGACCCAGGGCCGTGCCTCTCTCCCGGTCAGGGAAAAGAAAGGTCACGATGGCCATCTGGTTGGCGATTGTCATGGCTGGCCCCACCCCCTGGAGGGCCCTGAACAAGACCAGGACGGTGAGGTTGGGGGCAGCGCCAGCCAGGGCCGAGCCCAGGCTAAGGGCCAGCATGCCCAAAAGGAAAACGCGCTTTCGGCCCACCATGTCGGAGAGCCGGCCCATGGGAAGCAGAAGACCGCTGATTGCCAGCAGGTGGCCCAGCGTCACCCATTGCACCGTAGGCAGGTCACTGTCGAACTTTTCGGTGATGGTCGGCAGGGCAATGCTGACGGCGCCCAGGTTGGACGCCTCCACCACGGTCGCCGCCGCAACAGCGCCGGCGCCCCACCATTTGTAGTTGGGGCTCCGCCTCACCCATTCCTCTAGGTGCCGAACTGGTGTCACTGCTCTATAATCTCTGGTGGGCCTTCCTGTGCCCGGCGGCCACCGGGCTTCGGTCCCAAGAGGGCAGGTCCCGGCGCCGAAGAACCACGGTTCCCTCAAACGGGTCAATCCGGAATGGGACTTGCCGGCGCGCCATAGCATAACATGGATTCCACAGGCGTTCCGGGGCCGGAAACCCTTGGACAGGGGGGAACGCAATGCCCCAAGGTTCCTTGCGGGCGCCCCCACGAACCGAAGGTTGCACCATCGCGCCAAACTGGGCCAGCACTTGGGCATCCAACTTATCCGTCTTGGCCAGCC
>CAYOAF010000206.1:0-3342 GCA_964401855.1 uncultured Dehalococcoidia bacterium
GATGATCTCCTTGGCCTCCGGCCTCCGAAGGTCAAGGCTTATGGTGCGCTTGTTGCGGTTGTTGGCCAGAAAGTAGCAGCTGATGCCGTTGAGGCGCGGCGGGTTTCTGCGGCCAAGCTCACCGTCGTTGATGCGCTCCACTTTGATAACGTCCGCCCCGAAGTCGGCCAGGACCTGGGTGCCCGAAGGCCCCTGCTGCACTTGCGTGAAGTCGACCATGCGAATGCCTTCGTAGGGTAGGGTCATCCTCTCCTCCTCGATGCTTCGTTGACCCGTCCCCGGGGCGGGGCCCCATGGAGAACGGCGGGGGCCATGGCCCGGGTCTTAGAAGTCCAGATAGCCTTGTTTGCCGAAGCCATAAAAGTCGTGGAGGTGGCTCACGCCGTACCTGCCATGAATTGGCGGCATGTCCTGGGACCAGTGGGGCTCCGGGTTGCGAACCCCGATGACTCGCTCGACTTTGGGGAAGGCCACTTCCACGCCGCCGGTCCCGTTGCTGACCGCGGACACCACCTCGGGGACCGAGACCAGCAGCGGCGGTGCCGACCCGTTCTCGTTGTCCTCCTCTTCGGTCATGAGGACTGTGTTGATCCCGGCCCTCTCCAGGGCCTGCACAGTGAGGACGGTCTCCAGAAAGCGCTGCCCTCGCACGTTGGTGGTGACGATGGCGCCCTGTGCCCCCACGTCGACGGCAAGCTGGGCCGCCCGGTTGGCCATGAGCTGCTTCTCGATCTGAGCTTCCCAGTTGCTGCGAACGACGATGCACCCCACGAAGTTGAGGTCGACGCCGTGGCGAGCGCACATGTGGGGCACGACGGTCTCCAGGATGGGCCAGGTATGGTTGTACTGGTAGGCCCCGCATATGGCGCCGTCCATCACCTCGGTGGGTTGCAGCAGCCATGGCTGGGTCAGGCGTCCGATGCCGTAAACGCCGGTGCTGAGACTGGTCCGAGGACCGTAGCGGTACTCCCCCGAGGCCAGCACCGGCACGAATACGAAGTTGGGCAGCGAGCTGTCGCGGGAGTCCAGGTCGTAGGTCTGGACCTCCGGCGGCTCCAAGCCCACGGTAGTCTCGGCGAGATAGTCGTTTATTTTCAGCATGGCTGCCTGGACCACCCGGTTCCAGTCGTCGGTGTACGAGCCCTCTTTCCACTCCATGGGCACGCACAGGTTGATGGTAAAAGAAAAGGGCGTCACCGCGCCCGGCCCGGACATGTCGACGAAGTTGACCTCGCCGGGGGTCCCTTCGAGGCGGGCGCCCCACCAATGGGAGCCGTCCGGGTTCAACCTGGGCATTTCAGAGCATGGGATGATGGTCATGCCACCCAGGCGGTGGGTCCTGCCCTGGCCCACCGTCTCCACCGGCCGGCCGGAGATGCCGGGGTAAACCTTGCCGGGTCCCTGGACCTTGACCTTGGGCTCGATGGTGTCCCGCATCTGCATGATGCGCACACTGTCTCCCGGTCGGGCCACCTGGAGGTCGGCCCAAGTCACGGAGGGCTCCTCCATAATCATGGCTACCAACTCGTCCTTGTTGATCTCCAGAACGCCGCCGGCCCAGCGAGTCGTCGTCCCAAACACGATATCTTTTACCGGAAAGGTGCCTATTTCCAGCTTCATACAGCGGCCTCCTGAGGCACGGCTTCGGATGGTTCGAACAGGGTCGGACCGGACACGGAGGTGACCAGGGAATTCAGGGCCGTCTCCACTATGCGGACCCCCAGTTCCCAGTCTTTCTCCGCCGACAGGGCGGGGTCGCCGCAGACGTGGGATACCCGGACTCCCCGGACCACCCGGTTCGCGCCAACCGCCATGGGTATGGCCGGCATGGCGGTCATTATCCCCACGGGAATGCCCGCCCGCTCGAGTTCCTTGCCGATCGTTGCTCCGCAACGATTGCAGCTCCCTCAAGTTGCTACCAGCAGCACGCCGTCAACGTCGTGTTCGTTGAGTTCCGCGGCGATCTCAGCCCCCATGCGCCTGCCGGCGCTTACCGCGGCCCCATTGCCGGTCGTGGAGAAAAACCAGGGGTACACTCCTCCGATAGCGCCGGTGTCCTCCAGAAACCGCACCGTGCTCAAGGGCATCGCGTAGTTGGGGTTCTTGGTGTTGAGGATGAGGGTGCCGAAGCCGCCGTGCACCGATTCCCATTCCTCGACGCTCAGGGAACTCACCCCTTCCAGGTCGTAGCGGTAGAAATTCTCGGCCCTGCTGCCCACCAGGCGGTCCTGGTTTCCTTTGGGAACCAGGCCACCGGTCGATACCAGTGCTATGGTCGCTTCCTTCAAATCCTTCAGCGGCGGCGCCGGCGGGACCACGTCGTAGCCGGTGAGGAGCATTTCGGAGACATACGGCTTCCTCGAAAGCCGCGCCTTCAGCATATCCACGGCCCGCTCGTAGCCCGGGCGGTCGTGCATCACCTGCCGGCGGATTCCCCGGGGGATGTAGCCTTCCTCGGAGGCGTGGCCCAACTCCTCCCCACCAGCCAGTTTCGTCGCCAGGCGAGCCATTTTCCCCATCACCGAAGCCATCTCGGAGATGTCGATCCCGGTGGACACGGCCAGGATTTCCCGCCGATAGGTCAGCATTCCCGCGTTGTCCGGGAACATTCCCGAGACGGCGGGGATACCCATGCCCTGCGCCAGCCGGCACACCTCCGCGCAGGCCAGGCCGTAACGCCCGGCATCAAAGGCGGGCCCGGCGATCACCATATCCGGCTTGACCCTGGCCAGAATTTCGGCCACGGCGGCTTTCGCGGCTTCAACTTCCTCGGTGAAGTAGTTGTCTCCGGCCACAATGGTGCTCACCACGGCCGCCTGGTCACCCAGGGCCGCCTGAAGGGCCCGGCCCGGACCGACAGGCCCTTCTTTCTCCTGGACCGGGGCGTAGGCCTGCTCCTCGCCACCGATGCCGCCGAAAAACTGATTCAGGTAGTGAACGACTCTATTCGGGCTTGCCATGTCGTACCTCTTTCCTCACCTAGCTTCTTCTTACCTCTGGTGACGGCTTGCATCCAGAGTTTCACTCTCAAAGTAGCGCCGAAGCAGGCCAAAGTCAACCGGTGGGCAGCGAGGTGACAATACATTGGCGGATTCGTTCTGAGAATCCCGTCGAACCCGATTGCGCCTTTTGCAAAAGTCTCCTGTAATAGCACCGGTTCCAACGACTGTTGGCAACCAGCACAAATGGGACAGTTTTGGGCCCGAGAGATCAGGGGTGTGGAAGAGCTTGGGTGAACTCCCTGAGGGTCCGGTTATGAAGTCTTCGCCTATTGATGGTTTGAGCCTTCACCTCCCTTCTGCGCTGTAGGATCCGTTCCTTTCTCCCGTTAAGCACGTCCGC
>CAYOAF010000207.1:0-2823 GCA_964401855.1 uncultured Dehalococcoidia bacterium
TCTTCTGGGTGGGGGTGTGGCGGGCCCCCCCGCCCCCCCCCCCCCCCCCCGCCTCTCTTCCCCTGGGGAGGGGCGCTCCCAGGGACTATTTTCGTAGGAATGACATCCTACCACCAGGTTGACCGAATACCGGCGGATCACCGTCGGAGAGGCAGGAAATATTCAGGGCCCACGAACCCCAAGGGGAAAAGCTTGATTCTCGTGCTTAAAGCATGATCATTCCGTGGCTGTGCCGGGTAGCACCAACCAGTGCCGTACTCGCGTGGATGGGGCTAATTTTCTATCTGTCTTCGTTGTCGCAAGCTGAGGCGTCTCGACCATTGGAGTCGCCCGCCGTCTCCTGGATGGGTGTGCTACGAAGTTACATGGCCCACCTGGTCCTCTATGGCGTTCTGGCCTCCCTGGCCATGGCGAGCGTATGGGGCTGGAGATCTGCCGGGGCAGTTTGCCGGGTGCGGTGGGCCATGGTTGCCGCCGCCTTCGCCACTCTGTATGGAGTGTCCGACGAGTACCATCAGAGCCTCGTCCTCGGACGCTCCGGTTCCCTTGCCGATGTCCTTGTCAACGCCTTTGCCGCAATGGGGGCCGCGGTTGGATTGTGTCTCATGGCCAGGTGGTGGCGTGGCCGTAGGGCGGATTTAACAAGGGGTCCGTTGCCTTAACCTTCGCGATCCTTGGACCCTCCGCACCGCTGAGACTGGCTTTGCCACTCCTCGAGCACCCGCGCAACAAGTTGCCCAAGGACCAAGGGCCGGTCACTTTTCTGGCTTGTCATTTAGCGTTTCGAGGCGGGGCATGCGATAACGATCCTCCGAGTTCACCCAGCCCTTGAAGTTGGGCTTGCGCTTTTCAGCGAATGCCTTTCGCGATTCCATCAAATCCGACTTATCGCCGTGTTCGCGAAGGGCCTCGGCCAAGCGGCTCAAATCGGGAGTAACCTTGGGACGCATCTGCCGCATCATGTGAATTGTGTTGACCCGGGATGCTGGAGGCAGGGTGAGTAAGTGCTCGGCCATCTCATATGCGGCGGGCAACAACTCTTCCGGGTCGGTCAGACGATTGAGGAACCCAACCTCGTAAAGACGCTCGGCGGTGAATCGGAAGCCGAGGGCCATTTCGGTCGCTATCGGGTGGGGGAGGCCGGCAAACAGCCCATGGTAATAGCCACCGAGTAGCCAGCGTTTAGCCTCAGAAACCTCGAACACCGCGCCGCGAACCGCAACGCGCAAGTCCGTACGCTCCACCATTATGAACCCGCCACCCATAGCGAAACCGTTGACCGCGGCTATGACCGGCTTGTCCAGGATTCCATCGTTGAAAGGATTGGCGATCGGATGCGCAGCATTCCCCGGCGCACCGCGTTCCAGAGATTCCTTCATGTCCTCTCCGGCACAAAATGCCCGGCCAGTGCCGGTAAGCACGGCAACCTCTAAATCAGGGTTGTCCTTGAATTCAGTGAACGCTTCCGCAAGCTCGGTCCGAAGCTCCACGCCCAAGGCGTTCATTCGGTTGGGCCGGTTCAGTTGAACCAGCATTATTTGACCTTGCCGCTCAGTGTTCACTGCCGCCATGCCTCAATCCTCCAGATTCAAATCGCCTGATCTTTCAGGCAAGATCATCCCGGATCCATCCTGCCGTCATATAGCTGATAGAAGGTTGCCCGTGAACCACCCGGAACGGCCGCCAAATCCGAGAGCGCATCGGGCAGCCGCATCCCGGTCTGTCACCAACGGTCTGGCGCCCCTATCTGCCGACCCACCCGCCGTAGACGGGGAACTGACTGCAGACAAACTCGATGTAGGCGGGTTGGCCGGAGCCGTTGGCCGCCAGGGCGCGTTTGAGGGCTGGGCCCACCTCGGATGGCTCTGTCACCCGCTCGCTGTGGTAACCCAACGCCCCGATAACCTTGGACATGTCGATCTCGTCGTACCCCAGCACCTTGTAGGTGAACGGGTCGTGGCCCTCGCCCCAGAAGCCGGGGCCGTAGCCTGAGAAACCGCCGTTGCTGACGTGTACGATGGTGATGCCCAGTTTTCGGCGCAGCGGCACCTCCAGGTTGCCCATCATGTATCCCAAGCCGGCCTCTCCGGTCACCGCGACACAATGCTTCTGAGGGAACGATATCTTTGCCGCGATGGCCGCCGCCAGGCCAAACCCCAGGGAGGAGACGTTGCCCCATCCCAGGAATCCCCGCGGCACCAGCGTCTCGTACACTGTGCTGAGCTGGTCCCTGGTGTTGCCGGACTCGTGGGTGATGAACGAGCGCTGAGGGTCGAGCACTTCCATCAACCCCGCATGGACCCGGTACGGGTTGATGGGCATGTCAGCGGAGGCCATAGCCTCCCGGTATTGAGCCATCGCCGAATCGCGGGCCGATTCGATTTCCGCCGCCACGTTTCCGGGAGGCCGGCCTTTGCCGGAGGTCTTGTCCGACAATTCTTTCGCCAACGCTTGAAGGGTAAATCGCGCGTCTCCGATCAATGCCGCGGCCGTGGGGTAGACCTTGTTGACGTGCAACTCATCCACCGTTGCGTGGATGATAGTCTTGTTGACGGCGTTGGGAATACCGTGGCTGAACCGGCCCGGCGAAAGACTGGACCCCACCGCAAGCACCAGGTCGCTCTTGTTCAGATAGTGGTCGACCTGGCCGCCCCGGACTCCAACAAACAGCGGGTGATTCTCGGGAAAGGCTCCCTTGGCCTTCAGCGTGGTGATCACCGGTGCGTTGGACAGCTCGGCCAACGATTTCAGCTCGGCGGAAGCGTTGGCATAGATGACACCCTCACCGGCGTAGATCAGCGGGTCCTTGGCGTTCATCAGTAG
>CAYOAF010000208.1:0-3114 GCA_964401855.1 uncultured Dehalococcoidia bacterium
TCCAAGGCAACCCTGGCCTTAAATGATGGGTTGTGCTTCCTTCGTCCTTGTGACATGTTCCGCTCCTCCTTGGTTTGTGATCCAATCTTAGGAGCAGAACTCTCGCTTAGCTACCTGTCCGAATTTCCGGGTCCACCTCACCCTGTTCAACATGCGGGTTGTTTGATTTTTTCCGGACGGCCTTGGCGCTCTATGCCCGTAACCAACTGAAGTGTGTCATTATCCAACATCAGGATATGGGAAACTTCGACCGTCATTCATCATCGTTCGCCAGAGGAGGAGGCAGGGCAGTGTTGGTTAATCGGGTCGTTGAGACGTGATGGATTCCGGCGGGCAGGGTATTCCAGCGGGCATCACCAGAGCTTCATGGAATCCAGGAAGAGCTGCCGGAGGTCCGCCTCTGTGACCGGGCGCGGGGACAGTTTGGTCACCCGGTGTTGCGGCAAGGTGCCGGCGACCAGTTCATCGACATCTCGTGGTGTGTAGCCGACGCCGCTCAGTCCGTTGGGGATGTCGATCTGGCGAATCAACTCAATGATCGCTTGCGCCAGGAGTTCACCCGCGTCTTCCGGACCGGCCCCTGAAACGTCCGCGCCCATCAGCTTGGCGGCATGTAGGTGACGGTCAGGGTTTGCCGGCGCGGTGAACCGGAACACGGCGGGAGCGTGAAGAATGACGGACATCCCGTGGGGGACCAGTGGTGTGCCGGTTGGATACCCTTCGGGCACGAACTCGCGGACCTTTCCCGACACCGGGTAGGACATGCCATGGGGTAAATGGACGCCGGCATTTCCGAAGCCGATGCCCGCGAAGGTGGCCGCCAGCAACAAGCGGCTCCGCGCGTCTTCGTCCGCTGGGTCGTGGACGGCCTTGGCCAGATTCTGGGATACCATCTCTACGGCTCTGAGCGCCCAAATGTCGCTGATCGGGTTCGCGCCCTGGTACGCCGGACGCATTCCGGGGCTCTCGGGCGCCGGTCGCTGATCAAAGGGCAACGCGGTAAAGGACTCCAGTCCGTGGGACAACACATCGAGCCCGCTGCACGCCATCACCATCTTGGGCAGTGTGCGGGTGTTGTCCGGGTCCACGAGGCCCACCACCGGGCGCAGGGCCCGGTGGGCAATACCCGATTTGGCCCGCATCTTGAGTAGGTCGAATATCGCAACGCCAGTTGTCTCGCTGCCTGTACCTGATGTGGTCGGGACCCCGATGAGCGGTTTCAGCGGCCCCGGAACCGGGCGGCCCTCCCCTATCGGAGCGTTGACGTAAGCGAGAAAATGCGCCGGATAGGTAGCGTACAGGTTCGCCGCTTTGGCGGTGTCGATGCTGGAGCCGCCTCCTACGGCCACGTACCCGTCGAAACGGCCGTCGGCCGCGAACTGGGCGGCCTCCTGGAGGGACACATCCGTGGGTTCGACGTGGATCGTATCAAACAGCACGGTGTCGATCCCTTCAGCGCGAAGCGAGGCCATGGCGACCGAGACCGGTTCACTGTCCGTCAGGTTCGGGTCTGTGACGACCATCACCCGCCGGGCTCCCAGCCGTTTCATCTCGTATCCGACCTCCCGCGTGACGCCCGGGCCGTACTTGATGCTCGAGGTGTCCATCGAGAAGGTGGACTCCAACCTATCCGGGTCCATTTTGCTCACCTCTTTTAGAAGGGTATGGGTACGGGGCCGCCCTCTCCAAGCCTCTAAACCCAGTGCTTATCCCCGATTGGGAAGTCGCAAATGCTGGCGGTGCAGCTGTAACAGTCTGGAACCCGCACCTGGGGCAGACTGGCCCCCTTACATGCTTCCACGTGCTCTATGGCTTGCCACACTTGCTCCTTCTCCCCATTTATCACAAGCACCACCGACCCCTCGGCCCCTCCTAACCCGCCGCTGGCTATCGGAAAGGCTTGGGCGCCGCTTAGGATCTCGACGGCGGTCAATTCAGTCACGGCGGTCCCTGGGACCGGGAGAAGTCCACAGCTAAGGCCCATCGAGTACTCGTACTCTTGCTTTCGAGCTTCCCGGGCCACCTCTTTCACCGGAAGGGGGATGAGCTTCTCCAGTCCAACAGGGAAGATTACGCCAAATCCCTTGCGGCGAGCGGCCCCGATGACCAGGCCTACGGTCCCTCCCTCGAACTTGTTCCCAATGAGCACCCCTGCGTTGCCCTCCGCATCCAGGGCGTTCACCCCTTTGATGTAGACGTCCCCGGGACCCAACCGCTCCGTAAGAGAGTTCAGGTCTTCCCCAACGGACATTGTTCCTCGCTGAATGACCCAAGAGTGGGGAAAATCACCCACAGTGCGCACCCTCCCTTCACGAGACCGAAGGATGGGAGAGGACATCGTGCCCATCTCCACGCAGGCGCCTTTTTCCACAACGATGCCACATACCCAAGTGGCGGTGTGTGGCCGCTGGCCGGTGAGTTCCGCCACGATGAAATAAGTGCTGCTGCTGGGGTGAACCACTATGGTCCCCTCCGCAGCTGCCCGGCTAACCTCCTCCGTGCGGGCTATGGCCTTGGCGATCAGGAGTTTGGACTCTGTCGGAGTTAGACTGACTTGTGCTCTCATGCGATTCCCCTCTCTGGCTTTGTAGATGCCCTCGATGATTGTACCAAATGCTTGGAGGGCGTCAGCATGAATGAGGCAATTCGGGGCCAAAGACTTGTGCTATTACGAAGGAGAACCTGGACTTCAGCAAAGAGGGGCAACGAATATCGCGCCACTGAGGGCGCTGGAAGTGGAGGTGAGAAAGAGACCTGGTCTCGGTCTGTCCAGCGTCCGATTAGCTCTAGGAAACGCACGCCGGGGAGGAAGCTGGAACACAAACAACATACCGATCTAGTTTCGAAACTGCAACAGCGAAGGTCCGATTAAGGGCGGAGGCAACGAGAAGCCGAGCCCCGTTAAGGTCACGGGGCTCGGCCGGCGCAGAGAATCAGCCTCACTAAAACTTAGTTAAGCGAGGTGGTGGCATCCAAGAAGACCGGAGTGGTCCGCTCGATGAACAGCACTGCACCCGAGGGCGGGATAACTTCCAGGCTGAACGTCTTGTTGATCATCAACTGATTGGTCAGCGTGTCGTTGCCGGTCCCGAGGCCCGCCTCCAGGTCGATCAA
>CAYOAF010000209.1:0-4763 GCA_964401855.1 uncultured Dehalococcoidia bacterium
TGGAACTGGGCCTCTTGCAGGCCCTGAAGCTTTCGGAGTAGCCAAGAGTCAAGACGAAACCAACTCTACTCCGATGCCGTAGACCGCGGGTCCCCGCTCCATGCGGGGGTAATGATGGCCAATCGCCCGCCGAGGCGCAGCAAAGCCTGAAAGGGACCGTTCTGCTCACTGCGCCTCACCAGGGCGCGGTTTTTTTTGAAATACAAATAAGGGGGAACCGGTTTGCCGACTGAGCAAAAGAAAGGCCGAGTGAACGCTCTCAAGGAAAAGCTGGAGCGGTGCACCATAGCGGTGACCACCGATTACACCGGTATATCGGTCAACGAGATGACCGAGTTGCGGCGGCGCATGCGGACCGCTGGGGTGGAGTTCACTGTGGTGAAAAACACCCTGATGGACCTGGCGGCTGAGGGAGCGAACCGCCCTCAAGTCAAAGAGATCGTGGAGGGACCGACGGCCGTGGCCTTTGGCTACGAAGACCCCCTGATCGTCGCCAAAGTCCTATTCGAATACATCCGCACCACCCGCTCGGCTCTGGAGATCCGCGGGGCGGTCATGGGAGACGGCCTGGCGTTGGAGCCGGCGGTGGTAAACCGCCTGGCCACCCTGCCTTCCAAGCCCCAGTTGGTGGCCCTGCTGATGGCGCAGCTTCAAGCGCCCATCCAACGCTTGCTGGCGGTGCTCAACGGCCCCCTGGTAAGCTTTGACGGGTTGTTGCAAGCCAGGATCCGGCAACTTGAATCGACCGAATCAGGTGACTAGATGTTATGTGGATTGGTGGATGGAATGTGTGGTTTCCTCGAAACTTGGTAACCGAAGCACTCAATACTGGGGTAACCTGGCCGAAAAAAAGGAGGACCCGTGACTAAAGAAGAAATCCTGGAAGCCATCAAAAGCATGAACGTTCTGGAGCTTTCCGATATGGTGAAGGCCCTGGAGGAAGAGTTCGGCATCACCGCCGCCGCACCGGTCGCCGTGGCAGCGGCTCCGGCCGCCGCCGCTGCTGCCGGAGATGCCCCCCCAGAAGAGGAAGAGCAGAGCGAGTTCGACGTGATAATCAAGGAGGTCGGCCCCAACAAGATCAATGTCATCAAGGCGGTTCGAGAAGTCACTTCGCTTGGGCTGCGTGAAGCCAAGGAACTGGTGGAGTCGGCCCCGGCGAAAGTTAAAGAGGCTGTGCTCAAGGACGAAGCTGATTCCACCAAGGGCAAGCTCGAAGAAGCCGGCGCCGTTGTAGAGGTAAGCTAACCGCCCGGTTCGCCCTCCAGCCATCGGGATCAGAACATTGAGCCGCCGGAAAGACCAGGAACACTACCGCCGCCTTAAGCAGGCCAACCCCGATTACCGAGGATTTCGTGGAGCAGAGGCGGCGTCGAGGAATACTGAGCCGCTTGAAACCGTCGTCTGCTCCGTGTGCCGGCGCAAACGGAACGTAGCCGGCGGCGCCCTGCCGACGGACCGTAATACCTATATTTGCCTGAGGTGCCGGGAGGTTGGGTTACCGGAAGGGCGGTAGCCGGTCATTGAGGTAGTTATAGGCTCGGTTGAACTGGCTCTCGCCGCCAAACCCCTCGTTCTCGGGCTCAAAGGGAACCGCCACGTCTGGCTGGACACCGGCGGCGGCCAACAACTTGCCCTGAGGAGTATACCATCGGGCAGTGGGAAGGTAGACGGCCGAGCCGTCGCTGAGTTCGACGAAGCTGTAGGTCCCTACTCCGCCGAAGGTATCGGCGCCCATGAGTACCGCCCGCCCAGCCTCTTGCAACACTGCCGCCAGGGCCTCGGCTTCCCCGATCGTATCCTCATCCACCAACACCACAATCGGCAACTGGTCCAGCTCCAAGCGGTCCAGATCTTCCGGGATACGCTGCTCTCGCCGGTCACCGCTTCGGTCCTCCAGGTGCAAGAATATGCTGCCTGGCGCCATGAATTGTCCGGCAACATCGGCGGCGGCTTCTGCCGACCCCCCGGAATTGGAGCGGAGATCAAGGATCAAGGCCAGCATATCGAATTGCTTGAGGGCTTCCAGGGCTTCGAATACCTGGACGCCCGTATTATCCAGAAAGCGGGAAATGAAGACGTACCCTATCCCACCGGGCGCCAACTGACGGGAGACTGAAGGCAAGCTTATAGTGCCCCGGAACACGTCAAGCTCCAGCGGTTCCGGCTCGCCGGACCGTTCGATGAGCATCGTAACCTTAGTCCCCTTCGGTCCCGCCACCAGGTCAACCACCTCCGGCGGGGTCTTCCCGCTTACCGGCTCCCCTTGAACCTCCAGCAACCTGTCGCCCGCCTCGATTCCGGCACTTTCGGCAGGGGTATCTTGAAAAGGGAACAGCAGGATTCGGCCGTCCTGGGCCGCCACTCTGGCGCCGATACCAAGGTAGCTGCCCTCCAGGCTCTTCTCCAGAGCTTCCCGGGCCTCCGCGTAGGAGCCGGCGTCGAAAAAAGCGGCCATCGGGTCTCCCAGGCCGATCACCATCCCGGAGATGGCGGCTTCGACCAATGCGGACTGCTCAACCTCCGGCCAGCGTTCTTGATGCAAGACTAGCCCGCGCCAGAGGCCGGCCAGTTCGCCGGGAACCTCCGGGGGAGCCTCGCCCCACATCCGGCCCACGTCGGCCAAAAAAGGATAGGGTCCGGCATCGCTCAATTCCATCAAGCTGCGGAGCGCGCTGCCGACCACCTCGTCAGGGTCCAGGTCCTCCGGGCCGGCGTAAGACTCGTTGATGTGCCGCCAGGCCTCCCAAACCAGCTTGTCTTCGTCCCTGGTCTCAACGGCCTCGCGCATCGCCGTGATCGTGGTCTGAACCAATTCAGACCGTTCAGCCTCGGGCCAACGCTCCAGGTGCAGAATCAACGCCCGCCAAACGTCGGCTAGCTCTTCCGGGACCTCCGGTGGCAGTTGGCCCCGCAGGCGTCCCACATCGGTGAGAAAAGGATAGGGAAGCACACCGGCTTGGTCCAGCAAGCCCCGGAGCGTGCTGCCCACCACTGCTTCCGGGTCCGGGCCCTCCCGGCCCGCATCGGCCTCGTTGATTTGCCTCCAAGCCTCCCAGACCTGTCCAATTTCGTCTTCGGGTTCGACGGCTTCGCCGGAGGTCCCGCAAGCCAGAATCAAAGCCAGCGGCACCAGAACCAGCAACGCCATCGACTTGTACGCTTTTATAGGTGAGAGCCGGTGCATGTACCTTCCAGGTTCCGTGGATACAGGGTCTCTGGCCCCATCGTAGCAGATGAATAGAGGCCATCCAGCGGACCCCGGGAATGGGAGTGGTGGGCATCCGCTCTTTGACCGAGTAGGCTCAGTGCAAGCTCCGAGCTTGTCGATGGAGGAAACGGCCTCCATTGTGGCCGCCGAACAGGCTTTCGTAGAGTTGCGGGCCCGCTGAGGGGGTAAGGCCTGTTGCGTCGTTGCTCGCGACGCAACGCCGGACGGGACGCTAAACCCGAAAGGTGAGCTGGCGAAATGCTTCGGCGTAACTGTACCCCTGGTCCGCCCCGGCGTTCTTGGCCCACTCTTTGACGAACTCCTCGATTTCGGCTCCGGTGCGGCCCGTCATCTGGCTCTGGTGGGCCAGCACCGCCTGAATCTTCACGCCGATGGTCTCGCTAATGTTGATCTGGGTGTTGGGCTGCTCGGCGCCCCAGAATAGGATCGTGCCCGTTTTGTAGGGCTCCAGCCCTTCTTCCTCCCAGAGCTCCGCGAAATGCAGGTGGTCGCGGGCCCAGGGAAAGACCGCGTCCAGAGTCACCTGACCGGCTATCCGGTGATCCCGGTGCCAGGCAAGGTTCCTGCGGTACGGCTCTGGGCACAGGACCAACTCAGGCCGGGTCCGCCGGATCTCGCGAACGATCTCCCGGCGAAAATCTTGAGTGTCTTCGAGTTCTCCATCAGGGCGGTGCAGCGTCACCACTTCCTGTACGCCCAATATGCGGGCGGCGTCCCTTTGCTCCCGCTCCCGGGTGGGGGCTAGCTCCTGAGAGGTTGCGTGAGGGTCGTTGCCGCCCTTGTCGCCGTCGGTGCACAAGACGTAGCAGACCGAGGCTCCCTGATTAATCCAACGGGCGACCGTTCCGGCGCACCAGAACTCAGCGTCATTGGGGTGAGGAATAACCACCAACACCCGCTGTGGCGTTTCTTCCATCCGCCGGTTACCTCCAGAAAATCCCCTCCCTGGCAGCCCGATTCCGGACCACGTCCGCGGGTTCGGCTCCGGTGGTCACGGCGGTTCCCTTCGCAACCACCACTGGTCCCACTGTTTAAACGGCCACATACCGGCCGTTGCCGTCAACTACCCCAGGGATTGTAGGCCGTGCCCAATAGTACAGGAACGTAGCTATTGGGTCAACCATGAAGTCCGGCCACGCGGCCCCTTCGGCGGCTATCACGGCGGGTGATCGCTTCCACTGTTCCAGGCCACTGCGAGGCCATGACCTAAGGCAGGTTTCAATATAGCAGGCGGGGACGGGCGGCAATGCCCAATCAGAACAGGATGCTATCCCGTCTCCATTGGTTGCCGGCGGGCCATTGGAGGATCGAGCCTCGGGAGTTTCGCCGGGACTCGGTTGTCGAGTTGAAACTGCGGTTATCTGGCCTAGTTGGGCGAGGTGGTGGTGTTCAAGAAGACCGGAGTGGTCCGCTCGATGAACAGCACTGCACCCGAGGGCGGGATAACTTCCAGGCTGAACGTCTTGTTGATCATCAACTGATTGGTCAGCGTGTCGTTGCCGGTCCCGAGGCCCGCCTCCAGGTCGATCAA
>CAYOAF010000210.1:0-5063 GCA_964401855.1 uncultured Dehalococcoidia bacterium
CCGGTTCCAATGATTCCCATGGTCTTGCCCAGAAGATCGGTAACGTAGGGCCTTCCCCACTCACCGCGCCGGACCATCTGGTCGTTGGCCACGAGTTTCCGCGACACCGCCATGGCCATGGCCAGGGAGTGCTCCGCCACCGAGGGCGCCGAGAGGGGCGCCATCCTGGTGGCAGTTATTCCCAGCTCTTTGCATGCCTCCAGGTCCACGTTGTCCACGCCGACGGCCCAGATGGACAGGACCTTCAGCTTCGGCAGCTGCTCCAGGACCGACCGGGGGAACTGGACGACGGACCGGATGTTGATAACCGCGTCCGCATCCTTGCAGCGCTTCACCAATTCATCGGGTTCGGGCCGGTCTTCAGTGTAGATATCAACCTCCGCGGAGATGGCGCGCAGGAGGTCCTCTGCGGGGGTCCCGGATATTGCTGGCGGGTTGTCATCGGGAATCACCGCCTTCTTTACCAGCTTCTGTTGGGCCATGGGTTCACCTCGGTTTTCTCAGATGTATGGAAGCTCTGGCAATCTCAGCGCCAGGGCCAGCCCCATCCAACGGGGACGGCCCCATTGTAACACCACGGAGAGTTTTGCATTGGAGGCTGCCTCCAGCCCTTCGGCGGCCCTCTGATAGAACACGGCTATGCCTGAGGGGCGTTTGCCCCGGGGTAGCTGGATAGTCGCTAAATCCCCTCTCCTATCAGGTCCAGGGCAGCGCGCCTCGCGTTCTCGGAGCCGACCACGCCCTCCCTCTGCAGGGCGCGAATCTCGTCATCCGAATAGCCCAACTCCCTCAGTACCTCCTCGTTATGCTCCCCTACGGTCGGCGGTGGCAGGCGCAACGTGGCCGGGGTGTCGGACAGCTTGATGGGGAACCCAGTCAGCTTCATGGGGCCGTAAATGGGGTGCTCCATTTCCACGATCATCTCGTTGTGGATCACCTGGGGGTCCTCGAAGACCTCTTGCAAGTCGAGCACCGGGCCGGGAGGCAGGTCGTACTTCAGGAACCTTCGCTCAACCTCATCCCGATTGAACTTCTTGAAGGCGGATTTGAGCACCGGGTAGAAGCCCCAGGTCTCCTCACTCCGCAAGTCGACATCCTTCCAGCGTGGGTCATCGGCCAGCGAAGGTTCGATCTCCAAGGCCTGGCATACTCGGCCCAGAACATTTTCTGCGAAGGAACCCATCATGGCGAAGTACTTGCCATCCTTGCACTCGTAGATGGCGTACAGAGCGCCGTTTGCCGAGTGACCGCCGGCGGGATGGGGCCTCGGGTACTCCTTGCCGAGGTTCAAGACCGCGGCGTTCTCCTGGATGTGGCTCACGATCATGCCGTTCAAGAGGCAGGAGTCGACGATTTGGCCGCGCCCCGTACGCTCCCGAGCCGCCAGTGCCGCCATCATTCCCTGGGCGAACAGCATGCCACCCAGAAAGTCAGCGATGAACGTGCCCGCCGGACGAGGGGGACTTTCCCGGTCGCCGGTCAGGTGAACCATTCCCCCCAGGGACTGGGCCAGCAGGTCCTGCCCGATGCGCTTCTCGTAAGGCCCGCTGGAGCCGAACCCGGAGGCCTCGGCCCAAATAATACGAGGGTTGATTTTTTCCATCTCCTCGTATCCGAACCCCATGCGGTCCATGACGCCGGGACGAAAGTTGCTGGCGACGATATCGGACACCTTGACCATCTTGTGGATGATCTCCTTGGCCTCCGGCCTCCGAAGGTCAAGGCTTATGGTGCGCTTGTTGCGGTTGTTGGCCAGAAAGTAGCAACTGATGCCGTTGAGCCGCGGCGGGTTTCTGCGGCCAAGCTCTCCATCATTGATGCGCTCCACCTTGATCACGTCCGCCCCGAAGTCGGCCAGGACCTGGGTGCCCGAAGGCCCTTGTTGCACCTGCGTGAAGTCGACCATGCGAATTCCTTGATAGGGTAGCGTCATCCTCTCCTCCTCGATGCTTTGTTCGCCTGCTCGTGGTCCGGAGCCCCTTCGGGAGCGGCGGGAGCAGTGCGCCCCGCGCTTAGAAATCTAGATAGCCCTTACTGCCGGCGCCGTAAAAGTCGTGGCGGTGGCTCACGCCGTACCTGCCGTGGATTGGCGGCATCTCCTCGGACCAATGGGGTTCCGGCCTACGGACACCGATGACCCGATCTACCTTGGGGAAAGTCACTTCCACGCCACCGGTCCCGTTGCTGACCGCGGACACCACCTCGGGGGCCGAGACCAGCAGCGGCGGCGCCGACCCGTTCTCGTTGTCCTCTTCCTCGGTCATCAGTATTGTGTTGATCCCGGCCCGCTCCAGGGCTTGCACCGTGAGGATGGTCTCCAGAAAGCGCTGTCCTCGCACGTTGGTGGTGACGATGGCTCCCTGGGCCCCCACGTCGACGGCAAGTTGGGCCGCCCGGTTGGCCATTAGCTGTTTCTCTATTTGGGCTTCCCAGTTGCTGCGAACGACGATGCACCCAACGAAGTTGAGGTCGGCGCCGTGGCGGGCGCACATGTGGGGCACTATGGTCTCCATGATGGGCCAAGTATGGTTGTGTTGGTAGGCCCCGCATATGGCGCCGTCCATCACCTCGGTGGGTTGCAGCAGCCATGGCTGGGTCAGGCGTCCGATGCCGTACACACTGGTGCTGAGGCTGGTCCGGGGGCCGTACCGGTACTCCCCCGAGGCCAGCACCGGCACGAACACGACGTTGGGCAGCGAGCTGTCCCGGTGGTCCAGGTCATAGGTCGTGACCTCCGGCGGCTCCAGGCCCACAGTGGTCTGGGCGAGATAGTCGTTTATCCTCAACATGGCGGCCTGGACCACCCGGTTCCAGTCGTCGGTGTACGAGCCCTCTTTCCATTCCATGGGCACGCACAGGTTGATGGTGGAAGAAAAGGGCGTCACCGCGCCAGGCCCGGACATATCGACGAAGTTGACCTCGCCGGGGGTTCCCTCGAGGCGGGCGCCCCACCAGTGGGAGCCGTCCGGGTTCAGCCGGGGCATTTCCGAGCAGGGGATGATGGTCATGCCGCCCAGGCGGTGGGTCCTGCCCTGGCCCACCGTCTCCACCGGCCGGCCGGAGATGCCGGGGTAGACCGTGCCGGGTCCTTGGACCTTGACCTTGGGCTCGATGGTGTCTCGCATCTCCATGATGCGCACCCGGTCACCCGGCCGGGCAACCTGGAGATCGGCCCAAGTCACGGAAGGCTCCTCCATGATCATGGCAACCAGTTCGTCCTTGTTGATCTCCAGGACGCCGCCGGCGTAGCGGGTTTTCGTCCCGAACCCAATATCCTTGACCGGAAAGGTGCCTACTTCCAGCTTCATCGGGCGGCCTCCTGGGGCGCGGTTTCGGACGGTTCGAACAGAGTCGGACCGGACACGGACGCGGCCAGGGATTTCAGGGCCGTCTCCACTATGCGGACCCCCAGCTCCCAGTCTTTCTCCGCCGAGAGGGCGGGATCACCACAAACGTGGGGTACCCGGACCCCTCGGACCACCCGGTTCGCGCCCACGGCGAGGGGTATTGCCGGCATGGCGGTCATAATCCCCACGGGAATTCCCGCCCGCTCAAGTTCCTTGCTGATCGTTGCACCGCAACGATTGCAGCTCCCTCAAGTGGCCACCAGCAGCACGCCGTCGACGTGGTGCTCGTTGAGTTCCGCGGCGATCTCGGCCCCCATGCGTCTGCCGGCGCTTACGGCGGCGCCATTGCCGGTCGTGGAGAAAAACCAGGGGTACACCGCGCTGATGGCGCCGGTGTCTTCAAGATACCTCACGGTGCTCAACGGCATCGCGTAGTTGGGGTTCTTGGTGTTGAGAATGAGGGTGCCGAACCCGCCGTGCACCGATTCCCACTCCTCGACGCTCAGGGAACTGACACCGTCCAGGCCGTAGCGGTAGAACCGCTCCGCCCTGCTGCCCACCAGCCGGTCTTGGTTTCCCCGGGGCACCAGGCCGCCGGTCGACACCAGGGCTATGGTCGAGTCCTTCAAACTCTTCAGCGGGGCCGCCGGGGGGACCACGTCGTAGCCGGTGAGCAGCATCTCGGAGACAAAGGGCTTCCCCGAAAGCCGCGCCGTCAGCATATCCACGGCCCGCTCGTAGCCCGGGCGGTCGTGCATCACCTCCCGGCGGATTCCCCGGGGGATGTAGCCCTCGGCTGTGGCGGGGCCCAGCTCCTCCTGGCGAACCAATTTCGTCGCGAGGCTGGCCATCTTCCCCAGCACCTGGGCCATCTCCGAGAGGTCATTCCCGGTGGACACGGCCAGGATTTCTCGACGATAGGTCAGCATCCCCGCGTTATCCGGAAACATTCCCGTGACCGCGGGGATACCCATGTCTTGGGCCAGCCTGCATACTTCCGCGCAGGCCAGGCCGTAGCGCCCTGCGTCGAAGGCGGGGCCGGCGATTACCATATCCGGCTTGACCCTTCCCAGGATTTCAACCACGGCGGCCTTGGCATCATCAACCTCCTCGGTGAAGTAGTTGTCGCCGGCCACAATGGTGCTCACCACTGCCGCCTGGTCACCCAGGGCGGCCTGAAGGGCCCGGCCCGGACCGACGGGCCCCTCTTTCTCCTGGACCGGGGCGTAGGCCTGTTCCTCGCCGCCAATTCCGCCGAAAAACTGATTCAAGTAGTGGACAACTCTATGCGGACTTGTCATGTCGTACCTATTTCTTTGCCTGGTCTACACTTTCCCCTGGCACCGGCTTGCTTCCAGGGTTTCACTCTCAAAGTAGCGCCGAAGCAGGCCAAAGTCAACCGGTGGGCAGCGAGGTGACAACACATTGGCGGATTCGTTCTGAGAATCCCGTCGAACCCGATTGCGCCTTTTGCAAAAGTCTCCTGTAATAGCACCCGTTCCAACGACTGTTGGCAACCAGCACAAATGGGACTGTAGACCGTCAGCGATAATGGGACTGCGATAATAAGCCAGGATCATCCCAGGCTGGGTCTGACTCATAATGGGACAGGCGTGTTGCCTTGCATGTGATCTGTCGATCTGGTGCCGGGTGGCCCCTCTGGCACCACCCTCCGAGCGTGTTGTGACCTGATAGGAGCCTGGCCATAGCCTCGTC
>CAYOAF010000211.1:0-2891 GCA_964401855.1 uncultured Dehalococcoidia bacterium
CCGGCGGCCTCCGCCTTCTCCACGACGCCCCGTAGCTGTCGCGCGCTGTAGCTCATGGGTTTCTCCATGACATAGGGGATGCGGCGGTCCAGCAGGTCGTGACCGATTCGCGCCATGGTGTCGTGCCGGCCCAGGGCCAGCACGAAGTCGGGCTTGACCTGGGATAGCATCTGCTCGTAGTCGGTGAAAGTGGGGATGCCGCCGCCGATCTCCCCAGCCCGATGCTCGACAGTCCCTGGATCGTCATCGTGAAAGCCCGCCAGCTCGACGTCATCCATCTTGGAGAGATGGCGGAGGTAGGCGAAGTCGTACAGCGAGTGCCAGTGGGATACACCGATGGCAGCTACACGGGTGGACATGATCTGCGCTCCTTCCAGATAGAGCCGGGTTTCCCCACGTCGAAAAGCCTGGCCCCAAGCAGAGTACGATTCTCGATGAGAGCCATGGTAGTAGCACCGGCCAGCACCGTCAACATTCGGTCGAGATTGCGCGTGACCGGTAGCGAAGGCGGCCCTCACCCAGCCCCGGCTGTGCCGGGGCATCCCTCTCCCTCACGGAGAGGGAACGAGGGGGGGCCTGCTGTTGACCCCGGCTGAAGCACGGACATACAATGGGGCTTGCCGCCGGGCGGCGCCCGACAGGGGCACCGGGTGTCTCATGTTGGAGGGTCGCTCAATGAGGCGGACCCATCCCCGTAGGAGGTGCCAGCGTGGCCGAACAAGATGCGTTCCCCAAGATTACCGAGCAAGAGTTGGACCGGCTGCGCCAGTTTCTGGGCAAGCCCCTGCCGGTCAAGAACCCCTTCAACCGCAACGCCACCGTCGACACCATCGCCCACTTTGCCTACGGCATAGGGGACACCAACCCCCTGTTCAGCAACGAGGATTATGCCAAGGGGACCCGGTTGGGCAGCATAGTGGCCCCGCCGACTTTCCTCTTTAGCTGCGAAGGGATCGGCGCACCCCGCGGACTGGCCGGCATCCATGGAATGTGGTCCGGCGCGTCCTTCGAGATGGAAGGCCCCCTCCGAGCGGGGACCGGCATCCGGGCTACGGTTACGCCCAGCGGCCTCACTCCCAAGCAGACCAGGTTCGCTGGCCCCGCCATCCTCCAGGAGTTCACCTACAATTTCAGTACCCCGGAGGGGCAGCCAATCGGCAAGCTCAGGCAGTGGTCCATGCGGACCGAGCGGGATGCGGCGCAGGGCAAGGGCAAGTACCATGAGATGAAGGCCGCCACCTACACACCGGAGGAGATCGACCGGATCTTCGCCGACTACGACAAAGAGGAGATTCGGGGGGCCGAGCCTCGCTACTGGGAGGATGTGGAGGTGGACCAGGAGATACCCCACGTGGTAAAGGGTCCCCTCCGGGTCACTGACAACATCGCCTGGAAGATCGGCTGGGGCTTCAACCCCTTCGTCTACGCCCACAAGGTGGCGGTGGACTTCTACAAGAAGCATCCCGGCGCCTTCATCCCCAACGACGCCGGCATCCCGGACGTGCCCGAGCGGGTGCACTGGGAGTCGGAGTTCGCCCGCCGTGTGGGGGTGCCGGAGGCCTACGATTACGGCCCTCAACGGGTATCCTGGCTCTGTCAGGTGGTCACCAACTGGATCGGCGACGACGGCTTCATCAAGGAGTTCTGGGGCGAGGTGCGCCGCCACAACCTCAACGGTGACACCCATTGGCTGAAGGGCACCGTCAGCGGGAAGCGGCGGGAGGCCGGCCAGCCGCTGGTGGACCTGGAACTCTGGGGCTACGACCAGCGCGGAGAGAGGACCATCCGCGGCGGGGCCACGGTGGTGCTGCCCTGTCGGGACTGAGGGTTTTGTGGCGCGGGGCTTCTTGGCAGGCCGGATTCTGAAGCGAATTCGGGCATCAATCATCGATGGGGCTTGATCGGACCGGGAGGCTATAGTGGCAACGAGTGATGGAGCGGACGCGGCAGCCATGGAGAAATCGCTCGTCGCTCTGGAGCCCGTAGACCCGGCCACCGCCGGAGTGATTCTGAGGGAAGCCAAGCAGATCATGGAGCGCCATGGAGTGGCCGTGTTTCTGCGGCAAGGCACCTGCCTCGGCGCGGTTAGGGAACAGAGAATCATTCCGTGGGATGACGACCTGGACCTGGGCTCCGTAATTGGCTTTCATGGTCTCACCGAGGAGGCAATCAGCCCGGTACTCGCCAGCTTCACGGACGCCGGGTATTTCGTCGATATTGAACACGGTGACCACTCCATAGCCGTGTTCATGATCAAGTCGTCAATAAGGTTGGACTGGGCTTGCTACCGGGTCATTGGCGACAGCATATTTCACTTTCCTGGGCAAAGAATGCCCGTCGGGCTGTTCACCGATCTGAAAGAAATCGACTTCCTCGGCGAGAGGTTCCTCGTGCCAAACCCACCCGAGGAATACCTGCGTCTCAAGTACGGTCCGGAGTGGACGACCCCGAAGGGAACCGGGTACGAGAAAGACGTGATCCAAATGGTTCCGGAGGCCCTCATTCCCGGCCACGGCAGCAAGCTCAAGCAGTTCCTCGTCAACAAGGTCTTTCAATGGCGTGCCGGCAAACTCCGGGTCCTGGACCTTGAGGGCAACCCTGTTTCCGGCGCTGAAGTCACGGTTGCCGGAGTGGGCCGCTACCGGACCAACAAGAAAGGCTACGCCAGGTTCTATTTGCCCGGCGGCGCCCATTACTCCCTTATCATCAGCTATGGCGGCTTTGAGGAGGTGCTCTACGAGGAGCGGTTGGCGCCGGGCAGGACCTATGTTCACCAGCCGAATTCCCAGGCTGGTTCCCCGCGGCATTTCGTATTGGCACTGGAAGGAGGCCGCCGCGGTTCATCGGCTAGACCAATCCAAGAGTAAAGGGTGACGATTCGATGATACGCG
>CAYOAF010000212.1:0-3528 GCA_964401855.1 uncultured Dehalococcoidia bacterium
CGGCGACCGTTTCCTTGATGACGTCCCGAGTGTACAGGCGCATGTCCAGGGCGATCTGGTCGTTGCGGGAGCGGCCCGTATGCAAATGCCCGGCCGCGGGGCCGATTAGCTGGCGCAGCCGGCTTTCGGTGTTCATGTGCAGGTCTTCAAGTGAGGGGTCCCAGGGGAAGCTGCCGTCCTCGATTTCCTGGCGCACCTGCTCCAGGCCCTCGATGATCAGGCTCGCGTTGGCGTCGCTGATGATCTCCTGCTTGGCCAGCATTCGGGCATGGGCAATGGACCCGGCGATGTCCTGGCGGTAAAGCCGCCGGTCATAGTGGATGGACGCGGTATATTGGCTGTGATCGGTCATTCGCGGCCCGTGTGGGGTACCAAGCTCCTCTTTTGGAATCGCGGACGCCGCGGGTCACGTACACCCGGACCCGGGCGAGGCTATTTCGTCAATGAGACTATACTCCTGCCGGATGGTGCTACTCAAGGACTGGGCCTTGCCCTTCCGGCGATAAATTTGAGGTATCCAAGGTTGGAATACAGCAGGCGAAGCTGGGGAGTACCGGGCGGCCCGGTATCGCAGGATGCTGGTACGGGCGCAGTGTAAGCCGCCGGCATTTCCCCACAGGCCACTCTCGTTTGACGGGTCCGGCCGAATCACTTCCGCCAAATCCGGCCAGAAATACGAGCGCGTCATGAGGCCCATGGTTAACCTGTCCTCACGTAGGTCCCTTTTCTCGCCGTTTGGGCGATTCGTTGTATTGCAGGAGAAACTATGTGAAAAGATTGTGAACGCAGGTGGAATCATTTGGTGTCCAGCGTTGAGTTGTGCTATTGTAACTCTTGCTCGTCGGGTTGACCGGCGGGCCCCAAGTTGGCGGGTGGGGAGGTGCTCAGTCCCAAGGGGGCAGGCCCGGGTGGGATTCACCCGGAAACGGAGGGTCAACACAACAGGTCACCAGGATAGATGAGGCCGGATGACCTGCTTTGAATCCTCCGGCGAGAGCGACGGGGCTATCGGGCGAGCCTGCGCCGGTTTTTTTGACCCAGGTGCGGCCCGTCGTCTCCGTCGAGGGGCTGGTGGTGGTGGTGTTGGACCAGGAGCACGCCACCAGCCGGGTGGTGTTCTCCTGGAAAGCGCCGGACCAGCGGGGAGCTTCCGCTCAAGACCGGACCTCGGCCACTCCTCCTTTGGCGATGGACAGCTCTTCGACGCGGATCACCCTCAGCGGGCGCGAAAGGACCATGGGGGCGGTATTGCTTTGCGGCAGGCCCGGCGCGGGCGTTTGGCCAGGGGAAAGCCGCCTAGTCCAGCAGAGCACCCGGCACCTGGCGATGCTCCTGGAAAATATCCGGCTGCAGAGCCGGGTGGACCGCAGCGTTTTCGGGAGGCTGGCCTTCGACCGGATCGGAGAGCTTGCGGGTTCCAATGTCCCGGTTGACCGGGTGTACAAGCTCTTGCGCCGCCGAACTCAAGAAACTGGTGGACTACCAGCGGCTTACCATCTACCTTGCCGGCCGGGACGCTGACCCGCTGACCTGCGCTTACCGGATTGGCCATGGAGTCAAGTGCGGCCAGCCTGATGAAGCTCGCCCTCTCAACGTCCCCGGCTGACAGCCGGGGATTTCCAGCGACCGGGGCTATATCGTGAACGACCTCCAAGAATGCGCCCAGAGCGGCTGCCAGGAGTTCATGGGCGGCTCGGCACTACGGGCAGCGGTAATCACCCCGATAGAGTTCGGCGGGAAAACGATCGGGGCCGTCGCATTGGGGAACTGGCTGCCCTATGCCTATGGCCCTGGCGATGAAGACCTTCTCCGGCGCGCTGCCACGCTGCTGGGGCCGCCTGTTGCCAGCTCGAAGCGGACCTCCCGGCTTGTCGAAATAGCCGGGCAGACGGCCACCGCCAACGAGATAACGCGTGTTCTTGCTTCCAGCCAACGCCTGGATGAGGTCTTTGAAGCCTTCGTATCGGCGACTGAAAAGCTGGTCCGCTTTGACTGTGTCACCCTGGCCTGGATAGACCCAAACGGATCAGACATCCATTCCCTCAAGGCCGGCTCGGGCGCCGGCGCCAGCGCCGGTGGGGGCGCCTCGGAGCACAGTGACGCTGCTGGTATCCATACTAGGATCGAGTATGGGCACGAGGGAATGGGATACATCAGCCTATGGCGCTGGCAGGGTGGAGGGTTTACCGGCCAGGATGCCCGGGTGCTGGACTGGCTGGGTTTCCAAATACCCTTCGCGCTTCAGTACCACTGCCTCCACCGGCACGCCCGGCGCCAGGCTTACCGGCTTGGCCAGCTCCACAGGGCGCAGCCGCCCGTTGCATCGAGCCGGGACCCGGGGACGGTGGCGCGGATGGCGAACGGCCACGCCGGCGGGCGGGCCCGTCCGCCGGCGTGTGGACTGGGACGGATGCCGCGACCTGGACCAGCAGGGACCGGACCCATTGGGTAAAGAGTTGCTGATTGACGCGGCCCATGCCCTTCGCTCGCCGCTCAGTTCCATAAAGGGGTACAGCAACACGTTGCTCCAAGTCGATGTCACCTGGACTCCCGCGGAGTACCGGGAGTTTCTCAAAACAACAGACCGCGAAGCCGACGAGCTGAACCGGGCGATAGATGACCTGGTCCACGCCACCGGAGAGGAACTCGGCACTGTCAATCTCAATCTGGAGCAGGCCACCGTGGAAAGCCTGTTCCAAATAGTTGAGGCAGATTTGGCGGACGAGAGCGGGCAATGTCAGGCCCGGTTCAAATGCGAGCAGGGCCTGCCGCCGGTGCTGGTGGACTAGGCCAGAATGGCCCAGGCCATCGGTTACCTGGCCCGGTGCGCCGCCCGGGCCGTGGCTGCCGGCGCTGATTTGCGCGTCTGGGCGTCGCTGATAGGGGGACAGCCCCGCATATCCATAGGCTCGGCGTGCGGTGAACCGGCCGCCGGTTTGCCGCCCCCCGGCTTCAAGATCCGGCGCCGCCGGCAGCGGAGGCGCTCCCTTGAGCTGGGTAAACGCCGACCTGATGCTGACCATGGGAAGGACCTTGCTGCGGGCCCATGGAGTCAACCTTCGAAAAAGACCCGAAGGGCCGCAGGAGGAACTGTTCCAGTTTGACCTGCCGGTAGTCGCCGTCGCCTTGAAACAGGGAGAATGCACGGCCTTGTCAGCAGCGGGCTGCCGGACTGCCCGAGAAGCGTTACAATATGGGGCAATCACCGATGATGGAGGGCGTTATGCGCGTTTTTCACCGTTTAGGGACCAAAGACCTTAGCGCGGTGGCTGCTGAGGCCGCTTGGGCCGAATCGATGGGGTTCGATGGCATCTCCAGCAATGAGACCGCCCATGACCCCTATCTGCCTCTGGCTCTAGCCGCTACCGCCACCTCTCGGGTTACCCTCGAGACCCGGGTGGCCATCGCCTTCCCTCGCTCCCCCATGGCCGTGGCCTATCTCAGCCGGGACCTGCAAGAACTCTCGAAAGGCCGCTTCCGGCTGGGTCTGGGCACCCAAGTCAAAGGCCATATCCAGCGCCGCTTTTC
>CAYOAF010000213.1:0-16590 GCA_964401855.1 uncultured Dehalococcoidia bacterium
AAAGGACCTGCACCAGAAGGGCGACGTGGTGATCCTGGGCAGAGGAGCCAACGTCATCTTGGCCGACATCCCGGGCGTCATCCACGTGGGGCTGCTGGCTCCCCTGGAGGTAAGGGCGCAGACCTTGATGGAGCGGGAGCATCTGGACCGCGAAGAGGCGGAGGAGGTTGCGGAAGAGTTAGAGCGGGCCAGGGTGGCTTTTTTCCGCAAGTTTTTCAAAGTGCATCCCAATGACCCGGGCCTCTACCACATAACGCTGAACATGGGCAAAGTGCAGCGACAGACCGCCTCTGAAATCATCATACACACCGCCGGGGACCTGGCGCATTGAGGGTCCTCCGGCGCAACAGCCGGTTCCCGGATACCATGGGTCAGATCCGGCGTAACCTCCACGGGCCAGCCCCTCGTTGATCCCCTTCGCTGATGCCGATGTTGAGCGTCGCTCCTTCCCTGTGGTCAACGTGGTGCTCCTCGGCCTCAACGCCCTGGTTTTCCTCTACGAGTTGCTGCTCGGCGGGCTTGGCCTGCTGGGCGGCGGCGGCGACCTTGATATCTCGGTTTTTTTCTTCAAGTGGGGATTCATTCCCGAGGAGCTAACCGCCGACCGGCCGTTTGACACGCTGCAGGTCAATTTCGCCACCATAGATATCAAGACGCCTCTTCCCACCTGGGCCACCGTTTTCTCCTACATGTTCATTCACGGCGGCTTCTTTCATTTTGCCGGCAACATGGCGTTTTTGTGGGTCCTCGGCGATAACATTGAAAATCGTTTGGGCCACGTAAAATACCTGCTGTTCTACCTGGCGACCGGCGTCGTCGCCGCCTTGAGCCAAATGGTCGTCGACCCTCACTCCCAGGCACCGTTGATAGGGGCCAGCGGGGCTGTTTCAGGCGTGGTTGGGGCCTATTTGCTGCTCTATCCCTACAACCGCATCAAGGCCCTGATAATCTTCTACTTCATCACGGTGATCGAGCTTCGAGCTTTGTTATTGCTGGGATTGTGGTCCCTTTGGCAGTTGATCCAGGCACTCTTCTCCTTGGGCCTATCCAACGCCGTTAGCGTTGCGTTTTTCGCCCACGTTGGTGGCGTCGCGGCCGGTGCGGTGATCATCGCCGTGTACAAGTTGCTGACCCACCAACCTATCTGGCCACCACGCCGCCAGCGCCGCGAGCCGTGGGATTACTGGTACCGAACCGGGCGCGGGCCCGGAGCCCCTTGAACTCTTGGCGTGACCCCAACCGTCTCAAAACGGAGCCTGTTGTGACCGCCGAAGGCTGTGCAAATCCCGCGGCGGGCGATACGCCGGCGGCGGCTGGCACTAGAGATTGGCAAGAACCCCCCCTGGGTCAAGCTGGAGACGATGGCACGCATGGGCTGGGGTGTACCCTGTTCGCCTGCGGGCCGGTATCGCAAACTTATTGATAATCAGCGAACATGATGGCGGTGGTATGCCTAAAAACCTATTGCCGACTGGGAACACCTCCTAACCCGGCTGATCAATTCCCTGCCGGACCCAGCGGTGGTTACCGACACGCAGGGCAGTATTGAGTTGTAAACGACAACATGCTGCGGTTGACTGGCTTGCGCCAGGAGCAGGCCGTCGGCCATCCTTTCCCATATCCCTGGCTGATACAGGCCGGTCACGCGAATGGGAATTCCTCCCTTGACCAGGCCCCGCAATTCGAGGCTATCAGTGGCATTGAAGGCGTCGTAACCGACGCCGAGGGCAACCGCAATCTCGTATTCAGCATCTCCCCGGTGTTGGGTAGTGACGGCAGGCCCAGCACCTGCTCTCCATCGGCCGTGACCTCACGCACCATGAGAAAGCCGAGGAGGCTTACCAGGCCGAGAAGAGGAACGCGGTGAGGCCGGCTCGCTTCCGGCGTGGCCCACGACATCAACAACAACCTGGCGGTAATTCTTGGCTATGCCGAATACCTGCTCGGCAAGTCCGAGAAGCCGGATGGCGGGGAGCGGCACGCCCTGGACGCTATTCAGAAGTAGGCTCAGGAGTGCGCCGAGATGGTCCGGCGAATCGAGTTGTTTGCCCGGCCCATTGTCCGGGGTACCTTAACCCTTGTCTCAGTCAACGACGTGGTCCGGGCCGTTGCCGAATTGACCGAACCGTTGCGCGAGATTGACGTTGGTCAGGGCGGGGCCGGCATTCGTATCGAGACCGACTTGCAGATGGTTCCGCCGGTCCAAGCGCATCTGGGCGACCTTAGGAAACACTGACCAATCTGATCGACAATGCGGTGGCCGCGGCGCCGGAAGGGGGCGTGGTCACTTTGCGGACCAGAAGCGTGGGTGGAGACGTGGTGGTGGAAATAGCGGATAACGGCACGGGGATCGATCCCCTGCATCTCAGGCGAATCTTTGATCCCTTCTTCACCACCAAAGGTCCGTCCAGTTCAGGTCTGGGTTTGAGCATCGCATACAATCTGGTGACCCAGCAAGGAGGCACCCTGTTGGTGGATAGCGAGGCCGGAAGAGGAACGACGTTTACCCTCCGGTTCCCTGCGGCCCAACCAGACCGGTCGACCGTCGCCAGGACCAGTGAACCCTGCACGCAACGACGCTGTCTTGAGGTGCTGGTGGCGGATGATGAGCCTCTGGTGGCGGGGATGCCCCAGACCCTCCTAGAATCCATCGGCCACCGGACGGCCGTTTGCCTGGGTGGGGTAGAAGCGGTCGAGGTGTTCAAGAACCGGCAATTCGACGTGGTAATTGCGGACCTGGCAATGCCGGAGATCGACGGGTGGAAAGTGTCTCGCCGTATGAATCAGGCTCGTCCCGCTGTTTCGATCATCCTGGCCACCGGCTGGAACATGAAAGTCGAAGACGGCGAGGACCATGGCGCCGTCGTCGGAGCGGTGCTCAGGAAGCCTTTTGGCATGGACAAGTTGAACGCCGCGATCGCGGCCCGTTGTCAAACCCGCTCCGGCTGGAGCGCCGTAGTGCCGTAGTGCCGTAGTGTTGGATAGCCGCGGGGGGGAAATGCGCCGCCGGGGCGCGCGCCCGCGGTAACCCCAACCCCTCCCCACTCGCCCCTGGCGCCCCATTGAATGGGCCAGGCAGAGACAACCTCTGGTGGCGCCGCACGTCGGGCAGGACGTGGAGTACCGCGTCCCCGGCGGACCCGCGGGCTCGACCGAATCCCCGCTTGCCCCTCCCTCTTCCTGAAGGCCTCCCTACCCTTGGCTGATCCCGGATTGTGGTAACATATTCCGCAGACCCCCGTCGTCATGCCGGGAGTCAACTCGGCCATAGAGGCAGCATATGCCGGATTATGAACCCAACATGGTCTTGTCCAATCAGGAATTCAGGGTGGTAGGCAGCAGCCCTCTTCGCCCCGATGGCGCCGAGAAAGTAACGGGACGAGCCCGCTTCGGGGTTGACGCCAGCCTTCCCGGAATGCTGCACGCCAAGATACTTCGTAGCCCCCACGCCCACGCCCGGATAAAGTCCATCGACACCAGCCGGGCGGAGGCGCTGCCCGGAGTTCACGCGGTCATCACCTCCGCCGACTTGCCGGAGGTCTCGGGCCGGGTCGCGGACCTGGCCGAAGGGTCGATACACAACATGGGGTTCCTGAGCAGGAACATCATGGCCCGGGAGAAAGCGCTCTACAAGGGTCATGCCGTCGCGGCGGTGGCGGCGGCCAGCCTTCACGTCGCCCAGGAGGCGCTGGCCCTGATCGACGTGGACTACGAGGTCCTCTCACCGGTGATGAACGCCCAGGAGGCCATGAAAGAGGGCGCACCCCTCTTGCACGAGCGGCTCGCCAGCCTTACCGACCCGGCGGCGCGGGCGGGTGGGCTCCTGGACGACGACGACCCCAGCGAGGGGTCCAACATCGCCAACCACTTCGGGTTCCATCTGGGAGATGTGGGAAACGGGTTCGCGGAGGCCGACGTTATCGTCGAGCATGAGACCTCCACTTCCCCCGTACACCAGGGGTACATCGAGCCCCATACCGGCACCGCCATGTGGCAGACCGACGGCAACCTGACCATCTGGTCCAGCACCCAGGGCCACTTCGCCGTGCGGGAAATGACCGGCTGGGTCCTGGGTATCCCTACGTCCAAGATCAAGGTTATCCCCATGGAGGTCGGAGGCGGGTTCGGCGCCAAAAGCATCATCTACGTGGAGCCGGTGGCGACAGTCTTGGCCCGCAAGACCGGGCGCCCAGTGAGGGTGACCATGACCCGGACGGAGGTCTTCGAGTCTTCGGGGCCAACCTCCGCCAGCCACATAAAAGTCAAACTCGGCGCCACCAAAGAAGGACGGATCACCGCGGCGGAAGCCCAGTTGATCTACGAGGCCGGGGCCTTTCCGGGGTCGCCGGTGGTCCCCGGCTGCGTGTGCATGATGTCTGCCTACGATATCCCCAACGCCCGCCTGGAAGGGTACGACGTGGTGGTGAACGGGCCCAAGTCGGCGGCCTACCGGGCCCCGGGTTCCCCGGTCTCCGCTTTCGCCATGGAGACCGCCGTCGACCAGCTATGTGAGAAGCTGGGGATGGACCCGCTGGATTTCCGGCTGCTCAACAGCTCCAAAGAAGGGACCCGCCAGGCCACCGGTCCGGTTTTCCCCCACATCGGCTTCGTGGAAACCCTGCAGGCGGCTAAGGCTCACCCCCACTACTCCGCGCCTCTGGAAGGGCCCAACCGGGGCAGGGGCGTGGCCAGCGGCTACTGGCGCAACAACACCGGCCCGGCCAGCGCGATGGTAATCGTCAATTCTGACGGGACCGTCAGCCTGGTGGAGGGCTCTGTCGACCTCAGCGGCACCAGGACGACCCTGGCCCAGCAGCTCGCCGAGGTCCTGGGCATCCAGGTTGAAGACGTGAAGCCCTCGGTGGCAGACACCGACTCCATCGGCTTCACTTCTAACAGCGGGGGAAGCAGCGCCACTTTCAAGACGGGGTGGGCCGTGTACCAGGCCGGTGAGGACGTGAAACGGCAGATGATCCAGCGGGCGGCGAAGGTATGGGAGATCCCGGAGGAAGACGTGGAGTACAGGGACGGCGTCCTCCGGCACAAGTCGGACCCCGAGTTGCGATTGACCTTCAAACAGGTCGCCGCCCGGCAGAACGGGACCGGCGGCCCCATCACGGGACGCGCCGGCGTTAATCCCGGGGGCGTGGGCGCTGCCCTGGCAACCCACATCGTGGACGTGGAGGTGGATCCGGAGACGGGCAAGGTTACCATCCTCCGCTACACCGCCCTTCAGGACGTTGGCAAGGCGGTCCACCCTGATATAGTGGCCGGGCAGATTCAGGGAGGAGTCACCCAGGGCATTGGCTGGGCGCTCAATGAAGAGTATTTCTTAAACGAGCAGGGCGGCATGATGAATGGCACCTTCCTGGACTACCGGATGCCCACCACCCTGGACCTCCCCATGATCGACACGGTCATCGTCGAGGTCGCCAACCCGGGCCATCCCTATGGCGTGCGGGGTGTGGGTGAAGTGCCCATCGTCCCTCCGATGGCGGCGATATCCAACGCCATCCACAAGGCGGTGGGCGTCCGTATGAACCGATTACCGATGAGCCCCGGCCGGGTCCTGGATGCCCTCTGGGGGCGGTAGGGACCGGCACAACGATATATAGGCGGCCACATGGCGGAAGTATGGATACCACCTCGGATGCAAAGCCTGACCGGAGGGCGAAAGACAGTCCAAGTTGCCGGGGAAACGATTCGGCAGATCGTCAACAACTTGGAGAAGGAGTTCCCCGGGACCAAGGCGCGGCTCTGCGATGAAGAGTTGGACGATCTCCTGCTGGGTATCGCCGTGATTGTCGATGGCGAGACCAGCCAGTTGGGGTTGCTGGGGCCGGTCAAGGAAAGCAGCGAGGTCCATTTCCTTCCCGCCCTCGGCGGTGGAGCGGGTTAACCCGGCCGCTTCGCCCCGTAGAAGCTGGGCCCAACGGACCGGGTATCGAACCGTGGACGGGGCACCAGGCTAGAACTTCAGGGGCTCGAGGGCGATCCTGCGCCCGGTGCGGGCCGACTCGATCATCGCCAGCGTCACCTGGACAACGTGCGCACCGTCCTCGCCTGTGGCCGCCGGGTCCCGGTCCTTCTCGACAGCCTCCTGAAAGTCCTCCAGCATGTCGACGAAGTTGGGCATCAGGTTTTCGGGGTAGGCCTCCGTATGGTTGACCGTTGCGCTGACTATCTCCACCTCACCCTGGCGGGCGGCGTATAGCGTCGACTTGCCCGCGGCCCGGCCGCCGGTGCCATAGACGCTGATGTCGTTGCGCGGGTCGGGAAGGAGCCGCCCGGTGCACAGGGTGGCTATGGTCCCGCCGTCAAGGCGGAGCAGCATGGTGACCAGGCGCTCCAAGGGTTGCTGCTCGGTCTGGCCGTCGGTGATGGCCGCGACCTCGGTCACGTTCTGGCCCAAAAGGAACCGCAGCAGGTCCACCACGTGAACCCCCATGCCCATCATCGGGGAGGCGCCGCCGACCATCTCCGGCTGCTCCCACCAAAGCTGGGCGCCCGTACGGGGCGCCGGCTTGTCGTTGCCCCGGACCCCTGAGCCCCATAACCCCTGGGCCAGCCCTATCCGGCCCAAGGCCCCTTGGGCGATCACGTCGCGAGCGAGAATGTGGGCGGGGTGTTGCCTGAGTTCGAAGCCCATGCCCAGTTTGACCCCGCCGGCCCGGCACCGGCGCACCATCTCCAGGGCGTCCTCCAGCGTGGTGGCCATCGGCTTCTCACACATCACATGCTTGCCCGCCTGGGCCGCCAGGAAGGTGTGGCGGGCGTGTAACGAGTTGGGCGAAACAATGAATACCGCGTCCACCCGGGAGTCTCGGACCATGTCTTCCACGGAATGGTAAGCGGCCTTGGCCCCGTGCTTCCCGGCAAACTCTTCAGCGCGGCCCTGGTCGCGGCTGCACACCGCCACCAGCTCCGCCGCCCGGGCGGCGCCGATGGCAGGGGCGATTCTATTCTCCGCATGGGACCCGGTGCTCACTATGGCCCAGCCGATCGTCACGGTACTCCTCCTGCCCGTCAGTTGCCGTACTTTAACACAGGGAGGGCCGGAGCGGCAGCCCTCGATCCACGGCTATACTGAGTTTCACCTTCCCGCCCATCCATCTAATAGCGCTTGAAGGCGCGCGGGGCTTTGCCCCCAGCGCCTTCAAACCCCTATTCAAGAAAGGGGAGGCCCTCAACGAAGCAAGGTCTGTTCGAGGGGCCGCTTTTGGGGGCGGCTGAGAACCGCCAACACCCTAATACCCAGTCAACCTCGTTTCGGTAGGATGTCATTTTGAGGAGCGGAGCGACGAAGGACCTCATTGCAACTCTGAGTTTCTTCGATTGTATTAAGAAACGAAGCGAGGGTGACTCGGGATTGACGTCCGGCCAATATAAGAATATAGTCGGATGTAGACCCCTGCCCGGGGGGTGTGGGTCTGAAGAGTTGAGGAACAGCAACATGTTATCCGAGAACAAAGTGGATGCGCTGAAGCGGCTGAGTTACATCGAGGGGCACCTTTCCGGCATTCGAAAGATGCTGGAGGAGGACAAGTATTGCGTCGACATACTCAAGCAGACCTATGCGGTGAGGCGGGCCATCGAGAAGATCGAGGGCATTTTGTTGGAGGGCCACCTGCACTCCTGTGTGGTGGAAGGGATCAGGGCAGGGCGCGAGGACCAGGTGCTCGACGAGTTGAGAGACCTGTACATTCTCGCCAACAAATGACCGAAGCGGTTCGGGATTGAGGTTCGCATATGGCTGCTGGGTCTCGTCAAGCTGAACGCGTAATCCTGCCGGTGGAGGGGATCACCTGCGCTTCCTGCGTGGGCCATGTGGAAGCGGCCCTCAAGGAGGTCCCGGGGGTCTCCGGCGTCAGCGTAAACCTGGCCACCGGGAAAGCCGCCGTGGAATTTGGCGACCGGGAGGTGCCGTTCGAGAGGCTTCGCGAGGCCGTGGCCCAGGCCGGGTACAATGTCGCCACGTCTCGGATGACGCTGAACGTGGGCGGTATGACTTGCGCCTCCTGTGTCGCCCACGTCGAGTCGGCCCTAAAAAGGGTAGCCGGGGTGTCCGGGGCCAATGTCAACCTGGCTACCGAAAAGGCCACGGTGGAGTACGTCGCGGGCTTCGCCGCGTTGGAGGACCTGAGCCGGGCGGTCGAGGAAGCAGGATACCGGGTGGAAGGGCTGGACGCGGACACCGGGAGCACCCGGGAAGAGTTGGATAGACTGGCCAAGGTCAAGGAGATCCGCGCCTTGCAGAACCGAGTGGTGTTTGCCGCCGCCGGTGCCATCCTCCTTTTTCTGGGAACTTTCGATGCTTTACCCTGGGTCGATTCTTTCATGGGGCGCGGGTTCTACCCGTTCTTGCTCTGGGCCCTGGCCACGCCAATCCAGTTTTGGGCCGGCTGGATGTTCTACTCCTCCGGAGTACCGGCCCTGCGGCACCGGCGCGCCAACATGCACACGCTGATCGCCATGGGCATCAGCACCGCTTATGCCTACAGTGTGGCCGTGGTGTTGCTGGACGCGCTGGCGCCCCAAGTGTTGGAGGACAACGGGATCGGGACTGCGGTCTACTTCGATACGGCGGCGCTAATCATCGCCCTGATCATGCTGGGCCGCTGGCTGGAGGCGCGGGCCAAAGGCAAGACCTCGGAGGCCATCCGGCGGCTCATTGGCTTGCGTCCCAGTACCGCCTGCCTGGTCCGCGATGGCGGGGAGGTGGACGTTCTGATCGAGTCGGTGGTCATCGGGGACGTTATCCTGGTGCGGCCCGGAGAGAAGCTCCCGGTGGACGGCGAGGTGACCGAGGGCTATTCCGGCGTTGACGAGTCGATGCTCACCGGTGAGAGCATGCCGGTGGACAAACAGCCTGGCCAGGTGGTCTACGGCGCCACGCTCAACAAGCACGGCTCTTTCCAGTTCCGCGCCACCAAGGTCGGACGGGACACGGTGCTGGCCCAGATTATCCGCCTGGTGGAGGAAGCTCAAGGCTCCAAGGCCCCGATCCAGCGGCTGGCCGACCAGGTGGCGGCCTACTTCGTGCCCGCCGTAATCGTTACCGCCTTGGCCGCCTTCTTGTTCTGGATGCTGCTGGGCCCAGCCCCGGCATTGACCTTCGCCACCCTGGTGTTCGTGGCAGTGCTGATTATCGCCTGTCCCTGTGCCCTCGGCCTGGCCACCCCTACCGCCATTATCGTGGGCACCGGCAAGGGGGCCGAACTTGGAGTGCTGATCCGGGGCGCTGAGGCCCTGGAGATCGCCCATCGGGTCAACGTAGTGGTGCTGGACAAAACCGGCACTCTGACCACTGGGAAGCCGGTGGTCACCGACGTGGTCGCCGCGGGCACGTCCGAGAGTGAGTTGCTGCGGCTGGCGGCCTCGGCGGAGCGGGGTTCGGAACACCCTCTGGGCGAGGCCGTCGTCCTGGAGGCCCAGGCGCGGGACCTAGAGCTAAAGCCGGCGGACCATTTCCGGGCGATTCCCGGGCTCGGAATCGAGGCCCAAATCGACGGCCGCGTCTTGCAATTCGGCAATCAGGCCTTCATGGAAGCCTGCAAGATCCAGCTAAACGGCCTGACCGAAACGGCGCATGAATTGGCCCTCCAGGGCAAGACGCCCATGTTCCTGGCGGCCGGCAACACCGCCCTGGGCATCATCGCCGTGGCCGACACCCTGAAACCGACTTCTCGGGACGGCGTGGCCCGATTGCAGCGGATGGGGTTGGAAGTGGTGATGCTGACCGGTGACAATGCTCAAACTGCCAGGGCTATCGGCGAGCAGCTGGGCGTGGACCGGGTGGAGGCCGAGGTGTTGCCCCAGGACAAGGCGGCGGTGGTGCGCCGGCTCCAGTCCGAAGGGAAAGTGGTGGCCATGGTGGGCGATGGCATCAACGACGCTCCCGCCCTGGTCCAGGCGGACGTGGGGCTGGCGATGGGGACGGGCACCGACGTGGCCATGGAGTCGGCGGATATCACCCTGATGCGAGGTGACGTTGGGGGCGTGATCACCGCGATCAACCTGAGCCGCCAGACCATCCGGACGGTCAAACAGAACCTGTTCTGGGCCTTCTTTTACAATGTGATGCTGATCCCGGTGGCGGCCGGGGCCCTGTACCCGTTGTTCCAGGCCGTGGGCGGCGTCCCCGGCAGTCTGGACTTCTTCTTCGGCGGCCAGGGGTTCCTGAACCCAGTGCTGGCGGCCTTGGCCATGGCCTTCAGCTCAGTTACCGTGGTAACCAATTCCCTGTGCCTGCGGCGAATCAAGGTTCTTTAGGACGGGTCCCCCATGTGCCTTTCCCAACGACCCCGAATCATCGGAGGAAACCGACATGGCGACAGCTATCGACCCCATATGCAAGATGGATGTGGACACGGAGAACCCCTCGGGCGGGCAGAGCGAGTACCAGGGCACCAGCTACTACTTCTGCGCGCCCGGCTGCAAGATTGCCTTTGACAAGGACTCGGAGAAGTACCTGCCGGAGCAGCCCATGGAGCCGCCGTCGCCCAATCCGTCGTTCTTTTCCCGGATCTTCGGCAAGAAAGACTGAGCGCGGCTCTTCCCCTGGTCTAGTATCTCGTGGATGGTTTGATACCCGGTCCGTCATCCCGGCGGAGGCCGGGATCCAGTCAACGCTTCTCCGAATTCCGGCCTTCGCCGGAAAGACGATTGCGGGGAGAGATTGTCGCACAATTTCGCCGCTATGAGGCTGTTTGCGAGACAGTACACTGGCGCCTGGCCAAGGGCCTTTCTAGGAATCCCAGGCAGGGGGGGCGGTTTCTAAACCCGCCCCTATGACGGCATTCAAATCTTGGTGCACCGGCAGGACCTCAAACGTTGGCGCCGTGGCAGCGTTTGTACTTCTTGCCGCTGCCGCAGGTGCACGGAGTGTTGCGGCCGACCTTTGCGGCGCCGATTGCCGCCGCTTCACGGCCCTTGGCTAGAACAGCCTGCATCGGGCTGGCCTTGGCCTTGGCGGCGGGACTGGGCCTGCGGCCTCCGCTGGCCGGTTGCTGGGTCACGGTCACATGGAGCAGGGTGTGCACCACATCGTATTGCAGGCGGCTCAACAGGTCCTGGAACATCTTGTGGCCCTCGGTGCGGTACATCACTAAAGGGTCCCGCTGGCCGTAGGCGTGAAGGCCGATCCCGGTGCGCAGGTTTTCCATGGCGGTCAGATGGTTGACCCAGTGGGTGTCGATGGACCGGAGTAGCAGCAATCTCTCCAATATCCGCATCTGGTCGGACCCGATTGCCGCCTCCCGAGAGGCGTAGGCCGTCTCCGCATGCTCGGATAGCTTCTCCCAGATAGCATCCCGACTCCACTGGTAGACCTTATCTTCGGCGTCCAGGTCTTCGGGCACGGGGCAGACCTGTCCGAGTTCGTCGAGGAAGCCCGGCACGTCCCAATCGTCGGCGTGGCGGCTGGCCAGGAAGCGGCGCATCATTTCCTGGAACTCCTGGCGCATCATCTGGAGAATCCGCTCCTTGAGGGTTTCCCCGGCCACGATTTGAACCCGGTCGCCGTATATCACCTCCCGTTGCTTGTTCAACACGTCGTCAAATTCCAGCAGGTGCTTGCGCATGTCAAAGTGGTAGCCCTCCACCTTGACCTGGGCGCTGCCGATGGACTTGGTAATCATCCGGTTTTCGATGGAGGTGTCCTTGTCAAGCCCGGTCCAGCCCATGATGGTCTTGATCCGCTCGCCGCCGAAGCGGCGCATCAGGTCATCCTCCAGTGAGACGTAGAACTGGGAGCTGCCGGGGTCTCCTTGCCGGCCGGCGCGGCCGCGGAGCTGGTTATCGATGCGCCTGGCGTCGTGGTGGTCAGTGCCGATAACGTGCAGCCCGCCCAGCTGGATCACTTTATCGTGCTCGGCTTGCCAGTCAGCGCGGTTGGTGTTGCTGCCGCCCAAGATGATGTCGGTCCCCCGGCCGGCCATGTTGGTGGACACGGTTACCGCGCCCAGCCGACCCGCCTGGGCCACGATGGTTGCCTCGTGTTCGTGGTTCTTGGCGTTCAGCACCTGGTGAGGGACGCCCCGGCGGTTCAGCCGGTCGCTAAGCCGCTCCGACGCCTCGATGGACGTGGTGCCCACCAGTACCGGACGGGCCTGCTCGTGTAGCTCCGCAATATCATTGGTCACCACCCGCCACTTGGCTTCTTCGGTCTGGAACACTAGGTCCGCTCTTTCGTCCCGTACCAATGGCAGGTTGGTGGGCGCCACCGTTACGTCGAGGCCGTAGATCTTGAGAAACTCGTCCGCCTCGGTCTCGGCGGTGCCGGTCATGCCGGCCAGCTTGTCGTACATGCGGAAGTAGTTTTGCAGGGTGATGGTGGCGTAGGTGATGCTCTCCCGCTGGATTTTCTGACCTTCCTTGGCCTCCACCGCCTGGTGCAGCCCGTCGGACCAGCGGCGGCCGAACTGCAGCCGGCCGGTGAACTCGTCTACGATGACGATTTCGCCATCGCGCACCACGTAGTCCTTGTTCACCTGTTTCATCACCTGGGCGGTGAGGGCGTTCTCGATGTAGTGCACCAGATGGAAATTTTCCGGGTCGTAGAGGTTTCCCACTTTGGTCCAGCGCTCCATCTTGGAGATGCCTTCCTGGGTTAAGGAGATGCTCCGGGTACGATCGTCGATGGTATAGTCTTCTTCCAGTTGGAGCCGAGGGACCAGCTTGGCGAAGACGTAGTATTGTTGGACCGGCTCCTCGGCCGGGCCGCTGATGATCAGCGGGGTGCGGGCTTCATCGATGAGGATGTTGTCCACTTCGTCCACGATGGCGTAGTGAAGTTCCAGTTGCACCCGTTGGGACAGGTCCAGCGCCATATTATCCCGAAGGTAATCGAAACCAAACTCGTTGTTGGTGCCGTAGGTAATGTCGGCCCGGTACGCCTCGGCCCGGCTGACCGGACGAAGGCACTTCATGCCCGAAGGTGACTCAGCAAGCTCTGAATCATAGATATAGGCTGCATCGTGTTGCAGGCATGCCACCGATAGACCCAGCCCGTGGTAAATTGGCCCCATCCACACCGGATCGCGCCGGGCTAGGTAATCGTTGACGGTAACGACGTGGACGCCGCGCTCGGACAGGGCGTTGAGGTACACTGCCAGGGTGGCCACCAGGGTCTTGCCTTCACCGGTCTTCATTTCGGCTATTTCGCCGCGGTGGAGGACCGCGCCGCCGATTAGCTGGGTATCGTAATGGCGTTGGCCCAGGCGGCGCTTGGCCATCTCCCGCACCACGGCGAAGGCCTCCGGGAGCAGGTCGTCCAACGTTTCCTTGGCCTCTAGCCGGCCCTTGAACTCGTCGGTCTTCTCTCGGAGCTGGGCATCGGTCAGCCCTTCAAACTCCGATTCCCTGGCGTTTACATCGTCGCGGAGGGGATAGAGCTTCTTGAGAGCTTTCTCATTGCTGTCGCCGAGCAATTTGTGCAACACGGAAACCATGCATGTCACCACCTATTGCGGGATCCCGCCCAACGGGCGCTGTCATGGGCCGGCAGGCGAGGGAACGATCATGATGATGAGGTGTTTCCCCATTGGCCGGGCTGGCTGGGTCCCCGAGTGTGAGGCCCTACCGCCCGGCGACGCCGCCGGCTCCCCTGTCGGCAACACCCGGGGAGATTGCCTTGAACGAACAATAGACATCATCTCTATTGTAGCGAAAGAAGGCGGCGCCTGCACACTGGCCCAAATGGCCAAGTGCGGACGGTTTGCCGGGCCAGTGCCCTGGAATAAGCTTCTGCCGGACCGGTGGGAGGCGCCGTAACCCCGCCGTGGAAGGAGGGCGGGCGAAGAGTTTATCTTGGCTTCGGTGGAACGGGTTTCATATCTGAACCAGTACTCAGTCAGCTTGTTTCTTGCATCGTGTCACTCTGAGCCTTTCGGCTTGGCTCAGGATTAACTCCGCGAAGAATCTCGTTGTTACGCTGAGATTCTTCATTGTAGTTCCGTGGAAGGACTCCCCAGAACGACATCCTGTAGGAACCAAGTTGACTCAGTACCGGTGGTTCCTGGGCCACGGGAAAGGTTCAAGCAACCTGGCCAAATCTCTTGTAGGTCCAGTTCAGCAGCCCCTCAGTCTCTTCCCACCCAATGCAGGCGTCGGTGATCGAGACGCCATATTTCAATTGGGATGGGTTTCCATTTAGTTTCTGGTTGCCCGCGTTCAGGTGGCTCTCCAGCATGCAGCCGATGATGTCGGTGTTGCCGGCTACGCGCTGCTCCACCACGGATTTGAGGGCTGTGGCCTGCTTGGAATACTCTTTATAGGAATTGCCGTGGCTGCAGTCCACCATGAGCTGGGAGCGAACACCCGCCGCAAGGAGTTGCTTCTTGGCCTCGGCGATGGCCTCCACGCCGTAGTTCGGTCCTTTGTGGCCACCCCGGAGCACGAGGTGCCCGTCCGGGTTGCCGGTGGTGCGGATGATTGCGGTTCGGCCTTCGTGGTCGAGGCCGAGAAAAGCTTGGCTGGAACGGGCGGAAACCGCCGCATCGACTGCTATCTGCGCGTTTCCATCGGTGCCGTTCTTGAACCCTACCGGCATACTCAGCCCGCTGGCCATCTGGCGGTGAGTTTGACTTTCGGTGGTTCGGGCGCCAATGGTCGCCCAGGTTACCAGGTCCGCCAGATACTGGGGCACCACAGGGTCGAGGAACTCCGAGCCTACGTGCATGCCCATCTCGCTGAGCTTCAACAGTAGAGAACGGGCCCGGTATATGCCGGTCTCCATATCAAAGCTGTCGTCCAGGTGGGGGTCGTAGATGAATCCCTTCCAGCCCACCGTTGTCCGCGGCTTTTCAAAATAGACGCGCATCACTATCAGCAACCGGGAACTTAGCTTCTTGGAGCAGTCCAGAAGCCGCCCCGCGTACTCCAGGGCCGCTTCCTCGTCATGGATCGAGCATGGCCCGACGACCATCATGAACCTTGGTTCCAAGCCATTCAAGACATTTCGGAGTTGCTGCCGGCCGGCTAGCACGGTATGCTCCGCTCGCGGGCTGACCTGCAGCTTGGAGACAAGCTTCAATGGCGTGATGAGAGGCACCGTGCTCCAGATGTGTACGTCTCTTGCGGCTGATGGCTGCATGTCTTAATTCCCCCTGGTTTCGTGCTATCGCCGTCTACCGGCCCCCGGAGGGCCAGCCGGAGTACCCATCCTCCTCTTGGCCGGCATGTTTACCTCAGAAAACAAAACACCCCAACCGCTGCCGGTTGGGGTCTCGGTGTCTCCACGAATCCTGTTTTAGGTCAACTGGCTTCGGACACCGAACCTCGACCGCCAGCACTGGAGCCGGTAAACAACCAGTAATACCCGTAAAACAGACGCGAACTAATCACCGTTATTGATGATACCGTTTTTTCTGCCGATGTCAATGCCCATTCATAAATCTGCTGCCACAATCTGCCCACCAACACAGGGATTTCTGAACAAAGAGGGTGAAAAGCTTCGGCGCATACCGGAGATCCGCGGAGACAAGGCTCTGGGCCTTCGCCTTGGGCCGCATCGCACGGTCATAGCCGCGGGCCGCGCCGTGCCTGCTGTTAAGCGGTAGCCCCAGCCCGTACGGCGCCGGTCAGTTCTCCCACGTGGCACACCCCCGCCTGCTCCAGGTATTCCCGGAGCCCTTCCAAGATGCGGAAAGGAGCCCCCATGTCGACCAGGTTGGCGCTGCCCACCTGGACCGCCATGGCGCCGGCAAGGAGGTACTCCACGGCGTGGGCAGCTTCGAAAATGCCCCCGCAGCCGATAATCGGCACGTCCACGGCCTGCGCGGTGCGGTACACCAGAGCGATCGATACCGGCCGCAGTCCATGGCCGGAAAGGCCGCCAGCGCCGGCGCCGAGCACCGGCTGCCTGGTCTCCACGTCGATGCTCATCGCCGGGATAGTGTTGGCGATGGTCAGGGCGTCGGCCCCAGCATCCACGGCCGCCCGGGCGATCTCGGTGATGTCAGGCACGTTGGGCGCCAGCTTTGCCAGCACCGGCAGGCCGGTTTTTGCCCTCACGGCCCCCACTGCCTCCGCCGCGAGCTTGGCGCTATGGCTGAACATGGCGCCGTTCTCGACGTTAGGGCAACTCAGGTTGATCTCCAGGGCCTGGAACCCGGCGGCACCCTGGGTCATGGCCGTCATCTCGCTGAATTCCTTCACGCTCTCACCGGCCAGGCTGAGCACCACGGTGGTACCCAGCCCGGCCCACTGAGGGGCTGCGTCGGAGAGAGCGGCCTCGATACCCGGGTTGGCCAGGCCGACGGAGTTGAGGAAAACGAATTCCCCGGCCGCAAACGCCCGGCGGTAGGATTTCGGATACCAGCGCGGCTCTGGGTTGCCCTCCCGGGGATGGCGGGTGACCGTCTTGGGTATCACGGCCCCCAACAGGCTCAAGTCCAATTCGGCGGGCATCCCCCGGCCAAACCCGTCGTAACCAAAGGTTCCGGCGGCGATCATCACCGGGCTGGGAATCCGTAGGTGGTGCTGGTTTCGGGGTGCCAGGTCTACCGAAAGGTCTACTTGTTGGGATGTCCTCGGCCCTTTTGCGGCACCTTTATTCATCTGGCTTGTCATCCGATTGCGAACCGTCGA
>CAYOAF010000214.1:0-4485 GCA_964401855.1 uncultured Dehalococcoidia bacterium
CAAGGAGTCCACCCAGGCTCTTCCACACCCCTGATCTCTCGGGTCCCAAACTGTCCCATTTGTGCTGGTTGCCAACACTGAGAGGATTGGCAGACCAGGCTTCCACCGCTGAGGAAGTACGTCAGTTGCTCATGGACATTGAGGGGAGACAAGCCGCTATAGATGATATCGTGCAAGCCTTGGAGGCCTTGGTTGCTCAGCAGCGAGTTCGGAAGAATGAGATTGAGGGGCAGCAATGGTATAATATGCGAAAGAGAAGGCTAGGCTTTCTGAGGGAGTAACGGATATGCCATTGTCGGAGCGCCAATTCGAAATGGGCATTGACCAAGAGATGGAGAATTGGGTGCGTCAGGTTTGTGAGTTGCTGGCTAGAAATCGGGAGTTGGCCTTCTCATCTGAAGAGCTATGGCAAGCGGTCCTCGGTAACTCTCCGGAAGAGACCAAATTAAGAAAATTTAGCCGCGCCCTGGATGCGGTGGCTGAGGTTCGAGCAGTTGAGAAGCGTTGGGTTGGCGATAAGGACTATTACGCCTTCTTGCAAGAGTTCGACACCAACACCTGGGAACCCGACCTCAGTTCCCATAGAGTGTGAATCGCCGGTGCTAGAGTCCTCAAAATCACGCTCCGCTTCCATATGAAGTGCCACCGATTTCCCCACCCGTCCTCTTCATTGTCGGCCCTACCGCCGTGGGCAAAACAGGGCTGGCGGTGGCCCTGGCCCGGCGGTTTCACGGCGAGATAATCAACGCTGACAGCCGCCAGGTCTACCGGTATATGGATGTCGGGACGGCGAAGCCCTCTCCTGAAGAGCGATCCCGGGCGCCTCACCACCTGCTGGATTTCGTGGACCCCATCGACAACTTCGACCTGGCAACGTTCCTGTCCCTGGCCCGAGCCAGTATTCGGGACACCCAGAGCCGAGGCTGCCTCCCGGTGGTGGCGGGAGGGTCCGGGCAATACGTTTGGGCCTTGGTCGAGGGGTGGCAGGTTCCTGAAATCCCGCCCGATCCCGCCTTCCGCCAGGAGAAACAACGGGAGGCCGGCCTCCATGGCCCGATGCCCCTCTACCGGCAGTTGCAAGAGGCCGATCCCAAGCGGGCCGCCCAGCTGGACCCTCGGAACGTGCGCCGAGTGATCCGCGCGTTGGAGGTCTGCCGCTCACCGCAACGTGCAGCCTCAGACCTCCAGAGTCGGACCCGGCCGATGGAAAACGTGCTGATGATCGGGCTGACCCTGGACCGGGAGGAACTTTACCGGCGAATCGACCTCCGGGTGGACCGGATGCTGGAGGCCGGTCTGCTGGAGGAAGTCCGGAGCCTGGCTGCCAGGGGGTACCGGATGGGGCATGGCCCCTTGGCTAGCCCCGGATACCGGGAACTGGGCCAACACCTGGCTGGCGAGATTACCCTGGACGAGGCGGTGCAGAGGACCAAGTACCAGACTCACCGTCTGGTCCGGCGCCAGCACTCCTGGTTCAAGCCGGACGATGAGCGGATCCGGTGGTTGGATGCCTCGGGGCCCGGTTTGGAGGCCGGCGCGGCGCATTTGGCCGCGGAGTTACTATCCGGCCCCTATGATACAATGGGCACACCCAGCAAGGAGCCCGGCCGATGAGATTCACCAAGATGCACGGCGCCGGCAACGATTACGTTTACATCGATGCCCGTGGCCTGAATGAGGACTGGCCTGGCCTGTCTCGCCGGATGAGCGACCGCCATTTCGGCATCGGCGGCGATGGAATTATCCTGGTCCTAGACTCCGGCGTGGCCGACCTCAAAATGCGAATGTTCAACGCCGACGGCTCGGAAGGCGAGATGTGCGGCAACGGCATCCGCTGCTTCGCCAAATACGCCATCGAGCGCGGCATCGTCCCATCGGGAGTCGAAAGCCTCGGGGTCGAGACCCTGGCCGGCATCCGCACCATCTTGCCGGTTTACGATGAAGGCCGCGTCACCTGCGCCAGGGTTTCCATGGGCCGGCCCGGCCTGCATCCTCATGACCTGCCCGTGACCTTGGACGGGCCGTCCGGGAGTAGGGGAGGACCGGTGACCGACTACCCCTTCGAGATGGACGGCCTCCAACTGCCGTTGACCTTCGTCTCCATGGGCAACCCCCACGCCGTCGTGTTCATGGAGCAGCCGGTGGCCGAGTTCCCATTGCACACCATCGGCCCAAAGGTCGAGCATCATCCCATGTTCCCCGACCGCGTCAACTTCGAGGTGGCGAACCTGAACGGTGGCGGGCAGGTGACCGCCCGGGTCTGGGAGCGGGGCTCCGGAGAGACCATGGCCTGCGGCACCGGGGCCTGCGCCGTCGCCGTCGCCACCTGGCTGCGGAGGTCCAGCCGGGGTCGGCTTGACATAACCTTGCCCGGCGGCACCCTGAATATCGACTGGGACGGACAGGGAGAGGTGTACCTGGAGGGCCCGGCGGAAGAGGTCTTCTCCGGCGAGTGGAAAGAATGACCCGGCAGGGTGGATTCTGCCGGAGTGGTCTTGTACCTGCCGGATTCAGACCAAGCCAAGCTGCAGGTCCTGTTTCCAACCCTCGGCCCGGAGGTGGCCGAAGGTCAGATATCCTGGCATAAGAAAAGGTTTATCTTTTATGAAATTCTCTAGCCGGCTGGATAAGCTGTCCCCCTATCCCTTCGTGGAGATCTCCCGGATTATCGCAGCCAAACGGGCCGCCGGGGCCGACGTGGTCACCTTCGGCATCGGCGACCCCGACATCCCGACGCCGCAGCCGGTTATTGACCGGCTGGTGGCCGCATCCCAGGCTCCGGTCAACCACCGGTATCCGGAGACTGACGGCACGGCGGACTTCCGGCGGGCCGTGGCCGGCTGGTACGGCCAGCGCTTCGGCGTCAAGCTGGACCCGGACAAAGAGGTGCTGCCCCTCATCGGAGCCAAGGAAGGCATCGGCCACGCGGCTTTCTGTGTCCTGGACCCCGGCGACCTGGCCCTGGTGCCCGATCCTGCCTACCCGGTCTACGCGGTGGGCACCATGTTCGCCGGCGCCGAGAGCCATGTCATGCCCCTCTACGAGCGGAACGGCTGGCTTCCGGATCTGGACGCCATTCCATCCGACGTGGCCCGCGCCGCCAAAATCATGTGGCTCAACTACCCCAACAACCCCACCAGCGCCGTGGCTACCAATGAGAACTTCGCCGCCGCCATCGCGTTTTGCCGCGACAACGACATCGCCCTGCTTCACGACGCCGCCTACAGCGAGGTGGGCTACGACGGCTACCGGGCCACCAGCTTCCTTCAGGTGGAGGGTTCGAAGGAGATAGGGCTGGAGTTCCACTCCCTCTCCAAGACCTACAACATGACCGGCTGGCGCATCGGCATGGTGGCGGGCAACGCCGACATGATAAAGGCCCTCTTCCAAGTCAAGGCCAATCTGGACTCGGGCATCCCCGGGGCCATTCAGGAAATGGCCATCGAAGCCTTGACCGGCCCCCAGGACTGGGTCGAAGAGAACGTGGCCATCTACCAGCGGCGGCGAGACCGTGTTGTCGGCACCCTCCGCAAGCTTGGATTGCAGGTGGCGGTGCCTCGGGCCAGCCTGTACGTCTGGGCCAGTGTGCCCGAGGGGTTCACCTCCGCCGAGTTCGCGGCCCGGCTGCTGGAAGATATCGACATTGTGGTGACTCCGGGCTCCAGCTACGGCCAATACGGGGAGGGGTACATCCGCTTTTCCTTGACCACGCCTGACGAACGGGTGGAAACGGGGTGCCGGCGGCTGGAAACCTGGCAGGTCCCGCCGCCAAAGGGAGGCTGAGCCCATCGGGAAGGATACGGTATCCACGGAGCCCGGTCCGGAGCGGGCCATCCTGGTCGCGGTGGAGTTGAAGGGCCGGACCCATCTCTGGAGCCTGGACGACACCTTGGACGAGCTGGACTACCTGGCTCGGACCGTCGGCGCCCTGGTGGTGGGAAGGATCAGCCAGCGGGCCAATCGGTTGACCTCCCTCTACCTGGGCAAGGGCAAGATCCAGGAGGTCAGGGAGCGGGCAGAGCAGCTAGAGGCCGACACCGTCATATTCGACGACGAACTCACGCCGAGCCAGCAGCGCAGCCTGGAAGAGGCCCTGGCCGCCAAGGTCATCGACCGCACCGCCCTGATTCTGGACGTTTTTGCCCGGCACGCCCGCACCTATGAGGGCCAACTTCAGGTGGAGCTGGCCCAACACAAGTACTTGCTCCCCCGTCTGGCCGGCCAGTGGTCCCACCTTGAGCGCCTGGGCGGCGGCATCGGCACCCGCGGGCCCGGCGAGACGCAGATAGAGACTGACCGCCACCTCATTGGCCGAAGGATCCAGCGCCTGCGACGGGAGCTGGAAGAAGTCCGACAGAACAGGGCTTTGCACCGCAGTCGACGGCGGGCCAGGGAGGTCCCTGTGATCGCCTTGGTGGGATACACCAACGCCGGCAAGAGTACCCTGTTCAACGTCTTGACCGGTGCGGACGTGGCCCGGTCCGG
>CAYOAF010000215.1:0-6075 GCA_964401855.1 uncultured Dehalococcoidia bacterium
CCGTTTCCCCTTCACCGCCATAGTCGGGCAGACCGCGATGAAGCGGGCCCTGTTGCTCAACGCCGTCAACCCCAAGATCGGTGGGGTGCTGGTCCGCGGCAAGAAGGGGACCGCCAAGTCCACGGCGGTGCGCTCCCTGGCTGCCCTCCTTCCGGAGGTCTCCGTCCTCCAGGGTTGCCCCTATAGCTGCGCCCCTGACGCCCGGCAGGGCCTTTGCCAGTGGTGCCTGTCGGGGAGCAATGACAACCCGGTGGTGACCCGGCAAGTGCGCATCGTGGAACTGCCGGTGGGCGCGACTGAGGACCGGCTGGTGGGGTCTCTGGACATCGAGCAGGCCATCAAGACAGGCGCCCGCAGCTTCGAGCCCGGCCTGATCGCCGCCACCCACCGGGGTATCCTCTACATCGACGAGGTCAACCTTCTCAACGACCACCTGGTGGACGTGCTGCTGGACGCGGCGGCCATGGGCCGGAACTACGTGGAACGGGAAGGCGTTTCGGTCAGCCACGCCGCCGACTTCATCCTGGTGGGGACCATGAACCCGGAGGAGGGTGACCTGCGCCCCCAGCTCCTGGACCGATTCGGCCTGGCCGTGGAGGTTGACGGGGCCTTGCCTCCCCGGGAGAGGCGCGAGGTAGTCCTGCGGCGCATCGCCTACGAGGCCGACCCCTTTCGGTTCATGGCCGAGTGGCGGGAGGCGGAGGAGCGGGAGCGGGGGCGGTTGCTCCGAAGCCGGGAGCGCTTGCTCCAAGTCGAGGTGAGCGGCGACATCCTGGAGCTGATAACGGACATCTGCGCCGAGTACCAGGTCGACGGGATGCGGGGCGACATTGTGACGTACAAGACGGCCCGTACCGTTGCAGCCTACGAGGGCAGGATCGGCGTCATCGCGGAGGATGTCAGTGAGGCCGCCCGGCTGGCCCTGCTCCACCGCCAGCGCCGGCAGCCCTTCCAGCAACCCAACCTGGTTACTGAACAGCTGGACGCAATGATCCAGGAGTTTCAGCAGCAGAGCCGTCAGCGAGAGCCGTCGGACTCGCAACCCGATGGTCCCCAAGACCAGGCCGACGGCGACTCCGACCCCTCTGACTTAGAAAGCCCGGACCTGTCTCCGCCCGAGGACCCCAGTCCTGAGGAGCCCGGCCCCGAGGGTCCGGGGAATCAGGAACAACAGTTCGAGGTGGGAAGCCCCTTCTCCGTCCGTTCCCTGGAGGTGCGGCCCCCGGATGCCCGCGCCCGCCAGTCCGCCGGAAGGAGGAGCAAGACGGTCAGCGGCACCTCCGCCGGGCGCTACGTGGACGCCAGGGTCCCTCAGGGGGCGGCAACCGATCTGGCCCTGGACGCCACTCTGCGGGCTGCCGCTCCCCATCAAAAACGCCGCCGCGAAGACCAATCTCTCCCCCCTTTCGAAGGAGGGACCAAGGAGGGGCCGCAACCTCACGGGCCTGACGCAGGCATCCTGGAAGGGAATGCTGGCCCGGCCCTGCTGTTGGAGCCCTGGGACGTCCGGGAAAAGGTCCGGGAGACCAAGACCGGAAGCCTGATCCTCTTCGTGGTCGACGCCAGCGGCTCCATGGGGGCCCAGCGACGGATGGTGACGGTCAAGGGGGCCGTCCTCTCCCTGCTCCTGGACGCCTACCAGAGCAGGGACCGGGTGGGCTTGATAGCCTTTCGGGGTACCACGGCGGAGTTGCTGCTGCCCCCCACCAACAGCGTGGAGCTGGCCCAGACTCATCTGGCGGAAATGCCCACCGGCGGGCGGACTCCGTTGAGCCGGGGGCTTCACCTGGCCCTACAGGTAATCGAGAAGGAGAAGATGAAGGACTGGGAGGTCCTGCCCCTGGTGGTGCTTCTGTCCGACGGGCGGGCCAACGTCACCCTGGCGCAGGTGGCCGGCCCGGCAGCTGTTGGAGAGGACAGCCCCACCGCCGGCGAAGCCAGAGAGGTTGCCTCTCTGTTTAAGGAGAATCGCATCCCTTCGGTGGTCATCGACACCGAGGAAGGCTTCATCAAGCTGGGGCTGGCCCGGCCCATCGCCGAGGCCATGGGTGCCAGGTGCCTGAGACTGGACGAGCTTCGGGCTGAAGGCTTGGCCCGAGCCATCCGCCTCCAACTGCCCGCCACCGGCGGGCCGGACCCAACCCCGGGAGAAGAGCCTGGGACTCGCTCCTAGCAGGGCACACCGGCCCCGTTGCGCCTCCCATTGTTTACATCGGCAAAGGGACTTGGTACCCTCTAAGTCGAGATCAACCATCGGCCTTCAGTGCTGACCGCTGAAAGCTAGGAGGACCCCGGTGCCGCGATTCCTACCCTACGCCGATATGGACAAGATTCTCTCCCTGTCCAAGCGGCGGGGCTTCGTTTTCCAGAGCAGCGAAATCTACGGGGGCCTGGGCTCCACCTGGGACTACGGCCCCCTCGGCGTGGAGCTGAAACGCAACGTCAAAGAGGCCTGGTGGCGCTCGGTCATCCTGGAGCGGGACGACATGGTTGGGCTGGACGCCGCCATTCTGATGCACCCCCAAATATGGGTTGCCAGCGGTCACGTGGAAAACTTCTCCGACCCGCTGGTGGAGTGCAAGGGCTGCCACCAGAGATTCCGCAGCGAAGACCTGGCGGCGGACAGTTGCCCTGAGTGCGGCGGCGAACTGACCGACCCTCGCCAGTTCAACCTGATGTTCAAGACCTTCATGGGCCCCGTCGAGGAGACCGCCAACCAGGTCCACCTCCGGCCCGAGACCGCCCAGGGGATCTTCGTCAACTTCGCCAACGTGCTCAACTCCACCCGCAAGAAGCTCCCCTTCGGCATCGGCCAGATCGGCAAGGCCTTCCGCAACGAGATCACGCCGGGCAACTTCACCTTCCGCACCCGGGAGTTCGAACAGATGGAAGTGGAGTTTTTCGTCAAGCCCGGCACCGACGAGGAATGGCTGAACACGTGGGTGCAAACCCGGTTTGACTGGTACCTGGCCCTCGGAATCCGCCCGGAGAACCTGCGCCTGCGCCAACACGCCCCGGACGAGCTGGCCCACTACGCCACGGACTGCTACGACATCGAGTACCGGTTCCCGTGGGGTTGGGCTGAGCTGGAGGGGATCGCCAATCGCACCGATTTCGACCTGCGCCGGCACTCCGAGGCCAGCGGCCAGGACCTGACCTTCTTCGACGAGTCGGCCGGTGAAGGCGAAGAGCCGCGGTACGTCCCCTACGTGATCGAGCCCTCCGGCGGCGTCGACCGGGCCACGCTGGCCTTCTGGCTGGACGCCTACGACGAGGAACCGGACCTTCCGCCAGCCTCAGGGAAGAAGCAGGGAGATGCGGTCCGGGTGGTGCTGCACCTGCACCCGAAGCTGGCCCCGGTCACAGTGGCGACGCTGCCCTTGAGCCGCAACGCCCGCCTGATGCCCACGGCCCGGGAGGTGTTCGCCCTCCTGCGCAAGAACTTCACCACCCAGTACGACGACGCTCAGAGCATCGGGCGGCGCTACCGGAGGCAGGACGAGATCGGCACCCCCTACTGCGTCACGGTAGACTTCGACAGCCTGGAAGACCAGCAAGTCACAATTCGAGACCGGGATACCATGGAACAGACTAGGATACCCATAGCCGGTCTGGTGGAAGTGCTCCGCGAAAAGCTGGGGCACGGGGAATAGGGAACGGGCAGCCACCGCTGCCCCTACGGCTGATGGCTGATAGCTGACAGCTGATCGCTCGAAACCAGGAGGGCCCATGACCAGCGCACAGAGCGGCCAGGCGTACCGGTACATCCGGAGCATCGAGCGGACTTTGAAGCGGCTGGAAGAGTTGGTCCGCGACATGGAAGCCCGGAGCCCTGAAATGCGTCCCCAGGACGCCCGCAGCGAGTTGCTGGAGCAGGTCCACGTTGCCGGAGCGATGGATCAACGCCGGCTGTTCGAGTTGCTGGACCAGCAGGGCATCACCCACACCTGGATCGGCGCCCAGGTTGGCGCGGAATTCCTGGATATGTGGCAGGCCGCCGATGGCCAGGCCTGGTACCGGGCAACCCAGCGGGCCATCCGGGAACTCCATCTGGGGCAACTGGCTCCTGCCGCCACTTTTGCCCTTCCCTCCGAGTCAACCTTCGGCGAAGACTGGGGCTGCGAGGAGGACTCCGCATATGACCGGCTATGAGGCGGGCGATATCGTCCTGGTCCCCTTTCCCTTCGGCGAGGGCGCCGGGGGTATGAAACGCCCCGCCTTGGTGCTGAGCCCTTCCGATTTCAACCAGGCCACCGGAGAGTTGGTCATTGCCCAGATAACCAGCCGGTCGCCGGCCGCCCCCCAGCCCGGAGACTACCGCATCGAGGGTTGGAAGGAGGCCAACCTGCCCTGTCCCGCCCTGGTTCGCGCCCGCCTGGCGACGCTGAAGACCTCCCTGGCCCTCCGTCGGCTGGGAACACTGACCGATGCCGAGTTCCAAAGCGCCCGGAACGCGCTGAGCGGGGTGATTCTCGGCTAAGGCCAACTTTGATTCCACGCCTAGGTTGAAGTTCTTTCGGAGGGGTCCCCCTGACCGTTCCTCGCAACTCGCCCGGCGTAGCCTTCGCCGGTAGCCCGTGGTAAACTCACCTCTGCTATCGGGGTCTGGAGCGTCACATGCCCGGAAACCTGGTCTCGGCCACACTGCGCGGCGGGCTGTTTACCCGAGTGGTTGGCAATCGGCTCCTGTTTTTCCAAGAGATAGGCTCCACCATGGACGAGGCCGCCCGCGAGGCGGAAGCGGGGGCCGAGGAAGGCACTGTGGTGCTGGCGGAAAGCCAGACGGCGGGGAGGGGCCGGATGGGAAGAGACTGGGTGTCCCGGGGAGGCAACCTGTACCTGTCCGTCGTGTTCCGGCCATCGTTGCGGGCCCTGCCGTTGCTGGGCATCCTGGCCGGGGTGGCTGTGACGCGGGCCATCCGGAAGACTACGGGCCTTGACCCGGGTATCAAGTGGCCCAACGATGTTCTGGTTGATGGCAAGAAAGTCGCCGGCATACTGGCGGAGAGCGTTGTGACCGGGAACGTAGTCTCCCACGCCGTGGTGGGTATCGGGATCAACGTTGGGCTGGATACTGAGGCTATCGAGGACATCGCGGGTTTCAGCACCGCCCTGAACGCGGCGGCCGGGCGTCCCATCCTCCGGGAGGATGTGCTCCGCCAGCTTTTGCATGACCTGGACGCCCTCTACCTTCAGGTGGGCCGGGGCGGCTCGCCGATGGCTGAGTGGCGGGCCTCGCTGGGGACCCTGGGGCAACGGGTGTGGGCCCACTGGCGGGGAGACTCCTGTGTCGGACTCGCCGAGGACGTGGATGAGTTGGGCAACCTGCAGCTTCGCCTGGACGACGGCCGGCTGATCACCTTGAGCGCCGGGGACGTTACCCTCCAGGGCCACGCTCCTTCTCTGGCGGAAGAAGCGCGGACTGGGGAAGACGGGGGCCAGTGAATGGTTTGACGCCCGGCCTCGCTGGCCGGACGCCAACGTTGTCGAGTAATCCTATCCGATCAGCCGCTCTCCGTGGCGCCCAGGCCAGGGAGGCAGCGGTGGCTTCATGGGAAACCCGTAGGCCGCAGAAACGAGGGTCGTATGTTGGACAAACTTAGCATGGACGAAAAAGTAGTAGTGATCACCGGCGGAGGGACCGGTATCGGGCTGGCCATGGTGCGCCATCTGGCCCGGGCGGGCGCCCACCTGTCCATCGGCGGGCGCAGGCCCGGTCCGATAGAAGACGCGGCCTCCGAGGTGAAGGCCCTAGGCCGGGACGCTCTGGCCATCTCCACGGACGTCTCCGACTCAAGCCAGGTGGACCAGCTGATTACCACCACCCTGGACCACTTTGGCTACATCGACGTGCTGATCAACAACGCGGGAGCGGTCCAGGATAATGTGCGTAAGCCCATTTGGGACCATCGCGACAAAGACTGGCACCGGGTGATGGACGTGAACCTGACCGGCGCCTTCTTCTGCTCCCGGGCTGTCTCCCGGCACATGGCGGACCAGGGGAAGGGCAAGATCGTCAACATAGCTTCTTCCTACGGCATGCGGGGTGGGCGGGACATCTACATGTATTGCTGC
>CAYOAF010000216.1:0-10319 GCA_964401855.1 uncultured Dehalococcoidia bacterium
CCAGGTGTTGAGTTCAAGGGTGATCGAGTTCCCGGCGGCCCTGGGAGGAGCGGCGGGCGTAGCCGTGGTGTTCTTCTGGCTGACGGTACGCCGTCTGCGACGGATGGACGTGCCTTAGGGCGGCCCGCCGGCGCCGTTAGTCCCTTTCGCCTGAGCGGCGGCAATACCCGCCCGGTCCTGTCCGGGCGGTCTTTTTTTAGGAACCGCGGACCGCTCCGGGCCAAGCTGGTGGTAATATGACGCCGTACCCCGCTGCTTCCCCGGTTTTGCAAGGCACTATCATTGCCCCTGTGGGGTCGTCAAATGTGCGGGCTCACCCGCGGATTCCTGACGCCGAGGACTTCAGCGCAATGAAGCATTCAGGACCGGCAACGTACCTGCCCGATGGACGCCATTGCCTGGATGCTTTTCTCCCGCTTTGGCAAGCCCCGGCGGGCGCCGGTCAGAATGCGGGGCGGTGCGACGCCGTCCCGAGCAGGGCGACGGGCCAGGCCGCTCACCCAGGCCAGGATGAGGCCCCATGAGTAGAGCTGTCTCAACCCTCCGCCACCCGCGAAGGATAGCCCTCGGGTGGCGGCTGCTCGCATTGGTCAGCGTCATTGTGGCGTTGAACAGCAGCTTCTTCGAGAGAGGCGCCACCATCTTCCTGGTTCCCGTCCAGACCAGCTTGGGGCTAAGCCGGGCCAGGGCGTCGCTGGTATTCTCGCTGGCTCGTTCCGAAGGCGCCATGGGGGGTCCCCTGGTGGGGTACCTGGTCGACCGGTTCGGCGCCAAGAAGACCATGACCGTCGGCGCAATACTTGCGGGAATAGGGTTTGTTATCTTCGGCACCGCTTCCAGTTTCTGGACCTTCGCCGTGGCCTACATGCTGTTCATTTCATTCGGGGCCACGATGGCGTTCCAAGACGCCACGTCCGCTTGGGTCAACACCTGGTTCAACCGGTTCCGGGTGCGGGCCATGGCGATTCGTGAAGTTTCAGGGAACCTGGGCTCAGCCATCATGATACCGGTCATGGTCGGGTTGATCGCGGGTTACGGCTGGCGGACCGTCGCGATAATGGCAGCGGCGGCCTACCTGGCCATCATCCTGCCGCTCACCCGCCTGCTCAAAGACTCTCCGGAAAGCGTGGGTCTGCTGCCCGATGGAGTGACCTCGGAGGAGGAGTCAACCGCCCAAGAGGCCGCGGCGCAAAGACAATCTACCGCCGCCCGGCGGGGAGGCAGCTACGATAGCCAGGTCGACTTCACCGTAAAGGAGGCCTTGGGGACATCTTCCTTCTGGTTTCTGTTGGCCGGCACCACCCTCAGGCATGTGGCGAAGGCGGGGGTGGAGGTACACCTGACCGCCATTTTCCAGTGGCGGGGGCTGGATGTTGCCACCGCCGGTTTGATGTTTACCGTGTGGGTGGCGATGAACATCCCGGCCAAGCTGGTCCTAGGGTACTTCGCCCACCGGGCCCCAAGAAGGGCGACCCTGGCCGTGGGGGTACTGCTCTATGTCTTGGCTTTCATGCTGCTGCTGAACGCCCGTGAGGTCTGGCTCATCGCTCTCGCGGCGGCCATCGGAGGGACATCCGAGGCTGTCACTCCCCTGAACTGGGGGACTCTAGGCGATTACTTTGGGCGGCGGTATTACGCCACTCTGAGGGGGGTCATCAACTTGAGCTACAGCTGGGCCTGGCTGGTGATGCCCTTCGCCGCGGGCTGGTGGTTCGATCACCACACCAACTACACCGTCCCCCTGGTGGCGTCCTCCGTCGCCGCCCTGCTTTCGGCGGTTGCCTACGCCCTGATCCGGCGCCCCCCTCTGCCGGCGCGGCTGACCGCCGTCCGCAGGGTAATCGGGAGCTAGGAGCCTCAAACCCTCCACTAAGGGGCTATGCATTACCCACAAATCTGGTCTCGCCGCCGTAGAGGAAATCCCCCCTAACCCCCCTTTACTAAAGGGGGGTTAGGGGGGATTTGGTCCCGATGCGAGCCGCCTCCATTGCAGAAAGAGAGCCGACACAACACCTACCGGGACTTAGCGGGCGGCTCAGCCGTGGAAGCCTTCATGGACGCCGCAGACTCGTGCCCAGCGCCGTCACCGGCTTCCAGTTCTTCCAGCCGTTGCCTCAGGCACCCGTAGTCTTCGGGCGTGTCCAGGTCGCCGCGGACGTAGAAGATGTTCCGGGCGAACATGCCCCACCCATCCCGGCGCGGGTCAGCGCGCCGTCATGCTCGGCGATCCGCTTCTTCCCCCACGAGGGCAACCGAGAGGCCCCGATCGTCGGCCTCCGCGGATATTTCCAGGCCTGAGCCCGGTCCGATGACCATCAAGTCGAAACTGTTCACCCACCTGCCTCTTGGGCCGGTTTGGGCGAAGACGCCCGGTAAAGCCGGGATCAAGCCAGCTCGTCAGCCAGCCCGAGGATTCCTGCTTCGACACAGGAACCAAGGTGGACCCGGGCGACGCGCCGCCCAGCCGCCTGCAATGCCTCCAGGTCGCCCACGGCCTGGGCGTCGGCCAAAATGCCGAAGGTGTATCGCTCGCCGGGGATCGGCACATCGCCCTGGTGGTCCGCCGTGAGCTGCAGGAACAGCCCGGAGTTGGGGCCTCCCTTGTGCAATTGTCCGGTGGAGTGTAGGAAGCGGGGGCCGTACCCGAAGGTCGTGGCGATACCGTACCGCTCCATCACCTTCCGGCGCAAGCCGTCCAGAGCAGAGTCCGCCTCCGGTGTCTGGCGGAGGTAGGCCATGATGGCCAAGTAGTCGCCGGGTCCGGCGCCGGCCACCAAGTCCTTGAAGGATGCCGGGGCCTCCGAAGAGGGGAGCCGGCCGGAGGCCGTGTATTGCCGCAACACGCTTTCGGTCATTTCCTTGGCCGCCTGGACGTTGGGCTGGTCGAAGGGATTGATCCCCAGAATGGCGCCGGCGACGACCGTGGCGAACTCCCAGCGGAAGAGCTCGGCGCCCAATTCATATCTGTCCCGCAGGTCCAGGCGCACCACCGGTTGTCCGGAGGCCTCGATCGCGTCGATGGCGGCGTCGGCGCCGGAGTTGTCGTCTCCCTCAAGGCGGAGGTACACGAAGAACCGGTCCTTCCCGTAGTTGCCGGGAGCCGACAGGGGTTCGCCCGCTATCGGGACGATGCCCGTGCCTTCCTTGCCGGTGCTCTCGGCGATGAGCTGCTCAACCCACAGCCCAAAGCCGCTGATACCAGGGGATGTGACCAGCGTGAGCTTGTCGCGGCCCTGCCGGGCCAGAGTGCCCATCGCCGTCCCCAGCCAGGCGCCGGGGTTATCCCGGGCGGGGACGCAGGAGGCGCAGCCCTCGCGCATGCCGTCGGCCCGGCCGAGCAGGGTCCCGATGTCGATCCCGGAGAGGGCCGCGGGCACCAGTCCGAAGTAGGACAGGACCGAGTAGCGGCCGCCGATGTCCGGAGGGTTCAGAAAGACCCGCCGGAATCCCTTTTCCCGGGCCAGCTTCTCCAGTGGCGTCCCTTGGTCGGTGACAGCGACGAAGCTCCGGCCGGCTTGCTCCGGTCTGGCGGCCTTCTCCAACAGGCTCCTGAAATGGGCGTAGAAGGTGTTGGGCTCGGTGGTGGAGCCGGACTTGGAGGAGACCAGGAAGAGGGTGCGAGCCGGGTCGACGGCCTCGGTCACCTGCCGCACCCAGCCCGGCACGGTGGAGTCGAGGACTATTAGCCCCGGATAGCCGGGGGCACTCCCGAAAGCCTGACGCATGACCTCGGGCCCCAGGCTGCTGCCGCCCATGCCCAACAGGACCACATACCCGAAGCCGGCGTCCCGCACCTCGCGAGCGAAGGCGTTCAGCGCCGGGGCCTGTTCGCCCATGGCGTCAGTGACGGTGAGCCAGCCGAGGCGGTTGGCGATCTCGGCGGGGTCCGGCTTCCAAACGGCGTGGTCCCCGCGCCAAATGCGGCCCATCACCCCGCCCCGCTGGTATTCTGCCAGCGATGCCTCCACATCGGGCAGGTAGCTCCCGAGGCTGACGCCAGGGTGCGAGTGGGGCCGGGCCAGCAGCCGTGTCTTCTTGTCCTCTATGTTCTCCAGGAGCGTCCGGAAGGACTCGGCAAAGGATTCCAGCCCATCGGCCAGCAGCTTCGCCGTGACCTGCTCGATGTCGATGCCGGCGGCGGCCAAGCCTTGGGTCTGGCGCGCTGCCTCTTCCATCCCCTGCTCCAGGGTAGCGCCGGCGCTGCCGTGCTCTAGGAAGGCGCTCAAGGTAGCCGGCGGCACGGTGTTCACGGTGTCGGGGCCGATAAGGGACTCCACGTACAGTACGTCGCTGTAGGCCGGGCTCTTGGTGCCGGTGCTGGCCCACAGGGGCCGCTGGACCCGTGCCCCTTGCGCTCGCAGCGCGGTGAAGCGTTCATCACCGAACAAAACTTTGAAATCCCGGTAAGCCAGCTTGGCGTTGGCGATGGCTGCCTTTCCCAAAAGCCTCTTCAGCTCTTCCCGGCCCTCGCGGACGCCGTCCTCCAGCTGCCCGTCGACCGCGGTGTCCACCCGGCTGACGAAGAAGGAGGCCACCGAGGCAACCTTGCTCACATCGCCGCCTGACCGGGCCAGGTCTTCCAGCCCGGCAATGTAGGCCTCCGCCACCTGCCGGTAGGCGTCCAGGGAGAAGATCAGCGTCACGTTGATGTTGACCCCCTGGCCGATGAGGCGACGGATGGCGGATATCCCCTCGGGGGTAGCCGGCACTTTGACCATCACGTTGGGGCGGCCCAGGGCGGCGAAAAGCCGCTTGGCTTCGGAGACGGTGCCCCCGGTACTGTGGGCCAGCTCCGGGCTTACCTCCAGGGAGGCGTAGCCGTCGGCGCCGTTGGTCCGGTCGTATACGGGTTTCAGTAGGTCCGCGGCGGCGCGGATGTCCTCGATGGCCAGGGTCTCGAAAAGTTCCTGGGTGCTCTTGGCGTCTTGGGCCAGCTCCAGCAGGGCTTCATCATAGTCGGTGCTGCCGGCGATAGCTTTCTCGAATATGGTGGGGTTGGAGGTCACGCCGCTAACTCCACCGGCGATAAGCTGTTGCAGCTCGCCGGACCTGATCAGGCCACGCTGTATGTTGTCGTACCAGACTGATTGGCCAAGGCGTTGAACTTCTTGGACCGGACTGGTCATGCGGCTCCTCCTGGATCTGAACCTGAATGGCCTTGTAGTGCCCGGTTCTCGATAGCGGCTACCTTATCGAGGCGGCGGCGGCGCCCCTCGCCGGTGAAGCGGGCGTTGAGGAGAGATGTCACCAGGTCCTTGGCCAACTCGATCCCAACCACCCTGGCCCTCAAAAAAAGAACGTTCATGCCGTCGTGCTCCACCCCCTGTCGAGCGGAGTAGGTGTCGTGGCAGAGGCAGGACCGGACCCCCGGGACCTTGTTGGCGGCGATGGATGCGCCCACGCCGCTGCCGCAGATTAGAATCCCCCTCCCCTCGGGTGTTGAAGCCACCGCCTTGGCCGCGGACTCGGCAAAGTCGGGATAGTCGTCGGCGGACTCCAGGGAGTTCGGGCCCAGGTCCTCCACCAGGTAGCCTTAAGACTTCATCCAGGTGGCCAGCTCCTCCTTCAACGGATACCCGCCGTGGTCCGCCCCCCAAACAACGGGCTGGGTCACTGTTTATTCCCCGCCGCGAGGCGCGCTGCCTCTTCCGCCATCCGCTGGGCGGTGAGGCCGAATTTTTCGTACAGGACACCGGCCGGGGCCGAGGCGCCGAAGTGGGGGACGCCGATGGTGGCGCCGTCCAACCCAACGTACCGCTCCCATCCCAGGGACGTTGCCGCTTCAATTGAGACCCGCGCCCTCACGTCCGGCGGCAGGACGCTGTCCCGGTACTCCACCGGCTGGGCGTCGAACAGCTCCCAGGAGGGTAGCGAGACCACTCGGGCCATCACGCCCCGGTCCCGCAAAAGCTGCCCCGCCTCCAGGGCGATGTGGACCTCGGAGCCGGTGCCAATGAGGACGGCATCCGGCTTTCCCGGCGCTTCCCAGAGCACGTAGCCTCCCCGTTGAACGCCGTCGGCCTTGGCGTATACGGCCCGGTCCAATACCGGAAGGTTCTGGCGGCTCATCACCAGGGCGGTCGGCCCTTCGCGGCGTGACACGGCCGCTTTCCATGCCTCCACCGTCTCGGTAGCGTCGGCGGGGCGCAGCACCACCAGGTTGGGGATGGCCCGCAGAGCCAAGAGCTGCTCGATGGGCTGGTGGGTCGGGCCGTCCTCTCCCACTCCGATGGAGTCGTGGGTGAAGACGTACACCACCCGCAGGTCCATCAGCGCCGCCAGGCGGATGGGTGGCCGCATGTAGTCGGAAAAGACCAGGAAGGTGGCGGTGTAAGGGACAATGCCTCCGTGCAGCGCCATTCCGTTGGCGATGGAACCCATGGCGTGCTCCCGGACGCCGAAGTGCAGGTTATGGCCGGAGTGCTCCTCGGGCCCATAGTGGCCCCGGTCATTGAGCAGGGTCTTGGTCGAGGGGGCCAGGTCCGCCGAGCCGCCGGTGAAAGAGTGAACAGTCTTCACCATGGCGTCCATAACCCGGCCCGAAGCCTCGCGGGTCGCCACGGGCTTATCTCCGGGGTTGAATAGCCCGTCCAGGTCCAGGTCCCACCCCTTGGGGAGGTCCCCTTGCAGGGCTTCTCCAAGCTGAGCGGCCTCGGCCGGGTAGGTCTGGCGATAGGCTTCCATGCGGGCCTGCCATTCGTCCTGACGGCGGCGGCCTCGCTCCCGTGCTTGGCGGAAATGGTCCAGGGCTTCCTGGGGGACAGTAAAGGGCCCCTGGGAAGGCCATCCCAACTGGGCCTTGGTCAGGCGCACCTCCTCCTCACCCAGCGGCTCGCCGTGGGCCGAGGCGGTGCCCGCCTTGTTGGGGCTGCCGTAGCCGATGACGGTGCGGCAGACGATCAGGCTCGGCATGGTGGTCTCCGCTTGGGCCGCGCGGATCGCCGAGTCCAAGCTCCCCGGGTCCATCCCGTCTATGGGGCCGGCGACGTGCCAGCCGTAGGCCTGGAACCGCTGTGCTACGTTCTCGGTGAAGGCGATGTCGGTATTGCCTTCAATCGAAACGTCGTTGTCGTCGTACAGATAAATCAGCTTGCCCAGGCGCAACGTTCCCGCCAGGGAGGCTGCCTCGGAAGCGACCCCTTCCTGCAGGTCGCCGTCGGAGACAATGGCGTAGGTGTAGTGATCGACGATTTCGTGACCGGGCCGGTTGTAATGCCCGGCCAGCCACCCCTCGGCCATGGCCATCCCGACTCCGTGGGCAAATCCCTGGCCCAGGGGGCCCGTGGTCATCTCGACGCCGGGGGTCAAGCCGTATTCCGGGTGTCCCGGCGTTTTGCTGCCCCATTGACGGAACTGCTTCAGTTCGTCCAGTGGCAAGTCGTAGCCGGTAAGGTGGAGGAGCGCATAAAGCATGGCTGAGGCGTGACCCGGTGAAAGGAGGAACCGGTCCCGGTCCGGCCATTGGGGGTCTTCCGGGTTGTGCTTGAGAGACCGGTCCCACAACACGTAAGCAAGAGGCGCTGCCCCCATGGGAGCCCCTGGGTGGCCGGACTTGGCCTGCTGCACGGCGTCCACCGCCAGGAACCGCATTGTGTTGATACAAAGCTCGTCGAGCTTGGGGTCGGTCATGCTCAGCTCCTCGGGATGATCGTGGCCAGGCGGCCCCGGTCTCGCCACCGCGTCCCACCTATATCATCCGGCAGATTTCTGCATTGAGCAACTGTCTGCCCCAGTAGATCGGCCCCGCGGAAGAGTTTCCCACGTAACTCTCGCGACGGCCGGCTTCATACTGTAGTGCGGGCCCGCATGTTTCATGGGTGCCGAGGGCCATGGCTTCAACTGCCATCAGGCCCCGCCACGGACTAAAACCGGACGCGCATCCCCGATTGCCGGAGAGAGTTCCAGTACCCATTATGAGAATCACCGTTAGTATCATCCGTTCACCCTGAGCTTGTCGAAGGGAGATGGGCCAGCGGTTCGACAAGCTCACCACGAACGGTATTTGTAGTGCCAATTGACAGAATTTGTGACGCCGATTATCGAAAGGAAGCCCTAATCTCCTTTGTACCTGCGGCTTCCCTCGGTTTTCTCCAGGTATTGCCGAATCATCAAGGCGGCGGTGGCGCCCTCCCCAACGGCGGCGGCGACCTGTTTCGTGCTGCCGGCCCGAACATCTCCTGCGGCGAAGACGCCTTCGATGTTGGTCTCCAGGCTCATGCTGGTCTTGATGAATCCCCATTTGTCCAGGTCAACTGCTCCGCGAACGAAGTCAACGTTCAGGTCCAGGCCGATGAAGACGAAGACCGCTCCCGGCGTCAGTTCCTCGATCTCGCCGGTATCGCCGGACTCGACCAGCACCGAGCTGAGATTACCGTTGCCCTTGAACCCCTGGACCGTGGTGTTCAGCCTGATTTCCATCTGCGGATGGCCTGCCGCTTTCTCCTGAAGTATCTGGCTTGCTCCAAGGCGGTCCCGCACCTCGAGAACGGTAACCTTCGTGGCGAATTTGGTGAGAAACAGGCCTTCTTCAATGCCGCTGTTGCCGCCCCCGACCACCACCATCTCTTGCCCTTTGTAGAACGGACCGTCGCAGGTGGCGCAAAAGTGGACGCCCGCTCCGATGAAGTCCTCTTCGCCCGGAACGTTCAGCCGGCGGTACCGGCTGCCGGTGGCCAGCAGAATGGCGCGGGAGCAGTACTCGTCCCCGCCATCGGTGCGGACCATCCTGTAGTCCCCCTCGGACCCGATGCCGGTCACTCCCCGGGCCGGAAGTATCTCGACTCCGAAACGCTCCGCTTGGGCCTTCATTTCGTCGGCCAACTCCGCTCCGTGAACGCCTTTGGAGAAACCCGGGTAGTTCTCGATCTGCTCGTTGGACCCCGCCTGTCCGCCCACGGCGCTACGTTCGATGATGAGGGCGTCCATTCCCTCGCGGGCGGCGTAGATGGCCGCCGTCAGCCCGGCCGGGCCCCCACCCACGATCATCAGGTCGTAGAATTCTCGCTTGGCCCTTGGGCTGATCCCCAGCTCGGCGGCGATCTCGGAGTTGGTGGGCTCCACCAAGATGGAGCCATCTTCGAAGATTATGGTGGGGATGATCTGCTTACCGTTGTTGGCCTGCTGGACGTAGCGCCTGCCCTCCTCGTCAAGGTCTATGTCGACCCAGTCGTAGGGGACGCGCTGCTCCCCAAGAAACTGTTTGGATTTCTTGCAGTCAGGACACCAGGGCGCCCCGTACACCGTAATCTTAGCATCAGGCATGCGTCTACCTCCAACAGATGGTGATATGGGCGCGAATCGTACCTGCTTTTGCCTCAAACCCGGAAAACACTCGGCGCTGGCAAGAACCTATCCGGAACTCAATGTCTACTGAGCTGATGTTCAAGCCCACCCGCCGAACCGGGTTTCAGAGTCTTTTCATCTCTTCCCTGCGGCCACGAAGTGTTACGGGTGTCCGCGTGGGAAAGCAATATGCTAGCAGAAAACCTGAGCCACAAACAATTGAACGTCATGTCAAGGCTATATAATCGAGATACTATGACGGTTTCAGTTAGTCGACTCTCCGGATCCCCGAAGCGATCCATGAGGAAGCGCTGACATCATCCTGGAAGTTTAGCGGCCCGTCGCTCACCTCGTGTCCGGCGGTGGCGAGTAGCCGGACCCGCGCGGATCAACCTGGGAGAGCGGGTGGAAATAGAAGCCTCAGCTTCGCAAAACTGGCCGCCTGGAAACGCCGGGAATAGGTCACATCAGAAGAGTCTCGGCAGACCACCAATATGATGCCGAGCGGCAGTCACTCGATTCGACGGTCCAACAAGACGCTTCCCCGGCGAAGGCCGGAGTGGAGCGAGGGGTCCTAAGCCACGGGAACACTGCCGCGCCGGAGAGACTCGGCGTTCCTGCGGGTCCGGCGTGCGGTGCATGTCGGGCAGTCGCAGCCCCTTTTATCTTCAAACACCGGGAGGAGCACAGCCCTAATTACATCGGCCGTGGTGAGGCCGTGGGCGGCAGCTTGTTCACACATGCTCTGGACGGCGCCGCGCGCGGTTTCAACACCCTCGAATGACATCGCCTCTCCGCCAAGCAGTCCATTGACCACCACGCGCACCTGAGAGACCACCATTCGTTCGCTCTGGCCCATCGACTGTTCCCTCCCACGAGTTATTATGATGTGGGACAAGCCGGCTCTTCTTACGCCCTCGCCCCGTGATATTCGATTCCGTTCCCGATTCCGGCTCTAAGCGGCTACCGCTTCCCTCCGGCCAATGGCGACGGCTTGGGTGCTGGAGCCTGAACTCGCTTCCCTGAGTAGGGTTTCT
>CAYOAF010000217.1:0-4162 GCA_964401855.1 uncultured Dehalococcoidia bacterium
CTCGAAGGCAGCGGTCTTCTGCCCTTCGATCCGGTTGGGGTTGACCGAGTTGACCAGGGTCATCGGGTGCTTGCTGGTAAAGGCCTGGACCAGCTTCAGGGCCATGTCAAAATTACCGCTGATCATGATTATCCGCGCGCCATAGGCCATGGCCTGGGCCAACTTACCCATGGCTACCTCGCCCTTGGGAATCAGCACGAAAGCGGGGATGCCGCAATAGGCGCTATAGGCTGCGGCAGATGCGCTGGTGTTCCCGGTGGAAGCGCACATAACCGCTGTGCTTCCCATCTCCAGCGCCTTGGCAATGGCCACTACCATTCCCCGGTCCTTGAAGGACCCGGTGGGATTGCACCCTTCCAACTTGAAGTACAGCTTGGCGCAACCCAGTTCCTCCCCGAGCCGGTTGGACTTGACCAGCGGAGTATCCCCCTCCCCCAAAGTGATCATGGGGGTGGTTTCCGTCACCGGAAGAAGGTCTTTGTAGTTCCGTAAGACCCCAACACCCATATGCTTCCTGTCAAGTAGGCTCCCGCCGCCGCCGTTGTCCCGCTCCGGGTGGTTGGCTCCGGCCAACCGGGGACGGCATGAGGGCCTATTCTTCGATCCGGAGCAGGCTGTTCACCTCTCGCACGACTTCCAGATTTGCCATCGACCGCAGAGCCTCCTGGACCGAGGCTTCCCTGGCCGGATGCGTGGTGATAACGATTTCCGCCGTCTGCTCCGCCAGGTTGGTATCTTTCTGAAGGACAGAAGCTATGCTGATCTCGCCATCTCCCAGAAGCCTGGCAATTTGGGCCAGCACCCCGGGACGGTCGGCTACCCTCAGTCTAAGATAATATTTGCGCGTCAAGCCGTCTATAGACCTGACGCTAAAGGCCTCACCATTCCCTCCGGTTGACGGGGTGGGAAGAGGCGCTTCCGTCTCGGCCTCTCGGGACCCGTTGGCGGCCAGGTCCGGCTGAAGTGTCATCCTTCGGGCCGCTTCGATCACATCTCCCACCACGGCGCTCGTCGTTGGCTCCCGGCCGGCGCCCATCCCGTGGAAAAGTACTTTGCCGCAGAGGCTGCCGTCCACTTCCACCGCGTTGTACGCTCCATCAACCTTGGCCAGCATGTGGTCCACTGGAACCAGCGCCGGGTGGACCCTGGCCTGGATGGCGCCGTCTTCCAACGAGGCGATGGCCAGCGGCTTGATGGCGTACCCCAGTTCCTGGGCATAGCGGAAGTCTTGCGGTGATAGGCCAGAGATGCCTTGCTGGTAAACGTCCCCGGGGTTGAACGGGAGATGAAAGGCCAAAGACGCCAGGATTGCCAGCTTGTAAACTGCGTCGATACCCTCGACGTCGTTGGTTGGGTCCGCCTCTGCGTAGCCGCGCTCTTGAGCTTCTTTGAGGGCCTGGCTGAAATCGGTGCCATGGTGAGCCATGCGGGTGAGGATGTAGTTGGTGGTGCCGTTGATGATGCCGCGGATGGAGTGGACGTCGTTGGCCGCCAGTTCACTCATCAAGCAGCCGACGATGGGTATTCCGCCGCCGACGCTCGCCTCGAAAAACAGATTGACCCGGTTCCGTTGCGCCAGGGAGAGCAGCTCCGGGCCGCTCTTTGCCATCACCTCTTTGTTCGCGGTGACCACGTGCTTGCCGGTAGCGAGGCCGGCTTTGAGATAGCCGGCCGCGGGTTGGGTGCCGCCGATGACTTCCACCAAGATATGGATGTCCGGGTCGCCGAGGATCTCTTCGGGGTCGGTGGTGAGCAGGTTCGGGGGGAAATGAGAGGTTCGGGGCTTGGCGAGGTCCCTCACCAACACCTTCTTCAGCCTCACGGGTCGGCCGATCATCTCGCATATCGTTTCCGGCCGCTCCAGCAGCGTGGCCGCCACTCCACCCCCAACCACACCCAGGCCCATCAGTCCGACATTGACCTCCGAGGGAACGCCCACAGGCCGATTACCTGGGTTCCGGTTGGTTGCGGGGCGCGCTGACGGAGACCTGGTCGGCGACCCAACCGTATAAGTTGCTGTCGAAATTCATTTTCAGCCAACCCTCGTTGGACCCGCTCTTGAGCTGGTTGTTTCGCCACTTTTCCAGCAACTCGGCGTTGAGCTTGTTCCGCATGACGTCGTCCAATTCCCGCATCTCCGGTCCCGAAACCTTGCGGATGATGTACACCCCTTCGGATAGAAACACCGGGTCGGCAATTGACCCAACAGGCAACGGCCCCTGATCGCCTTCTTCATCGCCGAAGAGCAACTCGTCCATATTGGGGAAAGCGCCGTGGGGTACCCAGCCCACGTACCCACCGGGGCCGGCAAAGCCGGCGGGCATGCCCACCTCATCGGCTACCGCGGCGAATTCTTCAGAATTCAGTCTCTCCCTAACATCCCGGGTGTCGATCTCGCTGTTGAGTTCTGTCCGAATCCACTCAATCTCCACCTGCTCCTGGGTGTCCTCAATGCCGAGCCCAAGGAAGGTGTAGAGCAACCGCAACTGTAACTGCTCTTCCAGCGTCACCCGGTATTCATCCCGGGTCAGGCCCGTCCGGGCTAAGTAGATCTCATAGTTGTTTTCGAACTCCCGTTCAAACTGGCCCGGGTCGGTCTCTTGCCCTTCGGGGACTTCGGGGTAAAACCGGCTGCGCAAAGCCTCGTCGACATCCTCATCCGTGATATTGATGCCGAGGCCCGGAGCGGCCTGGCGGAGAATCTCGGCGTTGAGCATTTCCTGGAGATACTCGAAAGGAACCACGCTCAGGTCCACGCTGCCACTCAGACCCTGGAGGACCCGGATGCGATCTACCAGGTCTCCCATGGTGAACTCTACGTCCCGAACACTTCCAGCCCAGACCCGTGGCGGATGGTAGAATTTCTGGTAATAGCCGGCGGCGAGAATTCCTACTATCACCAGTATCAACGCGGTCCCAATGGCCCAGGCCGCCCGTTGGTGCATGTATTCCTTCCTGGCTCGGACGCTTTCGCGCGGAGCCTCTTCCTGACGGGCGCGGCGCCCCCGTGCCCGGCGCCGGCGCTCGGCCAGAAGGGCTGGCTCGCCAGCATCGCTAGGGTTCCTGGGGAAAGCCATCGTTAAGCCTCAAGGTTTTCAGATACGAGTAAATCCGGCCAAGAGCGACCGGCGTGGCCGAACTAGGACAGACAATGTGACGGCCAATGTGGGGTCAGCGGTGCAAATCCTAGCGGCGGAGTCCACTGGCTCCGGAGTGGAACGGCACGAAAGGCACCAGTGCCAGGTGCCGCGCTCGGTGGATCGCGAGTCTCAGTGTCCGCTGGTGCTTGGCACACACTCCAGTCTTTCGGCGCGGTTCTATTTTAGCCCGGTCCGAGAGGTACCGGCGCATTTGATCGACGTTCTTATAGTCGATGAGCTTCACGTGTTCTACGCAAAAAGAGCATACCCTCCGGCGAGGGGCATACCGGCCTCTGGGACGCCCCCCTGGACGCCCTCCTGGCCGGCCTGGACCCCTGCCGCCGCCACCTGGTCCTCGTGATGAAAATGATGTCATACTTGCTGCGGTCCTCCGACGGATCTTGAAAGGTTAGTTTGAGAGGCTAAAAGGGAAGGTCGTCAACGGCCTCAGGCGCCGGACCTGCCTCCCCCATTCCAGTATCCGTATCGTAAGCAGGCATCTCGTCCGCCCCGCCCGCACGACCCAAGAACTGGACATCAGTCAGGTTAATATCGTTCGAAAAACGCGTCTGGCCATCACGGCCTTCAAAGCTACGGCTGCGCAGCCTCCCCTCCACGTACACTTGACGCCCCTTGGTCAGCCACTGGTTACACAACTCGGCCAACTTGCCCCAAGCGCTCACGTTGAACCATTCGGTGTCTTCCCGCCGGTCCCCTGAGGATGTGGTATAGCGCCGGGTAGAGGCCACGCTAAACGACGTGACCGCCTGGCCTGACGCAGTGTAGCGCATCTCAGGGTCTCTGCCTAGATTGCCGATGACGATAATCTTATTCAAGGGGCCCCCTTAGCCTCGGCTATCCTCCGGATTAGCATCGTTATCCGGTTCCTCGGCTTCGACCGGTGTTTCCTCGGCGACGGCTTCGACCGGTGTTTCCTCGGCGACGGCTTCGACCGGTGTTTCCTCGGCGACGGCTTCGACCGGTGTTTCCTCGGCGACGGCTTCGACCGGTGTTTCCTCGGC
>CAYOAF010000218.1:0-4746 GCA_964401855.1 uncultured Dehalococcoidia bacterium
GGCAGACGTACAATCGCATCAGACCCCACAGCGCACTGGGCTACCGGCCACCTGCCCCTGAAGCCACCTTGGCAGATCGTCTGACTCCAGCCCTTGTAGGACTAACATAACAAGTGGTACAAAGACCGGGGGCAGGTCAAACGGAGCTGTGAATTAGTAATAACTCTAAATAAGAGTTAACTGAGGGAGACTGAGCTGGACCCGGTTTTTCGGACAACTAGTTAACGGGGTTTTCCTCGGAAGCACCGTCAGGCGCTAGTCCCCCTAGCGGGTGGGCTGGTTCCGAGCGCTTTCGCATCCGGCAATTCCGTAGTACCGTGGTTCCGTAGTATTTGGAGGTGAGGCATGAATCTGGAGGCGAATTTCGCCAGCGGCAACGGCATGGCTCTTGAGGGGCTGAAAATCCTGGACACCAGCCAGCTCTTTGCCGGGGCGATGCCGGCAACTCTTATGGGGGACTTTGGCGCCGAGGTGATCAAGGTCGAGCACCCAAAGTACGGCGACAACCTGCGGTCGAGCGGCGCGCGCAAGGATGGAATACCGCTGGCCTGGAAATTCCACTCCCGGAACAAGAAGTGCATCACCCTGGACCTGGGCAACCCCGAGGGCGGTGAAATCTTCAGACGGCTGGTCAAGGACACCGATATCCTGATCGAGGCCTTCCGTCCCGGCACGATGGAACGTTGGGGGCTCGGGTATGAGGCGCTGAAGGCGGTCAATCCACGACTGATAATGGTGAGGGTCAGCGGCTTTGGCCAGACCGGCCCCTACAAGAGCCGGCCGGGATTCGGCACGCTGGCCGAGGCCATGAGCGGGTTCGCTCACATCACCGGTCAGCCCGACGGGCCTCCCACGCTGCCGCCTCTGGCCCTGGCGGACGGCATCGCCGGCCTGTTTGGCCTGTTTGGCGCCATGTTCGCCGTTTACTTCCGCGACGTGGCCGGCGCCGGGATTGGCCAGGAGATCGATGTTTCGCTATTCGAGCCGCTCCTCTTCATTCTGGGAGCGCAGCCACTGGCCTACGACCAGCTTGGCCTTGTCCAGGCTCGTCGCGGCAACCGCAGCGGCGGCGGCGGGCCTCGTAACCTCTACAGGTGCAGCGATGGCGCCTGGGTGGCACTTTCCGCGTCCACTGCGTCCATCGCCCGGCGGGTGCTGCAGGCCGTCGGCGGCGACGATTTGGCCGACGATCCCCGGTACGCCACGCCCGAGGCCCGGGCCCAACACGCCGACGAGGTGGACATCGTGGTGGCGGACTGGATTCGCCAATACCCCAGGGAGACTGTGATCGGGAAATTCGAAGAGGCGCAGGCTGCCGTTGGCCCCGTGTACAACACCGCCGAATTCATGGAGGACCCCCAGGCCAAAGCTCGCGAGTCGGTGGTGTCGGTGGACGACCCTGATCTTGGGAAAGTGCGCATGCAGAACACCTTCCCGCGACTGAGCCAGACACCCGGCAGGATCCGCTTCACCGGTCCAACCGAGATGGGGGCGCACAACCACGAGGTCTACGTTGAGCGACTGGGACTGTCCGAGGATGACGTGCAACGGCTGAAACAGGAGGGGATCATCTAAGACCGGTCTGCGAAGGAGATTAACCGCGTTAGAGGACGGTGTTAGTGTTCTGCCCACTGCCGATGCATCGTCAATTCGGGTGCTCACAATTTGGTACGGGAAATCTCGGCTCAAGACAGGGATGCGCTTGTGTCCGTGGGCTGGACCCGGGCGTAAGCATTCCCTGACCGGTTTGGAGGGGGTTCATTATGGCTGGCAAGACGGTCCTGATCCTGGGTGGGGGCTGGGGCGGCATGGCATTGGCCTATGGCTTGAGGGGCATGCTGGCGTCCGAGCATCGCGTGGTGATGATCGAGAAATAGGAAACGTTCTCGCTGTGTCTCTCGAACCTCAAGCTCATGACGGGCGCGTGGAAGAGTCCGGCTGAAACGGAGCGCCAGATGTCGAGGATGTCCCGCGAGGGGATCGAGTAGGTCATGAAGAAGTGCTCAAGGTAAACCCCGTCGCTCGCGAGGTGCATACCGAATCTCAGACCTTGCGAGGCGACCATCTTGTTATCGCCCTGGGGGCCGGCTTGAATCCTGACGGCGTGCCAGGTTTCGCCGAGTCGGCCTACACCTGTATGAAGCCGCCGGAGCCCACGCGCTTCATCAGGCCCTCTTAGAGTTTGACGGCGGCAAGGTCGCCGTACCGGTCTCCCGCATGCCGTACCGCTGTCCGGCGACCCCCTATGAGGCCACGTTCCTGATGGATTCCCCTTCCGAGGAAGGGCCGGAAAGACGATCGCGGAGGGGGGAGCGTCGCACAATTCCGCCGACATAGAGTAGCTTGCAAGACGGCGCGTCGGCGTGCCGAACCCTGCCTATCAATCTTTCCTACTGGTCCAGGTGCACCGTGGCGGTCACCCTGGGCACGTCGCCCGCCACCCGAGTGGTGTGTCCATGGCCGGTCAGGTCTTCCGCCAGGTTCACGTCCCCCGGTCCCAGACGGTAAACTGTTCCATCGGCCAGCCCAATCTCGGCCTGGCCGGAGAGGGTGATAATGTATTGGCGCCTGGGCGCCAGGTGCCAATCGTGAAATCTGCCGGGGGGCGACGCCCGGAACACGATGGCCTTGGCGTTGTGGAGGGTGGTCCACGCGGGATGGGTGGTCGGGTCTATCTCCTCGATGTGGGACTCTCCATCGTCGCCTGAGTAAAGTCTGATTGAACCCATGATTCAACCTCCTTGCTCTTCTCTTGGCATTGAACCGTGATAGAGAATTATAGCCTAAGCTTGGACCATCTGGGACCGGTGGCTTGAGACCCGGTGATAAAACCCGGGAACCGGCTGAGGGCGGGATTTGTCCCCTTTCTTTTCTTTCCCGGCCCAGGGTATAGAATCAATGTCACCGGGAACATGGAGCCGGCGGTCTAACATGAAGCCCCAACCGGGGAGTCGGCAGGTTGATATGGATGTAATCGAATCCAGGGCGCAAACCCAAAACCTCCAATTTGCGGAGAACCGGGAAAGGATGGCGGCGGTGGTGGCGGAGCTGAAGGACCGGCTGTCGTCGGTCCGGGAGGGAGGAAGCCCCCAGCGGGCGGAACTACACCGGAGCCGGGGCAAGATGCTGGTGCGGGACCGTATCGAAGCCCTCCTGGACCGCGACGCCCCCTTTCTGGAACTCAGCCCTCTTGCGGCCTGGGGCATGCACGGCGATGAGGTGAACTCGGCGGGCATCGTCACCGGCGTTGGGGTGGTGCACAAAAAAGAGGTGGTGGTGGTGGCCAACGATGCCACCGTGAAGGGCGGCTCCTACTATCCCATCACCGTGAAAAAGCACCTGCGGGCCCAGGAGATCGCCCTGGCGAACCACCTGCCCTGCATTTACCTGGTGGACTCGGGCGGCGCCTACTTGCCGCTGCAGGCCGAGGTGTTTCCGGACCGGGAACATTTTGGACGCATCTTCTTCAACCAGGCCAAGATGTCCGCCCAAAGAATCCCCCAGGTAGCGGTGGTCATGGGTTCTTGTACCGCCGGCGGCGCCTACATCCCCGCCATGAGCGACGAGGTGGTTATCGTTGGGGGCCAAGGCACCATCTTTCTGGCCGGTCCTCCCCTGGTGCTGGCGGCCACCGGCGAGGAGGTGGACGCCGAGACCCTGGGGGGGGCGGAAGTCCACACCCGGGTTTCGGGAGTCGCCGACCATTACGCGGCCAACGATGAGGATGCCCTGGCCGTCACTCGTAATATCGCGGAAAACTTCGTGAGGCGGCGCAGCCCGCCCTTCGAGGTCCTGACTCCGGAGCCGCCCGCCTACGATCCGGAAGAGCTGTACGGGATTATCTCCGCGGACACCAGGCGGCAATACGATGTCCGAGAGGTGATCGCCCGCATCGTCGACGGCAGCCGGTTTCATGAATTCAAAGCCAACTACGGCGAAACCCTGGTGTGCGGGTTCGCCCGCATCTGGGGCTACCCCGTGGGAGTGGTGGCCAACAACGGGGTCTTGTTTTCGGAGAGCGCCTTGAAGGGGACCCACTTCATAGAGCTATGCTCCCAACGGGGCATCCCCCTGCTGTTCTTGCAGAACATCTCCGGATTCATGGTGGGTCGCCAGTACGAAGCCGGGGGCATAGCCAAAGACGGCGCCAAGATGGTGATGGCGGTGTCCAACGCCGCCGTGCCCAAGTTCACCGTGGTAATCGGCGGCTCCTTCGGCGCCGGCAACTACGGCATGTGCGGGCGGGCCTACGACCCCCGGTTCCTGTGGATGTGGCCCAATGCTAGAATCTCCGTCATGGGTGGGCCGCAAGCGGCGGCGGTCCTGTTGACAGTCCGGCAGCAGCAACTGGAACGGCAAGGCGGATCTTTGACCGAGGAAGAGCAGGAAGAGCTGCGCCGCCCGATCCTGGATAAATACGAGGAAGAGGGTAACCCCTATTACAGCACCGCCAGATTGTGGGACGACGGCATCATCGATCCGGCCGATACCCGGACGGTGGTGGGCTTGGGCATAGCGGCGTCGCTGAACGCCCCGTTTCCGGAGCCGAGTTGGGGAGTATTTCGAATGTAGGGTTCTCCCCGCAGCGGCGCGGGCCAAAGTCCGCCGGACCAGTTTCCGGCACAGGCTTTCAAGTTTGACGGACCACCGGATTCGGCCGGGAGGGTGTACTCCGAATTGTTCTCCAAGGTGTTGGTAGCCAACCGAGGTGAAATCGCCGTCAGGGTGCAGCAGACGCTGAAAACC
>CAYOAF010000219.1:0-3828 GCA_964401855.1 uncultured Dehalococcoidia bacterium
GACTCCGGTCAGGCGCTCCCACGGCACCCGCAGGGTCCTGTTTACCGTTGCTTCCTTCCGGATCTGGCGGGGTTCGCAGGCCTACGCCGCGCAGGACCCAACCCTCAACATCACCAACCGAAGATATAGGCCCATTGGCGCCGCCTGGGGGAGGAATTCAACCCCGCTATAGCGGATTGCGGGTACAGGGCACCGCTGGCTCCCCGTCTAGCGCGGTCTCAGTATCATGGTAGGCTAGCGGCCGGGTGCTGTCAAATAGCAGTCAGCGGTCAGCAATCAGCTTGCGCAGGGCAACCTGTTGAATGTCGGGCGGCAGCCTTGACGACCGCTGCCGGGAGAACACTTTCTCCGCCTCTCCTTCTGGGAAGGACTTGATCACAGAAGGACTGTATAACGGCAATCGCTATATCGGCGGCGGGTGCGTTTCAAGATCTTGCGCCTCGTGGGTCCACCTGGGCATTCAACCACCGACAGGGCGCCCCGTCCCACTTTTAGAAAGGGGGACCACAGGAGGGTCATCCCCTGCCCAGTCGAAACCTCCCCTTTATCCCTTCTTTCGTAAGGAGGGGAAGCTTGAGCCCCTGAGCGTACGCAAGAACTTGCGGCACACCCGGCCCGCCGCCTGCGTGCTGAATGCTGATAACTGACCGCTGACCGCGTACGATTCCTTGTCCCTCACAGGAGCCGGGTGCTAGAATAATTTCAGCCAAGGGAGAGTTGTGGAGATAAAGAAAGCCGTAATACCCGCTGCTGGACTGGGTACCCGGTTCCTGCCGGTGACCAAGTCGGTTCCCAAAGAGCTTCTGCCCATCCTGGAAAAGCCCATGCTCCAGTACGTGGTGGAGGAAGCGGCAGAGGCCGGAATCCAACAGGTCATAATCGTCACCGCGCCGGGTAAGGAGTCCGTTGCCACCTACTTCCAGCCCCAGCCCGGCCTGGAGCGGCACCTGGCCGCCTCCGGCGCCGTTGACCTGCTGGACAAGGTGCGCCACGCCACCGGCCTGGCCCAGGTGTCCGTCGTCATCCAGGAGAAACCCCTGGGACTTGGCCACGCAGTCCTGGTGGCCCGGGAGGCGGTGGCAGAGGAGCCCTTCGTGGTGATCCTGCCCGACGACATCATCGTCCACAGCCCTGGAGCGGTGGCCCAGATGAAGGCAGTGGCCCAGAGGACCGGGGCCGGTGTGGTGGCCGTGGAGGCGATGCCCAGGGAGGTCATCCACAACTATGGAGTGGTGGACGCCACCGCGGTGGAGGAACGGGTGTACCGAATCCACGGGCTGGTGGAGAAACCTCCTCAAGAGCAGGCCCCTTCCAACCTGGCCGTCGTCGGCCGCTACGTGTTGCCTCCCGAGATCTTTGACTGCCTGGAGCGCACCGCGCCCGGCGCCAAAGGCGAGATCCAGCTGACCGACGGGCTGCTGCTGTTGCTGGAGAGTCAGGCGCTCTACGCCTACGAGTTCGAAGGGCGGCGCTACGACGGAGGCAGCCCCCTGGGGCTGTTGCGGGCATCTCTGGAATTCGCGCTGGCCCGGGAGGATACCCGTGAGGCGGCCAGAGTCCTGGTGGAGGGCGTGCTAGGACAATCCGCTCCAGCGCCCCGGGAGTCGGTGGAGTTCAGCTAGGCAGGCGTGACTTTGACTACCCGAGTAGATGAGCATCTGGAAAACCTTCGCAGCGCCGAAGCCCGGCTGATCCAGCTCCTCGGCGGCATGGACTACTGCCTCGACTGGAAGCCCGAGCCCTCCGCCTGGTCGGCGAGGCAGGTGGTCTACCACCTGCTGGAAACACCCGAAGGCGGCCTCCACCGGGTCCTCTGGGGCATTCTGTCGGGAGAACTGAAGGATCTTGAGATTTGGGCTGACCTGGACAATCTGACCCCGGAACGGATGGCCTACGACATTGAGCAGTTGCGGGAGGATATCGGAGAGTTCTTCCGGGGAATGACGGAGGCCCTTGAAACGGCCACCGATGACGACCTGGATGCAAAGGCGGTCCTGATCCATCTCAGGACGCGGGGCCGGGAGGACGAGCGCACCCTGCAGATGCTGCTGGACGGGCTGTTTGCCCATCACTGGCGGAGCCACCTGGAGCAGATCGGGGAGCTTCGGAAGTCCCTGGGGATGTAGCCTCAACCCCGTTCTCCGCACCGAGTGAGTGGGTTAGGCCGGCCCTCCGTTGGGGAGGGGCTGATCACTCTTCGGTGTTGAGTGTCAGAAGCGCCAGGAACGCCTCCTGGGGTATTTCCACCCGGCCCACCATCTTCATTCGTCGCTTGCCTTCTTTCTGCTTCTCCAGCAGCTTGCGCTTGCGGGTAATGTCGCCTCCGTAGCACTTGGCCAGCACGTCCTTGCGCATGGCGCGCACCGTCTCCCGGGCGATGATGCGGCTGCCGATGGCCGCCTGAATCGGGACCTCGAAGAGCTGCCGCGGGATGGCCTTCCTCAGCTTTTCCGCCACTGCCCGGCCCTGGCTGGCCGCCTGACCGCGGTGCAGGATCATCGAAAAGGCCTCCACCGGCTGCTGGTTTATCAGTATATCCACCTTCACCAACGGAGCGGCCCGGTAATCCTCCAAGGTGTAGTCCAGGGAGGCGTAGCCCTGGGTCCGTGATTTCAGCTGATTATAGAAATCAGCCAGCAACTCAGCCAAAGGCATGGTGTATTCCATTACCACCCGCCCCTGGGCCGTGCGGGTGCTTTCCTTGGCCCCTGGGCCTTCTTGTCCCTGGATGTACTCCATCCGCTGGAACTCGGACCGGCGGGAGTGCATCAGTTCCATGATCACTCCCACGTGCCGGTTGGGGGCCACGATGGTCAAACGCAGGATCGGCTCCCGTATTTCCTGCAACTCGTTGGGGGGCGGGAGTTTAGCCGGGCTATCCACCAGGATGATATCCCCGTTGATAAGCACCACCTGGTAGGCCACTCCGGGGGCGGTCAGGACCAGGTCCAGGTCGTACTCCCGCTCCAGCCTTTCCTGGATGATTTCCAGGTGCATAAGCCCCAAAAACCCGCAGCGAAAGCCGAAGCCCAGAGCGACGCTGCTCTCCGGTTCCATGGTCAGGGAGGCGTCGTTTAATCTGAGCTTCTCCAACGCCGTCCGCAGGTGGCCGTAGTCCTCGCCATCCGAGGGGTAGAGCCCGGCAAAGACCATGGATTTCAGCTGCACGTAGCCGGGGAGGGACGCGGACGCGGGCCGCCGGACCCCGGTTAGGGTGTCACCGACGCTGCACTCCCGGACATCCTTGAAGCCGGTGGCGATGTACCCCACCTGCCCGGTGTACAGAGTGCCCACCGGCTTGGGGAAGGGGGCGAAAACGCCCGCCTCCATGACCTCCGTCACGTTCCCGGAGGACATCACCTGAATCCGGTCATTCTTCGACACCGAGCCATCTTCCACGCGGATGTGGGCGATGATGCCCTTGTAGGGGTTGTAAAGGGAGTCGAATACCAGGGCGCGGAGGGGTTGATTCGGTTCGCCCTTGGGCGGCGGTACCCTTTCCACCACCGCGTCCAGGATCTCATTGGCGCCGGTGCCCTTTTTGGCCGAAACGAAGAGGACCTCCTCTTCCTCGAACCCGAACACTTGCTGCAACTCGGCGGCCACCTGCTGAGGTTCGGCTTGGGGAAGGTCCACCTTGTTGATCACCGGCACCAGGTCCAGATCGTATTCCATGGCCAGCAGGGTATTGGCGATGGTCTGGGCTTCAATGCCCTGGCTGGCATCCACCACCAGGAGAGCGCCCTCGCAGGCGGCCAGGGCCCGGGACACTTCGTAGCTGAAGTCCACGTGGCCAGGGGTGTCGATAAGGTTGAGCTGGTAGGTCTG
>CAYOAF010000220.1:0-10804 GCA_964401855.1 uncultured Dehalococcoidia bacterium
GATAGGGGACCGGCCCGCCACTCGGATTCCAGTTAGCGGCGTAGCTGCAGGCGGAAGGCGCCGCCGTCATCCACCTTGGCGAAGCCGTGCACGTCGGCAGACTCGCCTCAGAGGGTGCGGAACTCGGTTAACGCTTCCCACCAGCTGAGGGGGGCTAGTGTACTGTCTTATAAATAGCTTCACACCCGGGAGGTTGTGCGATATTTCATCCCCGCGATCGTCTTTCAGGCGAAGGCCGGAATCCAGGGAAGCGTTAGCTGGATCCCAACCTTGAAAGGACCGTCCCTCTCCGCCGGTCCTTCAAATGCAGACGCAGGTCACGGTATTGGTGATGCCGTGGACGGGGCGGATCTTGTGGCGCAAAATCGCGGTGATGTCCTCTTGAGTATCCGCTTCCATGTCGACTACCACGTCATACGGCCCCAGGACCTCGTGTGCCACCACTCCGGGAAGCAACTGCAACTGTTCCAGCACCGTTCGGGTGCTTGCGGGCTCTACGTTGATCAAGATGTAAGCACTTGCTGCCATCGTGGCTCCTCCAGCCGGGTACCGCATTGCCGGACCGGTATGGGTATCCCGCCGGCCTCAATATCGTGGGATCGATTCTCGCGGGCCGTCTTAGCCGTTCCCGCGGATTCCCAGTTCCTGCAACGCGCCCCGGCTTTCCTGTGGCACGTCAAGGCCCAGGGCCCGGCCCGCGTCGTACATGTTCTGAATTTCTTTCAGCTTATCGGGCGGCGGCCGCTGGCCTTCTCCCCGATGCAACAAAAGCTCGGGGAGCGAACTGTACGCCTGATCCACGTTCGAATAGAAAGACAGCAGCCAATTCTTGCCATGCCTTGGCCAAGCGCAATCTCCTCCTCTAGGCCGATCCCATCATGAAGGAACGGCTTCCAGTCGTGTCTGCAGCTCAAAGAGCTGACGCTTCATGCGCTCGGGAAGGCGGTCACTGAACTGCGCAAAGTGCTTCTCTATGTCTGAGAGTTCTTCCTTCCAAGAGTTCGTGTCAACTTCCAGCACCTTCATGAGGTCACTCAGCGGCAGGTCCAGACCCTCAACGTCAAGGTCACTTTCGCCAGGCAAGAGACCAATGGGAGTTTGATTGGCCTCGGCCTTGCCTTCCACACGCTCACACATCCATTTGAGCACGCGGCAGTTTTCGCTGAAGCCCGGCCACAGGAACTCGCCTTCGGGGCTCTTGTTGAACCAGTTGACGTAAAAAATCTTCGGAGCGTTGCTTCCCAGCCGGTCGCCCATGTCTAGCCAGTGCTGGAAGTAATCTCCCATGTTGTAGCCGCAGAAAGGTTTCATGGCGAAAGGATCGCGTCTAAGGGCGCCCACCTCGCCAATGTTCGCCGCTGTCGTCTCGGACGAAGCGGTGGCTCCAAGGAACACTCCATGGTCCCAATTGAAGGACTCCATCACCAACGGCATCCCCACGCTACGGCGGCCGCCGAAGACAAATATATCAATCGGCACGCCTTCGGGCTTTTCCCAATCGCTGGAGATTACCGGGCACTCCGAGGCCGGAGCGGTGAAGCGGGCGTTGGGATGGGCCGCTGGATCAGATTTGTCAGGCGTCCAGTCCTGGCCCTTCCAGTCAATCAAATGGGCCGGAGGGGCGCCCATCCCTTCCCACCAGACATCTCCGTCGTCGGTCAGAGCACAGTTCGTGAAGATCACATTCTTGTTCACGGTGACCATGGCTGCCGGGTTGGTTTTGTGCGAGGTCCCCGGTGCCACCCCGAAAAAACCCTTCTCAGGGTTGATCGCGTACATGTGCCCATCTGGGGCAATCTTCATCCAGGAGATGTCATCGCCGATGCATTCGGCTTCCCATCCTGGCAACGTGGGCTGAATCATCGCCAGATTCGTCTTGCCGCACGCAGAAGGAAAGGCGGCGGCGATGTGAAACTGCCTTCCCTCTGGGTTCGTCAGCCGCAAGATCATCATGTGCTCCGCCATCCAGCCTTCTCGACTGGCCATAGAAGAAGCGATGCGGAGGGCCAGGCACTTCTTGCCCATCAAGGCGTTGCCGCCATAACCGGAGCCAAACGACCAAATCGTGTTCTCTTCAGGAAAATGGCTGATGTACTTTTTCTCCATGGGAGCGCAGGCCCAGCCAACGTCCATCTCTCCCTCAGCCAACGGGGCCCCGACCGAGTGGAGGCACGGAATAAACTCGCCTTCGAAGCCGAGGGCCTCGACTACGTCGGTCCCCACCCGGGCCATGATGTGCATGCTGCAGACGACGTATGGACTATCTGTGATCTCGACTCCGATTTTCGCCATGGGCGAGTTGAGCGGCCCCATGGAGAAAGGAATGACATACATCGTGCGGCCTTTCATGCAGTCCTTGTACAGGCCCTTCATGATCTCCTTGAGTTCACCAGGCGCGATCCAATTGTTGGTGGGACCAGCCTGGTCCGGAGTGGGCGTGCTGATGAAGGTACGGTCCTCGACCCGGGCCACGTCGCTAGGCGAGGAACGGAACAGGAAGCAATTGGGCCGTTTCTCAAGCGGGATAGCGATACCGCTTGCCACCATTCCAGCCATCAAACGATCGTATTCCTCCTGGCTCCCATCACACCAATAGACAGAGTCAGGTTGGCACATGGTGGTTACTTCACGTACCCACTCATTGAGCCTTTGGCTTTTTACGCCGTACGTCACGATACCACCTCCGTTGAAGAACTGCCTGTATCGATGCTACATCGTTGCAGCAGCCAAGTCAAAAGTTATTCGGGTGGGGGACTTGGTGCAGTAATCATCTCCAACGGTGGGTATCCAACCAAGAACCCAGCCGCGATGGCCGCATCCTCCGGAAGCCCAAAGGGCCTACTGCGCCGCCGGGGGCCACCTCTTCGGAGGCTTGGCCAGCAACACCAGCACCATGGAGGCGACGGTGGCGCCGGAGAAGCCCAGGAATGCTTTTTCATAGCTGCCTGTGGTATCAAATATGTACCCGGAGATGATTGGGCCCACGACAATCCCCGCTGTTTGAATGAAGCTGCGGAACCCTTGAATCGTGGCGTATGACCTCCGCCCGAAGTACTCGGCGATTATCGCTTGAGGAATCACTGAGATACCCCCTTGAGATGCCGAGTACACCAGCAGCACCGGTATGACCCCGGAGATGCTGCCGGCCCGGGCTATCAGGATGATGGCCATGGTCATCATGGCCAGCGACACCGCCATCACGTACCGGCGGTTCACGTAGTCCCCCAACGTGCTCAACCCGAACCGGCCTGGAATGCTCATTACCCCCACCATTCCGGCCAGCCAAGCGGCCTTCACCGGCGAGGCCCCCAATCCGACAAAGAACGGCACCAGGTGCAGGCCCACTCCGCTGCTGACCAGAGAGCGGGCCATTATGGAGAGGCTCAGAAACCAGAAGCTCGACGTCCTCAGCGCCTCCCGGGCACTGAAGTCTTGGGAAAGGTCGGGCTGTCCCGGATGAGCAGGGCCGGCCCCGCCGTCGTTGGGCCCGGGAGCTACGCCGTCGGGAAGTAGACCGTAGGCTTCAGGGCGGTGCCGGAATATGGAGGCGATGGGAACCGAAATGGTCAGGAGGGAGATGCCGATGATCAGGGTGGCGTCGCTCCAACCGAAGCGATCGACCAGCCAGCCCACCCCCGGCACGAAAAAGCCGCCAAGCCCGACGCCGGACCACAAGATCCCGAAGGCCAGTCCCCGCTTCTTGTTGAACCAGTTGGCAACCGCCGTGGTTACGGGGGTGCTCATCCCCATGCCGTTGCCGAGGGTTATGAATAGGATGAACACGATGAAGAAGGCCGCCAGCGGGTTTATGTTGAAGAAGCCCGCCAGCCAGCCCATTTTGCTCATGAGCACGTACCCCGACGCCATGAGCGGCAGGCCGATCAACATCAGGCGCCGGGGGCCGAACCGGTCGACAAAGAAGCCTTCAACCGGGCCCAGCAACCCCACTTCCAGGCGCGCTAAGGAGAAGACCAGGGAGATAATGGTCCGGCTCCAACCGAACTCCTTGCCGAGGGGGATGATGAAGTTGCTAAAGCCGTGGAAGTTGATCCCGGCGGAGATGGACATGGCCAGTGCACCCGCGACGACTATCCACCAACCATAGAAAAGCCCCAGCTTCTGAGCCCGGACAGCCTCAGAAGCTGGGGCGTGATGCCTTCTACTGTGGAAAAATCTCACAGGGCGGGGACTCCTGTCAGAGCCGTCTCCTGCCGCGGCAATTTTGCTTCCTTCATCCATCGCGCCGTCTGGATCCTGCCACCGCTCAAACGCGAGGGGCCGGCGCGGTTTGACCGGCCTAAACAATCACCTTTTGGCGCCGCAGTTCGTCCACCTCTTCCTGGGTCATCCCTCCCAGCGTCGTGAAGACCTCGTCGGAGTGCTCCCCGTACAGAGGCGACCGGCTGAGTTCCACCTGCGAATCTGATAGCCTCACCGGGCTCCCTATCGCGGTGTACTTTCCCCGGGCCGGGTGCACGAGTTCGGTGATCACCCCGCGCTCGATCAGGTGGGGTTGGTCAAGCACCTCGGCGGTATCGAACACCGCGCCGCAGGGAACGCCCGCCCCGGCGAAGGCCTCCATGACTTCGCGCTTCTCCCGGCCTTCGGTCCAAGCTTTGATTATGCCGAACAGGTCCATGGCGTGACTCAGCCGGTCGGAGGGGCCGGCGAACCTTGGGTCCTCCAGCAAGTCCTGCCGGTCCATCACCTCCGCTGCGGCGCTGAACATGCCGTTGTTTTCGGCGGGAATTATCATGTACACGTAGTCGTTGGGGCCACCCGGCGCACAGGGGAAGAGGCCGCCCAACCCCATCGGGTGGCCGCGGCCCGGGAACTCCAGGCGCGGCTCCGGCTCCCCGTCCTTCAGCGTCCCGGTGAAGCGGACCCTGGTCAGGTTGAGCACCGCCTCCTGCATGGCAACCTCCACCGCCTGTCCCTTGCCGGTCACGTTGCGCTGGACCAAGGCCGCCAGAAGGCCGATGACGATGTGCATGCCCGTGCCCGAGTCACCCACCCCAGGCCCCGAAACCGAAGGCGGCCGGTCCTCCCAGCCGGTGACGCTCATGGCGCCACTGGTGGCCTGAGCCACATGCTCGAAACACTTGTAGTCCGAGTACGGGCCGTATGAGCCGTACCCCTTCACCGACCCATAGATCAAGCGAGGGTTGATCTTGCTGAGGTCTTCGTAGCCCAATCCCAGCCGTTCCATGGCACCGGGTCCACGGTTCTCCACCACAATATCGGCGGAGGTAATCAGGGTTTTGAACACTTCCTTGCCCTTCTGCTGCCGGAGGTCAAGGGTAACGCTCTTCTTGTTGCTGTTCAGCAAGAGGAAGAAATAGCTGTCTTTGGCGGGGTCGTCGCGGCGCAGCCAGCGGGAGCGGTCCCCTCTGCCGTCGGCCATCTCCACCTTGATTACTTCGGCGCCCAGCCAAGCCAGCATTTGCGTACAAGAAGGCCCCGCCTGTTCGTGGGTCATGTCGATGACCCGGATTCCATCTAACGCCTTACCCATTGTGGACCTCCTTCTAGCCGCGCTCGGGTTCCAATTACTCCCCCCGGCGGCTCCGGCTCCAATTCTAACACGTCGGGAAAGCGCTAAACGAGGCTGACGGACAACCCGGAAAATCAGGGTGTCTTGCCTTAAAACTGTCATTCTGAGGGAGTCCGCCGCAGGCGGACGACCGAAGAATCTCACACCAGGAGGGAGATTCTTCGCCTGCGCTTCGCTCCGGCTCAGAATGACAAGACTTGGGCTACTTTTGAGGCAAAGCCGAAACAAGGGCACCCGGCGGCTCGAACCTTTGGTCCCGGAGGACTACCGCCCGGCGCCCAAACGGGGTTATACTCTTGCATGTCCCGGCGGCGTTGCAGAAAAGTGTACCGGACGGCGGAGGCATGAATGGAGGCTCAAAATGGTGTCCGACCGGTCGCGAAGACGGATATCCAACGTGGAACTGGCGGTACGCCACTTCGAGCTGGGCCAGTCCGTGGACGAATTGGCGGCGGCCATGAACGTCGATCAATCGACCATCAGAAGAAGATTGAGCCAGGCCAAGAAAGAGGGTTTGGTACGCACCCTGGTGGTGCCCCCTCTGGACTACGCCGAACTCACGAGGCTGGAACAGGATGTCCGCTATCGATTCGATCTGGAGGATGTGGTGTTGACCGCCGGCCGGGACGACATCATGGACATGCCGGATGAAACCGCGGCAAAAGAGGCGTTGGTTCTCAGCATCGCCCAGGCGACAGCCCAGTACCTGGAGGAGCACCTCACCAACCGTGACACCCTGCTGGTTCCCTGGGGCCGGATGGCGAACTACATAGCCCGCCAACTGAGGCCGCCCCAATCCCTACCGGGGGTCACCGTGGTACCCATGGTGGGAGTTCTGGCCTTGGAGCATAACCCGTTCGACGCAAACCTTCTGGCCTCCGCCTTTGCTTCCAGGTTTGGCGGACGCTCCTTCCTGCTGCCCGCTCCCGCATTGGTCGAAAGGTCCCTGGGAGAGGTAATAGAAGCGATACCCCTAGTAAAGCGAGTCAAGGCTTTGTACGAAGAGGCGACGTTGGCCATCGTCCCCCTGGCGGCGCCTCACCCGGAGCGTTCCACCGTGGTCCGCATGGGGTTGGTCAGCAGCGATACGGTGAGGAGTCTGGTGGGCCGGGGCGCGGTGGGTGAGATCGCATCCCACTGGTGGTTTGACCGGGAAGGGCGGACGGTGGAGGAGGCGGCAAGGCACGCCATAGGGCTGGGCCTAGATGGGTTGTCCCGGATGGTCCAACGCCGGGCCAAAGTGATCGCCGTGGTTGGCGCCAGTCGGGAGAGGATCGCTCCCCTCAAAGTGGCGCTGGACCACCATCTCGTCAACACCTTGATCACCGACAACGTGACCGCAAAGGTGCTGCTAACCGAGGCTTAAACCGACCCCTGGGGCGCGGCGCCGGTGGGTAAGCCTCCGGTACGAAGGGTGGCAGTAGCCGGGTCAATCGCCGAGGCGAGGGCCGGATCAAGCCGCAATCACGCCACCGGCTGCATGAAGACGTTGGCCACGCCCGCCTGCTCCACCCGGCGATGAATCCCGGCTACATCGGTCGTGTAGGTGCCAAGCTCATTCATTCGATTGAAGTAGACCGAACCGGAGAAGGTGAACTTGTCAGACAAACCCTCTTCCGTCTCCATGCGCTCCCGGCCGTAGGCGGTATACTCCCCAACCGCGGTGCTGCGGGGGAGGGTCAACAGGTCCTTCCCGAGGGAGCAGCGAACGGCGTTGTAACCGGCCAGGGTTCCCGTGGCGATGGCCTCGGTGTGGCCCACGAACAGGCCCGCTTTCTCTCCGGCGCAGAGCAGGTTGGGAACATCATTCACCTTGAGGGTATCCTCCCGGGGAGCGATGGCCATGAAGCGCACGGAGTTGCCAATACCGCCCGCGTACGGGTCTTCGTACCGGGCGTTCTCCAGGCCTTTGATCTCCCGAAGCTCGTCTATGGGGAAGTAGGACGACATGAGCTTCACGTGGCCCGTGTCCAATAGGACCACGTTATCGGCAAACTCAGGGAGGGCATATTGCTGGCAGACCTTCATGGCCAGCATCGCTCGCTTCCTGCTGATCATCTCCTTGGGAATGGGCAAGACGGCCACACCGGCCCGTTTCATTTCTTTTCTCACGTCCTCGCTCACCGAGCCGGAATGGAGCTTGCACGAGCCGCTCATGGCGCCGGGGGTCCCGTCCATCCGCCGGCCCACAACCTCCGTGACGCCCGCTTTGGCGGTAACACTGACCCGGTTGCCGAAGGTGATGCAGCGCAGAACGCACTCGGCGCACCCGTAGCCGTATTTGCGGCAGTTAGGAATAGACCCGGCGGTGCCCGTGGTATCGATGAAGGCATCCCCCTCGATTTCCGTGCCATCCTCCAATTTCAGCGCCGCCATGCCGCCGTCATCCATGACGACGTTGGTAATCCGGCTCCTGGTCCAGAGGTCGACGCCTTTGTCCTGCAGGAAACGCCGGACGGTGGGCTCCATTACCGCCACGTCGTAGAGGCTGGAGTGCTTGTGCCCGGGAAACTCCATATTCTGATGGAGGCTGGCGTCGTCCATCAGATGAAACATGGCACCCCCGCCCATGGCTATCATCTCCTCGGCGGCGGTGAACCGGCCGTTGTTCCGGAAGATACCCCCCACCTGGCCGGTGCCAAGAATGGTATCCGCTTTCTCGACAAGGACCGCCTCACCTCCGGCCTGTACCGCTGCCACGGCCGCGGCGCAACCAGCCCAGCCAGCCCCGGCAATTACTACCCTCGCCATTGCTATCCTCCTTCAGCCTTTCACGCCGCCCTCTACTATACCATCCCCGTTGGACGCAGGCACATGTTCGGCGTCGACGTCAGAGGTGGTTGGAGCCCCGCAGCACAGGCCGGGCGCTGGAGGAAAGGGCCGTCCGCTACGCCCGCAGGGCGGCGGCCAACCCGTACATATCCTCAAGACTCTCGAGAGCGCGAACCCGTAACGCGACGTCATTCGCCTTCTCCTTCCCCAGTGCTGGGTGGGCCAAGGCGGTAAACTTCGCCTCAATCTCGTCCCGGGTCAGGGGATTCTCTGGCTCCCCCTTGGCCAAGGGGACGTCCTTGCTGAGCGTCCGGCCGTTCCTGGTGGTGATGGTCACCCGACAACCCATCCCCTTCATCTCTTCGGAGGAGTGGCAGGTGGTCGCCTCCATAAGGGTCTTCACCGTGGGGTCCTGGAGCTTGTCGTAGCTCTGCCAGGTGTACCCCCCATCCACCGCGGCCACCGCGGTAGCGAAATACACGCTGAACTGCCCGGCTACCTCGCTCGTTAGGTTTCGTTTCAACTCCTCCGGCTGCCCCACCATATCGCAGCCCAGGGGAGTGCAGTGCACGTCCATGGCAGCGATGCCGTGAGGAGCAAACCGGTGCTCCCGTCTCAGTTCCAGTACGGCATCGATGGGCCCATGGTTAAAGCGGCAGCACGGATAGGGCTTGATGGCCGTGTACATCACCTCGAAGTCGGTACCCAGCCCGGTGATCTTGGCGGGGTCCCACCCATCGGCGGAGTAGTTATAGAAATAGCCGAAGCGCCCCTCCAAGGGATGGGAGGCGCCCTTGAAACCACGCCTAGCCATGACCAGCGCGTAGATGGCGTTGTGGGCGGCCAAGCCCACGTGGAGCCGCTTGTTCCAGGCCCCATTCTCCAAGAACTGCTGGGAGCCGGCGGCCTGGCTGCCGTTCAAGCCCACAGCGTTTAGCACCTGCTCCCGGCTCATACCCAATAGCCGGGCGCCGGCCATGGTTGCCGAAAAGATACCCGTGGTTGCCGTGGGGTGAAACCCTCGCTTGTGGACACCTTCCCCAATGGCTCGGTTGACCTTGTTGGCCACATCGTAGGCCGCCACCGCCGCCGTGAGGAACTCCCTCCCGGAAAACCCGTACTCCTCGGCCAAGGCCAGCAAGGTAGCGAAGATGGGCGCCCCGGGATGCATGACGGCTGCCCGATGGGTATCGTCGAAGTCCATGCTATGGGCAAAGGCGGCATTCAGCAGCGCCGCGAAGTGTGCAGGGTACCGCTCCGCCTCCCCAACAACGGTGCAGGAGCCCCGCTGCCCGTTCAGTAGATCTTTCACACCCTGCAAAATGGGGCCGCTGGAATCCGCAAAGACCCACCCGCCCAGGGCCACCCCCAGGAAATCCAAGAAGAACTGTTTAGTCCGGTCCAACACCTCCGGTGGGAGGTTTTCATAGGTGAGGCCCAGAGTATAGTCCACCAGTTGCTCGGTCAAGCCATCCTTCTCAATGGTCACTGCGCACCTCGGCGTCAGGTTATGCCCGGGTCCCCTTTCGGTTTCGGCTTTCCTCACTGTCGCTCCACCGCCGCGTGTTTCCCTTCTACCTGGTCCAGGATCCCCCTTATCAAACCGTTTGGTCCTGAGGAAGGCACGGTTCCAGGGGCTTGTAGCGAAGAACGACAGACGAAAGCCAGCCTCACAAGAAAGCCCTTTTGACACGCCGGATTATGCGCCTTCTTTGGCTACCCCGCAAGTTGTCGCCGTTCCGAAGCGGTACTCGACGCCTGCTTTTGAGGAACCCTAACTTTTAGAATCTATCCGGCGAACCATTCCCAGCAGGGGATGTCGAGCTGGCAGGATTTCCCAGCCCTTGCCGCGTGGCTTGGGCAGCGCAAGGTAACCGGCGGCGCGCTGTCACACCCCTATCGCAGCTCCAAGATGACCTGGCCGGCATTGACGCCCTGGCCAGGCAGGACCTGGACCGCCCGCACCACCCCCGCGACCGGGGCGCGAATGCTTTGCTGTAGCTTGAGGGCTTCCAGGACGCAGAGTTGGTCCCCCGCCGAGACCTGCTGGCCTACGCTCACCGCCACCGACACTATGACCCCCAGCATGGGCGCCCGCACCTCCGTCACCTGCCCCATGGGGGTTCCTGCGGAGACTCCGGAGGCAGCCAGTGGACCCGGGATTTCAGCGGCGGGAAGCCCCTCCGCCTCTATCTCCACGGGCACGCCGTCCACCAGCACCCGCACCGGGTTGGCGCAAATATCGTCCATCTCGACGGCGTACCACTGCTCCCCTATCTGGACTTTCATGTGTCTGGCCAAAGTCCGCTCCCGCTTCAGCTCAATAGAGAGATGAAAATGCCCGCCACTACCGCGGAGCCGATGACGCCCGCCACATTGGGGCCCATTGCGTGGGCAAGCAGGAAGTTGTCCGGGTCGGCCTCCTGTCCCACGTTGTGGGAGATACGGGCAGCCATGGGCACTGCCGACACCCCGGCC
>CAYOAF010000221.1:0-10874 GCA_964401855.1 uncultured Dehalococcoidia bacterium
TCCAGCATCCGCCGGCGCCGGCATGTGGTCAATGCGGGTCAGGGGATAGTGTGGAATGGAAGGAGATGAGTGGGCGGGGCAAGATCTACAACTATGGGGTGGTGTACGATTGCCCCATCAAATCGCTTCAAGAGGATCAACCGTTCAACCTCGCGGTCATCATGCTGGACGAGGACCCGGATATCCAGATGTACTCCCACCTCCCCGGCACTCCGGTGGACGAGGTCCCGGTGGGCGCCAGTGTCGAACTCGTGTTCGAGGCCTCCGCAAACGGCCAAATGGTCCCCGAGTGGCGGGTAGCAGGCTAGACCCACTTGTTTTTCAGGCACGTAAAAAGCTCGCAGATAAGGAGTCGACGATGACCACTCAGAATGCTCCAGAGTCGATGCACCGGACCATGGAGGGATTGGGGGTGTGGGAACACCGAGGGAAGGTAGCAGCCGTCGGCATCGGGCACTCTCCGACTGCCCGGCGCTGGGACGGGAAACCCGGGACCACCGTAGGCGCGAACAGCATCCTGGCCCTCAGGAGGGCTATTGAGGACGCCGGTGTCTCGCCAGACCAGGTCGACGGTTTGGTCCTCGACACCGTGACCACCACGGGGGCCCACTGGCAGCCGGGCGACCCCGTCCCCATGGACGTGGTCAACGCCTACAATCCCACCGACGATCCCCTGGACGGTATCGCCAAGCTGAGCGCTGAGTGGATCTTGAAGAACATGCCGGAACTCACCAACGTCAAGTTCACCATGAACGGTCCGGGATGTATGTCCCATGCCATCGTCGTCGCCGCCCAGGCCGTGGGTGAGGGCCTCACCCACACCTGCCTGGTGCTCAAGGGTTGGCATAACCTGGAAGGTCGGTACAACCAGGCCGGGGCCAGCGCCGCGGAGGTCGTTCCCGGCACTTACGCGGTTGGGCCAGGTCGAACTATCTGGGGCCCCCCGGGGTGCTGGGGTACGGCCCTGCAGTTCGCCCAGTACTGCACCCAGTACGGCAAAACCCACGACATGATGGCCCCCTTCATGGCGAACTCAAGAAGGAACGGCCTGATGTTCCCGGAAGGGTACTGGGCCCAGCACCGGCCTGAGCAGTTGACTGTGGAGGACTACCTGGCCGCCCGGTGGGTAGCCAAGCCGGCAAACCTCTTCGACAACGACATACCGATCATGGTTTCCGGGGCCTACCTCTTCACGACCGCTGAACGGGCCAAGGACATGAAGCAGAAGCCCGTCTACATCCTCGGCCATTCGTCGAGCAGAGGCAAACCCAGGAGCCTCACTCCAACCCTGGCAGAGGTCCAGGCGGAAACCAGCAGTTCTGGGAGGAAGACCCTTGAGGCCGCCGGGATCACCGCAAAGGATCTCTCCTTCGAAAACCTGTATGACGGCTTTGCCCTGTTCCACCAGTTTCACGTTGAGGGCATTGGCTACCGGGGCATTAAATTTGGGGACGCCCTGGACTTCTATCAGACGGATATCAGTATCGAGGGGCCGAACCCCATTTCCCCCAGCGGTGGCAACGTCGGGAGCGGCCGGAGCCGTTTTTGGATGCACACCGACTGCATCCAGCAGATACAGGGGCGGGCAGGGGCTCGATCGCTCACGGGGGTGAAGCCTGAGATCGGTGTCTCCGGCGGTCCCATGCCGATGGGCGGCAACTTCACCATTTGGGGCGCGTCTCCCGACTAGGCGCTGGCCGGGTAAGGGTGAGTAATGTCATTCTGAGCGAGGCGAAGAATCTCGTTGCTGCGCTGAGGTTCTTCGTCGCTCCGCTCCTCAGGATGACATCCTGCCAAGACTAGGTTGACTGAGTACTACACCACGTTGGGGTCCGCAGGAACGCTTACTCCTGGATTGACCGCAATGACTACCACGCATTAAGGGGAGGAACCTGTTTGGTGATACTGATAAGCTTTGACATAGACGGGACCTTGGAAGTAGGCGACCCCCCCGGGGTCCTGACCATGGCAATGGTGAGAAGAGCCCAACAGAAGGGGTTTTTGATCGGCAGTTGCTCTGACCGTCCCCTTAGCGGACAGAGGGTCATCTGGGAACAGCACAACATTCCGGTGGACTTTGTCTCCTCGAAACATATGCTCCCTGAGGTGAAGGCGAAATTCGAGGCGGATGTTTACTACCATATTGGCGATAGAGAAGACCTGGACAAGAGGCCCGCACTGGAGGCGGGATTCGAGTTCCTTTGGCCGGAAGAAGCCATTACGATGCCTTGGTTCCTCTCGGACGGCAACCCTGGACCGGCTCCCGCCTGACGCCTCTCCCTTGCCGCTCCGCGTAACCGCCGCGCCCTCCCCGCGGGGCACAACCGCCGCTACCAGCGTGGAGACGTGGAAGCCATCGTCTCAAGCCGTTGCATAGGTTCTACAGGGATCGCTCCGGTTCACGATTCTTGATGAATCGAACGCCGGCCTGCTGCCACACCGTGGTTTTGACCACCACGGTTTGCGTTTGAGGCAGGCCTCTGTCAAAATGGAAACAGCGCTTCAATCTTGCCGCAGAATATGCCGGATTGCGGGCTTTGAGCCCGGTGGACGGTCCGGTTGCCGTAATCTCCAGCGGGCAGGACCGGCCGCATGGACCTGGGTGTGTCAATGCGCGAGGGGCCGCCAGGTGACCGCGGCCAAGACTTGCCGGCTGGCGAGGGGTGGGGTTGCGCTGAGCCGGCCCCGGCCAACACAGGAGCGACGCCCGATGACTGACGAGTTATTGGTGCTTAGGGAGACGCCATCGGCCCAGCACATGATCGTCGGCTGGCGGCAGCAGTGGTCCGACGGCGGTGAGATCTCCGGCGGTTTACTCCGGTATCTGATCGACCACTATCGCGCCCGGCGCATCGGTGAGATGGGACCGCAGATTTCCAAAATGTGCTACCCCTTCCAGGTGCCGGGAACCCACGACATATACCGGCCACGGGTGGCATTCCAGGAAGGGCTGCCCGTAAGGAATATGCACCGAGCGAACAATTTTTTCGATGCGGGAAACGGGCTGATCCTATTCCTGGGAGAAGAGCCCTGGTTTCGCATCGATCTGTACGGAGAGGCTTTCTTTCAGGCGCTGAAGGAGTTGGGCATCTCCCAAACCATTGCCGTCGAAGGGTACAATGGTGCGGCTCCGCCAAATATGGAGAGGAGTATCAGCTGTATCTACAGCCATGCTCGCATGAAAGAGTCGCTGCAAAAATACGGCCTCCGGTTTTCCAACTACGGCAGCAACCGCCGGAGCGGTCCGACCATCGGAATGGCGCTGGTCAGCATGGCCCACTACCAATACTCCCAATTCGAGGTAATCCGCCTCGGGGCCATGGCCCCTATGTACCCCTTTTTGAGTAGCGGCAACGACCCCGTGGGCATATCCCAGGACCACCGGGCCTTCTACGACCTAATGCGAAGGATCAAGTCCATGTTCAAGTTGGACCTGAGCCTGACGGAGTTGCTCACGCTGGGCGAGTCCGAGTCTCGCGAGCTGGAAGAAACCCTGGATGGAATCAGGTCTTCGAGTCCGGAGGCCAGAGACATCATCGACAAGATCCGGTCCGACTACAAGTTCAACCCCTTCGTGGAGGCTGTGGAGTTGGGCCCGACCCTGGACAAGACTTTGGAAGATATCCTGAGGAATACCCCCGGCGAGCCGGACGGCAGCTAGAGCGATCCGGCCGGGCGGCCCTTACCGGCCTTCCTTCCCTACCCCCCCAAGACTTTCCTTGGCGCGGCGCGCTCATCTTGGGCATGCAGGCTTTCTCCATCAATTCATGGATCGTTGGGATGAAGCGCATGTAGACCACGAACCGGCCGGCATTTGGTAAGATATGGGCAAGGAGCGGGGTGGCCAAGATGCAGCAGAGCAGTCAGCAGCGGAAGATCCTCATTGTCGACGATGAGTGGGAATCGGCCATCGTGAAAGCAGTGCGACGCCGGCTGGAGCAGGAAGACTGGCAACCGGTCGTGGTTCAACCGGAGACCCAGTGGTCGTTGGGGGAGGAGTTCGAGGCGGCGGCGTTGTACGCCGTCGAAGAAGAGCAACCGGACGGCGTTCTGCTGGATGTGCGCTTTGGGGAGCACCGGGACGACCGTTTCCTGGGGCTGGCGATTCTCCAAGCGATTGTCGAACGGCACCCCAAGCTGCCCATTCTGATGTTTACCCAGTACGTTCAAGGCCCAGACCGGGAAACGGCGGTGCGGGGGACACTGAAATGGAATGCCCCTGTGGACTTCATCGACAAGCTGGCCAGCCCCGAGGAGGTGGTGCTGCGGCTCCGCCGCCTGATCGGCGCCACGCCGGACAAGATCCCCATCGGAGACAAAATCCTCCTGGACGCGGGCGTGAAGCTCCTGTACGTTAAGGCCGGCGACAATGTCGAGCCGGTGGGTGAAATCCAGGGGATGAAGTTCGAGATTCTACGGGAGCTGGCAGGGACCTGGTACCGAAGCCCGGGCGAAATGGTGCCCTTCAGCAAGCTGGAGCGCTACTCGGGGGGCGAGGACCCTCGGGCCTCCCTGCGGGTGAGGATACGGGAGATCAAGGATGCCATCGGCAGGGCCCTGGGACTGCGCTTCGGACCCGGGGAACTCATCATCAACGTTCGGGACCAAGGGTACCGGTTGATCCCGCCAAGAAATTGAGCCCTCACGGCCGGAACCGCCCTCTCACCCCCTGTTCACCTCCACCGGGAGACCCGCCGGTGGACGAAGGCCGGTCATGAATTATGTCGTTCACGATACTCCGGGCAACGGGGCCAATAGCAATGCTTAACCGGATCTGGATACAGACCGGGATCAAGATGGCCGGGGGCGTGGCCGTCTCTGCCGGCGTCTTGCTCCTTGCCGCCGCTCCGGTCATCGGTAACGATCTGTTCGCGGTCCTGTGGGGGGTCGAACCCCTCAGCTATATTGGGGCCGTCTTGTTGTTGGTTGGGCTTGGCGTCATCTCCGCCTCCTACATCATTCCCGCCGTGGCCTCCCGCGGGGACGACGCCGTCGCCGGCGAAAGAGCCATGATCCCGCGTTGGAGTCAGGTGACCCAGCAATACTTCCAACTGTTTGACCATGACTTGGGCAGGCCGCTGCGGCGGATTCTGGGCAAAGAACGGGAGTTGCGGGCCGTTCTGCGATCCTCGGGAGACCTGAGCGGGCCGGAGGTCCAGGAGCTGCTCGATGAAATAGAGAGGCAAGCGCCCAACTTCCGGCTGATGATGTCGAACGTTCAGGTGCTGGTACAGCTGGAGGCGCCGGACACGCCGCCCCAACGAGAGCCGGTGGAGCCCGCAGAGGTCGTGCGGAGAATCGTCGACCGGTATACCCCGGTCGCCGACGAGTCGGGCAAGGAGATCAGCTGGTGGGCCGACCCCCAGGAGTTCGGCATGGTGTACTCCGACAGCGCCGCCATCGAACACATCGTGGTCAACCTGGTGGACAATGCGGTCCGTTTCGCCTCCACCCACATAGAGGTAAAACTCAGCTTGAACCCGACCTATTTCTTTATCCGGGTCTGGGACGATGGCCCCGGAATCGCGACCCAGTACCAGCGTCACATCTTCGATCACGGGTGGACGCCCCAGGTTGCGAGGAGGGAAGAAAAGAACAGCTCTGGCCTGGGGCTTTTCATCGCCCGGACCCTGGCCAAGCGGAGCGGCGGTGACATCACCATCGAGAGCGCCACCGGAAATACATCCGAAACCACCACCGAAAACGCCACCGCGCCGGACTCGGACCATTATTGCGCATTCCTCGTGGGTTTACCCTTAGAGATGCCATGAGTAACACCGCGGTAACTGTGTCGGGCTTAGCCTTCGGCTGAGAGTGCCTATTCACCTGGGGGATCACCTGTGAACCGAGTTCGCGTGTTGCTGGGTCTTGCGTTGGCTGGACTGATCCTGGCGTCCGCCGGGTGCGTTCAAGTAGTGGCGCGAGAAGCGACCAGCGCCGCCACGATCTCGCCGGCAACGCCAGGTCCGACATCGACCTCCAGACCGGCGCCACGCCCAACGGCGACGTCGGCCCCCACCCTAACCGCCAGCCCTGCTCCGACCCCCACGACAGCCCCGGCACCGACACCCAGGCCGCGGCCGACCAGCACTTCATCGCCCATGGCTGGACCGGCCCCACGGTTGGTCCTCGACCTTCGGTCCCCGGCGGACGGGAGCTCTGTGAGCGGCGACGCCGTCGTGGTTCACGGCATCACCACGCCGGGGGCATCGGTCAGAATCGAAGACCTGACGGCCGCGGTGGGCGAGGACGGAAGATTTCAGGAGGAGATTATCCTCACTCCGGGGGTCAACGTCATCCAGGTGGTCGCCACAGACTCCAAGGGGAACCGGGAAAGCAAAGCCTTGAGGGTTATCTCTCTGGCCCTTCCTCCCCAGCCGTTTCTGCTTTTCGTCACCGAGCCAGAGGACCAGAGCATCGTGTCCGAGGGCTCCATTCGCCTCTCCGGCCGCACCGGGCCCGAGGCGATTGCCAGCATAAACGGGGTTTCAGTGCCGGTGGATGAGCTTGGTTTCTTCTCCACGGTCCTGATCCTGGAGCCGGGCCCCAACATCATCGACGTGGTGGCCACCAACAACGATGGGAGGGTCTTGAGCACTGTAATCGCGGTAATCTACCGGCCGTAAACGGCCAAAGCAGCCGGTTAGGAGACGCAATCAAGCATTATGCGTAACACAGGGGTAACGGTTCCCGTGCGATGCTGGCGATAGTCTGACCAGGATGACTTCAACCTTACCAGGAGACGGCCGCATGGGCGGTGGCAACAACGGAAACCGATGGCGCAGGCGTTTGGTTCCTCCCTTGAGTTTGATAGGGATTGGGCTCCTCGGCCTGAGCATGGTCGCCGGCAGCGTGACGTACCAGCCGCGAGTGGCTTGGGACGGCACCTTTGGCGGCGTCGATGACGAGGTAGCCTACGCCGTCCAGCAAACGGACGACGGTGGTTACATCGTAGTCGGAGAGACCCGCACCTTCGGTGCCGGGGGCCGCGACGTCTGGCTGTTGAAGCTCAATGCCAACGGGTCCCTGGAATGGAGCCAGACCTTCGGCGGCCCGGAGGACGACGTAGCCTACGATGTCCGGCAGACCGGAGACGGAGGCTACGTCCTGGCGGGCGAGACTCACTCCTTCCGTACCGGCTCGGCGGTGAAGAGCGACTTCTGGCTGGTCCGGACCGATGCGTCGGGGAACGAGTTGTGGAACCAGCGGCTCGGCAATACCGAGCTTCCCGGGGTCTTGGACCTTTCCACCCTCGACGAGGCCCATTCCGTCCAGGAGACCGGCGACGGAGGCTACATCATGGCCGGCTGGACCATGGCCGGCTCCAGCAACGACTTCTGGCTGGTCAAGACCGGCGTAGCCGGGGAGTACCTGTGGGACCGCCAGTTTGGCGGCAGCTCCCACGATCAGGCCTATGCCGTCCGGCTAACGGCGGATGGAGGCTATGTCCTGGCCGGCAAGACGGACTCTCTGGGCGCCGGGGCCAGCGATTTCTGGCTGGTGAAAACGGACGCTGCCGGAAACGAGGAGTGGAACAGGACCTTTGGCGGCCCTCTGGTCGATGAGGCCCGAGACGTTCGGCAGACGGCGGACGGGGGTTACATCATGGCTGGCTTTACCTGGTCCTCCGGGACGGGTTTCGCTGATTACTGGATGGTTAAGACGGACGCCTCCGGAAATGAGGAGTGGACCAAGACCTTCGGAGGCGCCACCAGCGACGTTGCCCACGCCGTTCGGCAGACCGAGGATGGAGGATATGTCCTCGCCGGATGGAGCGAGTCTTTCCCGGACGGCGACCATTTCTGGGTGGTGAAGACAGACGCATCCGGAAACGAGGAATGGAACGAAACCCTCGGAGAGGTTTCGGGTGCCCGGGCGGTGCAGCAGACCGCTGATGGAGGCTACGTCATCGCCGGGTGGACCGGGACCCTCGCGGGGATTCGTGATATCCGCGTTGTAAAAACGGGTGCGGTGGTCGAGCTTCCGAGCACCACGGTGGTCGTCCTAGACAATACCGGACGGTCGGCCATTACCGCCGCCGCGGTGAGTCTCGACGCTCCACCGGGCGATACGGCGCACAAGTTCCAGTACGCGGGCGCGTTTCTCTCCCGGGACAACCCGTTGCCACCCGGTGAGACTGCCTGCACCGGTTTCTTTTCCGGGCTCCCTCCGGGCACTCGCCTGGTATCGGACCAGATCGGTTCCTTCGATGCCCCCTTGGTCGACGCAATCGCCGATAGCCTGGGCTCGCCCGAAATCGTCGTCAACTTGACGGCCTTGCCCTTCGATCTGGTCTACGATTCGGCCACGGGTGGACGTATCTCAGGGGTGCTCCGTTTCCTGTCCGAGTCGCCCTGCCCGGCCGCCGGCACGGCCGCACCCACGGCCAGCCCCACCCCTACGCCCACCCCCCAGCCAGTGCCGGATCCGTCCGTTCCGGCCTCCAAGGACTTCTTCGGGACCGTTGTTACCGTTGGAGAAGACTTCTTGTTGGTGGGTACCGACAGCGGGACCGTGAAGGTGCCGGTCACCGAAGAGACCAGCATCCGCCTGCCCCGCAAGAGTGACGCCAATATCACGGACCTCGCCGAGGGCGACGTGGTGGCCGTGTCCCTCAGCGACGCGGACGGCGGCCCCGCCGCGGGCCAGATTTTCCTGATCCCCGACAAGACTCGGTACCGGCACGTGCCGGGAGTGGTCACGGCTGTTTCCGAGTCGGCGATAATGATTCAGCCGCCAGGAGGGGCGGCAGGGCCCATCACGTTGATCCTCACTTCGCGTACCGCCATTCGCTTTCACAAAGGTGAAACGGACCTGGCTGAGGGGTCTTTCGTCGTGGTGGGAACTGTCGGGGACCCGGTAATCGGTGGAGAGCCCCTCGAAGCGCGAGAGATAAACGTGACCTCCGGAAAACCCGGCCTTGCGGGTCAAGAACCGCCGGAGGCGCCGGCGGAGGAGGAAGCCGCGGCGGGCCAGACGAGTGTGGATATCCGGGGGAAGTTCAAAGGCCTGGACGAGGACGGCAACCTGATCATCGACGGGAGTTCGGTGACCGTGAACCCGGATACCGAGATCGCGGCAGGCCTTGTCGTCGGCCAACAGGTGAACATCGAGGCGGTGCTGAACCCCGACGGCTCTATCATCGCCCTGACGGTGGCAGATGAGGATGAGGGTGGGCTGGTGCCCGGCACGATGAGCCTGGAGGGTTCCTTCGATGGGGTGGACGATGAAGGGGACTGGCTCGTCGGCCCGGTCCGGGTATCGATCGGCCGGGGCACCGACACCGATGGCTTGCCCTCCGTGGGCCAGCCCGTGAAAGTACGTGCCGTTTTCCAAGAGGATGGCTCCCTTTTGGCGCGGGAGGTGGAGAACAAGAGCTTCTTCGGAAAGGGCGACAGAGACGCCGGCGAGGTGACTCTGGGGGGGACCTTCCTGGGGACGGACTCAGATGGGAACTGGATCGTCAGCGGCATGCACGTGGCCGTGGACGCCCTGACCCGGCTCGAAGGGAGCCCGGCGGTGGGCCGGCGGATCGCGGTGGAAGCGCTGCAGGGGCCGGGCGGCTCTCTACGGGCCCTGAAGGTAAAGGGTGACAAGGAGGACTCGAGCCAGCCTAGAAAGGAGGCGAAGCTCCACGGCACCCTTGAAGACATACTAGTTGACGGCACCCTCCTTGTCGATGGGTTTCGCGTAGTCCTAGGCGCTTTGACCGAGATTGAAGACGGCATGCAGGTGGGCGATTTTCTGAAGATTGAGGCCCTGTTGCAGCCGGACGGCTCTCTACTGGCCCAAGAGGTCGACAGCCTGGGGAAGGTGGAGGCCGAGGATGTTCCTGAGGCCAGCAAGGTGGAAATTGAGGGCACTCTGGAGTCAATCGACGACGAGGACAACACCCTGGTGGTCAACGGTATCAAGGTTGCCGTCAGCGCCTTGTCGGAGACCCAGGGGGAGTTGATAGTGGGTTCGCTGGTCAAAGTGGAAGGTATTCTGCGCCCGGATGGCTCGGTTCGCGCCCGGGAACTCAAAGGTCAGGGAAGGGCGGGAACCGCCAGCGGCACCAAGGTCAGAGTCGAAGGCACCGTCGAGCGGGTCACCCGCGACGAAGCCGGAAACATCGAGAGCGTGGAGGTCGATGGTCTGGCCCTCGCCTTGGGAGCCCTTACCAAGGTTGAAGGGACCATGGAACTGGGAGCCTCGGTCACGGCAACGGCGATCATCAGCGACGGCGAATTCCTGGCCGGCAAGCTGGAAAGCACGGCCGGCTCCGGAAATGCCGAAGCGGCTGAGGTACGAATCGAGGGCGTCATAGAGACGTTCCGGCTGGATGCCGAGGGCCAGGTGGAGGCCGTCGCGGTCAACGGCGTCGAGGTGGCGATAGGGTCCTTTTCCAAGGTAGAGGGGGCCATTGTTGTGGGGGCGGCCGTGGAGATCCAGGGCGGCGTTAGCGAAAACATCTTAGTAGCCAGGAAGGTAGAGGCCCGTAAGGCCAAGTCAAAGAGGCCGGCGCCATTCACGTTTGACGTCGGGGGTCAGGTCGAATTAGTGGCGCTGGATTCCAACTTCAATGTCGTGGCGGTGGTGGTGAACGGCGTAAAGATCACGGTAGAAGCCCTCACTCGTATGAAGACCGAATTGGAACCCGGCAACGTGGTGTCGGTGGAGGTCGTAGTCGGCAACGGTGAGTTCGTCGCCAGCAAGATCAAGGAAGGCAACGGCGCAGAGGAGCAGGAGAAGGCTGAGGGCGGTGTCGATCCGGACTGAGGGTAATGCCGGGGGCGGCCCGGGGGATAACGCCGGGTCACGCCCGGCCTATGAGCGCGCTTGACACCTCTATTGGAAAATCATACACTCAAGGAGCCAAGGATACTATGTGC
>CAYOAF010000222.1:0-8960 GCA_964401855.1 uncultured Dehalococcoidia bacterium
CGCGCGACGCGCCTCGGCGAGCCGATCGAGAACACGGTGGTGGTGGCGGGGATCGGCTGCTCCGGCAATCTAGTCCATTTGCTGGAAGGGGTCCAGGCCTACGGCTTTCACGGCATCCACGGAAGGAGCTTGCCGATCGCCATGGGCGTCAAGATGGCCCGCCCGAGTCTGAACGTGGTCGTCGTGGCCGGCGACGGGGACTTCCTGAGCATCGGCGCCGAGCATCTCGGGCCTCAAGCCGCCCGGAACCTGAACGTCTGCGCCGTGGTCATGGACAACGGCATCTACGGGCTTACCAAGGGCCAGAGTTCACCCACCACCAAAATCGGCACCGTTACCAGTTCCACCCCCTTCGGAAAAATGGAGGTTGCGGTCAATCCGATGGAACTGTACCTGACCCTAGGGGTTTCGTTCATCGCCTCCGGCTTCTCCGGCCAACCCCGGCCCTTGGCCAAGCTGATCAAGCAGGGGATGGACCACGCCGGGTTTGCCATCGTCCACGTCCAGTCTCCTTGCACCACCTACCATGACACCTATGAGGAGCTGAAGGGAGACAAGAAGAAAGGGCTGGAACCGGGGCTCTGGGCCATTCCGGAGGACCACGACCCCACCGACCGCGCCGAGGCCTTCAGCCTGCTTCAGCAAGGTGGTGTGCCGATCGGGGTGCTGTACAAGAACGAGAGCCGGCCATCGTTGGACCAGCAGCTAGAACAGGTGTGGGAAAAGGCCAAGCCGAGCACCGTCGATGAGCTGATGGAGGCATTCCAGATCTGACCGGGGCATCACAGACTTTCTAGCATGGAGCCATCCCGCCATTGGCGGTGCTGGGAAGGGTCTATTGGGCCTGCCGGAGGTAATCTTGCAGGTGCTTGCGGGGCATAATCTGCCCCCGGCGTAGACGGGCCTTGAAAGCGAAACCCGAGATACCTGACGCCGCGGCGGCCTCTTCGTTGTTCAGGCCCTGCGCGTCCCGCAAGACCAGGGCCTCCCGCAGTATGGGGGGGCACCAGCCCCGACATCCCCGTTCCAGACGCCCCCGAAGCTCGTTCCGGCGACATGCGTAACCTTCTGGGCTGCGTTGTGCATCTAAACCAATATGGTTGTCCATCTCACCTGCCCTTGCCCGCACGAGGTGGAAGCTTACAGTACCCTTCTGTGAAAACCCGGTGAGGTTGCCGGCTTCACAAGATAGCCGTAGGATAGGCTGGGGGCAAATGACCTCTAGGGCTGTTTAAGAACCTGATTTGAAGCCGGAAGATCGACTGCAAGGAGGTCCGGGGGGCTTCTTCGGATTACCTTGACGCGGACTTGCCGCCGGTAAAGCGCTCCGCCAACCACGGCCACTTGAGCAGGTGCGGACCCTTTCTACTGCCTCAGGTCGGGCGCTAGCTGCTGTTTTGCAACTCATCCTCAAGCGAGCGGTACTTGGAGGGGCACTTGACCAGGATGGTGTGGGCCGTGAACACCTGGTCCGATCCATAGGTGCCTTCGAGGATGATCTCCGAATGGGGGTTGAAGAAGAGGTCTGGCACGACGCCCTCGTACTTTGCCATAAGGTGGTGGCCCTGGGGGCCGCCGTCTTTGTCAACGAGCTGGAACCGGGCCAGGGTGGAATCGCCGTCTCGAACAAAGGTGTCGTCGACCAGCTTTCCGGCTACCCGCACCACCCGGCCGTCCTGAACGTCGGCCTTCGCCATGAACTCGTTGACGCTCAGAAAAAAGAGGGCGTTGCCCGGAAAGGCTGCGTAGACCATATAGGCGAGCGTCAGCCCGGCCACCAATACCAGAATCATCAGGCGGGTCCGGTTGCTTCGGCCCCTCGCCTCTTCTTCCAACGTTGACTCTGGCAGCGTCAACTCCGGCCCGAAATCTGGTCGATCCCGCTCCACGTCGTCTAAACGCCTCTCCTTGGTCTTCTGGCAGTGCGGGGCCACCGGGGTCCACACCTGCAATCCATGGTATCACGCCTGTAACCACCCTGCCAGCAAGGGGGGATGCTCCAGGGCTTTTTCATTGCCCCCCGGCTTTGGTGCTCCCGGCATGACCGCCGGGCGGCCCCATACTGCCTACACTCCATGCGGCGAAATAGGATTCACCAAACCGGGAAGACCCTGGCGGCTACTCTGAATCAGGCCCCCCCCCGACGCTCCAAAGCCTGGTGCAATCCTTCGATCTCACCCTGCAGCTCCTGCTGGCGCCTGGTCACGAAGAATGCGTAGACGAAAAAGGCGGCCCAACTCAGGGCAAAGGCGGCAAAGAGGTAGGGAAGGTTCGACGATGGCAGTACGGTCTGCAGCAGCACTATCGGCATGGCTCTTTACTCTCCCGGGGCCAGGTGAGTGGCCGCTATAATAACATCTATGACGGGTGGTCCTGGGCAGCGGTCCCAGGGCAGGCCGTTAAACCCCTGGGGGGTAGGTTTCCGGCCGGTCCGCGTGAGATTCGTCTTCCCGTCTTCACAGTGCACTGGAACTCAACCGCCTCCCCTCCGCAGCATGAGTCTTGCATCTCTGACCCGGTCCTCGATTTTCCGGAGCGCCATTCGTTCCAGCACCAAGTACAGCATCAGGGAAAAGAAGGTCGCGAACGAGAATAACAGCACGGCCCGCATCGTGGGATCCAGCGCGTCACCCACGGCCTGGGGGCCGACCACCGGCTCCGGGTGGATGCCGGGCCACCATTGAACTGAAAAGTAAACGATGAGGACGTCGGCGAAGCCGATGATCCCCATCACCGCCCCGTAGATGGCCCCTTTTGCCCGGCTCGGCGCGTAGGCCCGGACCATGAGGTAGGCAGCGTAGATCAACCAGAGGATCAAAGTGGTGGTCAGCCGCGGGGTCCAGAGCCACCAGGCGTTCCAAATCGGCTTGGCCCAGATCATTCCGGTGATGAGTGCCAAACTGATAAAAACCACCCCCACTTCCGCGGAGGCGTGAGCCAGGCTGTCCCATTTGGCCTCCCGCCGGGCCAGGTAGGCGATGCTCGCCACGAAGACCGTCAGGAAGGCGAGGAATGACATCATGGCCAAAGGTACATGAAGATACATCACCCGCTGAACGTGGCCTGTATCCGCGTCGGTGGGGGCCTCCATGAAGACCAGGTAGAGGTTGGCCAGCATTAGCAGCCCGGCCACGAACACCAGGTAGACTCGCAAGCCGCGGAGCCTGCGTGCCTTCGGCGGCCCACTCCGCTGTGGCGAGGTTTTCACCGGTCCTCGTTCCGCGTGTCCGGTTCCAGCCACAGCCAGCTATTCCTCCACGACAAATGAGAATACCCAAGGACATACTACCAAAAAGAGCGCATCGAATGCGCCGAGCAAAGGCAGCCAGTGCCCCACTCCGACTAGGGGCTCTCCGCCGATGGCTTGCTTCGACGCCTCCACCGCACCGACGATCACCGGCAAAATGACTGGAAAAAACAACACCGGCAGCATGATCTCACGAGAGCGGGTCTGCACGGCGATGGCGGAAAACAAGGTGCCCACCAAGGCAAACCCCATGGTGGCCAGCACGATGGTCGATATCAGGGTCAAGGAGAAGGCTGAAAAGCCCAGCAGCGCGGCGAAGACAGGCAGCAGGATTACCTCTACCAGGAGCATGAAGAGAAAGCTGGCCGCCGCCTTGCCCAAGAAGATGGCGTCCCGGCTGACCGGGGTGAGCAACAGACCTTCCAGCCCGCCCTGTTCCCTCTCCCGGACGAAGGCCCGGTTCATTGCCAGCACCCCGGCGAAGGAAAAGGCCACCCAAAGGATCCCGGGGGCCAGCACTGTGGCCCGCTGCGCCGTTACGTTCAGGGCGAAGTTGAAGATCACCACTACCACCAGGCCAAAGACGAACACCGAGACAACAAGTTCACGGGAGCGCAATTCAAGCAGGGTATCCTTCCAAACCAACACCCAGACCGGCCGCAAGAACTCTATCACCGGCCGGGCCCCGGGGAGGCCGCCAACATACGCCGGAGCGCGGCGTCATCCATGTATTCGTCTTGGGCTGGGAAATGGATTCTTCCAGACCGCAACACCGCGGCCCGGTGAGCCCAGGACAATCCCAACCCGGCGTCATGGGTAATCATGACCACCGATCTGCCAGCCTCGGTCCATTCTTCCAGCAGGGCCTTGAGTATCTCCACCGACTCCCGGTCTAGTCCCGCCTCTGGCTCGTCCAGCAAGAGAAGCTGGGGCCGGTGCAGGATGGCTCGGGCAATGGAAAGCCGCTTCTGCATCCCATTGGAGAGGGTGCGGACCAGGCGGTCCGCACGATTGGCCAACCCGACCCGGGAGAGGGCCTCCGCCACCCGCGGGCGGTGGTCTTCCAGTCCGTAGAGCCGGCCATAGTGCACCAGGTTTTCCCGGCAAGTCAGGTCCTGGTAGAGAAAGGTCTGGTGCCCGACGACCCCAACCCGGCGGCGGACCGCTTCGGGATGACGCCGTTGGCCGTAGCCGGCCACCAGCAGGGTTCCGGCGTCGGGTTTGACCTGGGTGGAGAGAATCCGGAGCAGCGTCGTCTTGCCCACGCCATTGGGGCCGAACAGGACCAGCACCTCTCCCCAACGGACCGTCAAGTCCAGGTCCCACAATACCGGCCAGTCCCCGAAGCTTTTCTCCAACCCCTGGGCCCGGACGGCGTCGCCAGCCGATGCGTCTAACACGGTATTACCCTGGGCCGGCAGGCGGGGGAATAGGTCACGGCCGAACCAGCCTCGGCATTAAGATAGGAGGGTGGACGGCGATACCTAGCTGCCATGAGCGGGGGTCCCTGTTTGCCAGCCAGCTTGCCCGCGAGAGCCACCACCCCCAAAGCTAATCGCTGTCCTTTATGTAGTTCAGTACCGCCTGGACGCGCGGGTGAAGGGGGCCATTGTGGTTCAGACCCAGCTCCTGGTAGATGGCGTTGATGTAGTTTTCCACGGAATTGGTCCCCAGGACCAGCCTCACGGCGATGGCCGCGTTATTGTACCCTTGGGCCATCATCACCAATACCTCTTGTTGTCGGGGGGTGAGCCGGGCGGTGAGAGAGCCTTTGCGCAGCCGCATGCTGCTGACCACCCAAGGGTCCATTACCACCAGACCGGAGGCTGAGGCCTTCGATTGCCCGGACCAACGCCCCGGCATCGGTGACCGATTGCTTCAGCAGGTCGGACCAGCCAGCATAGCCACCTTTCGAGACAAGGTCCACATACTCACGTTCTTTGTGGGCCGAGAGCACGATGATACCGGTGTCTTCACGGGCTTGCTTGATGGCCCGGCCGGCGGTGATCCCATTGGGGTCACTACTCAACTCGATGTCCATCAACACCACGTCAGGTTTCAATTTATCAGCCATTTTGATCGCGGTGCGCCCGTCGGGGACTGCTCCCACCACTTTCAGGTTGGGTATCGAGCCCAGGGATATATTCAGCATGTCGCCAAGAGGCCTTCGTCTTCGACGATAAGTACCCTAATCATCCATCATCCTGCCAACGAAAAAACGCTTCGAGCGGCCTTGCGAGATAAATCCCCACCCCGCCGCCCGCCAACTCGATTCTACTGGCCTCGCCCGGCAAAAGCAAGGTTCATGTCGGGCTGTAGCAGCAATGCCGGAGGGACCGGCCGCTTTGCGGCCCCGGCTGACCGGCCCTCCGGCATGCTTGCTCCACGAAGCTCCAACGTCTATCCACTACTCCGATGTCCCGGTCAACGTGAAGCCGCGAATTGTCACTCTGAGTCCTTCGGTCTGGCTCAGGGTATACTCCGCGAAGGATCTCAGCGTTACAAGGAGATGCTTCGCCGCTGCGGCTGGCTCAGCATGACACTTTTTCATCAATGGCATCCTGTCAAAACTAAGTTGGATGACTGATAGATCGATGCCCACGCGGAACGCTTCACTCGCCGGGCACGTAGTCCTGAAACCGCACCCGGAGCAACTTTTTGTCGAACTTTCCCACGCTGGTTTTAGGGATTTCATCCAAGATGACCACGTCATCGGGAATCCACCAGCGGGCAAACCTGTCCCGGATGAAGTCCAGTATCTCGTCCTTGCTCAAGGATTCTCGATGCTCGGCCTTGGGAACAACACAGGCCAGGGGCCGCTCTTGCCAGGTGGGGTGGGGAATGGCGATGACCGCCGCCTCCAGTACCGCCGGGTGGGCGATGATGGCCGTCTCCAGATCCACCGAGGAGATCCATTCCCCGCCGCTCTTGACCATGTCTTTGACCCGGTCTCCGATCTGGATGTACCCGTCCTCATCCACTGAAGCGATGTCGCCGCTGTGGTACCAACCATCGATGAAGGTCTCCGAAGAACGGGGGTCGTTGTAGTATTCGCCGGCAACCCAGGGCCCGCGGAACAGCAGCTCGCCGCGCTGCTCGCCATCCCAGGGCAATTCCCGGCCCTGGTCGTCCACCAGCTTCATCTCTAGGCCGGGGACCATGAGCCCCTGCTTGCCCGCTAGCTGAAGCTGCTCCTCGGAGGATAGGCCATCCAGGGCGCCCTTGCGGCGGTTAACCGATATCAATGGGGTCGCCTCGGTCATTCCATAGGCCTGTACCAGCTTCACTCCCAGCTTCTCCCGGTAGGTTTGGATCAAGCTTACCGGGACAGCCGAGCCGCCGCTTAGCGCCTCGCGCACGCTGGAAAAATCGTACCGCTTCCCAGAGCGCTCCAGGTAGTCCAGCAGGGCTATCCAGATGGTGGGCACGCCCGCGCTGACCGTAACCCGCTCCTGTTCGATCAGCTCGCAGATGACCCGGGGGTCGGGACGCACCCCGGGGAACACCTGGGTGGCCCCCACCATGGCGGCAGAGTAGGGGGTGCCCCAACAGTTGGCATGGAACATGGGGACCACGGCCATCACCACGTCGCGCTCCCGGAACCCGATGGTATCCACCTGGCATTCCACCATGGTGTGGAGGAAGACCCCCCGATGGGAGTACATCACCCCTTTGGGCCGCCCGGTGGTGGCCGAGGTGTAGCAGAGGCCCGCCGGCGCGTTCTCGTCCACCTCCACGGGAATGTGCCGGTCCGAGGTCCGCGACAACAGATCTTCATAGCCGTGGGCCGAGGGCAGGCCAGTCGACACTTCAGGGCCGTCGGTCATCACGACGAAGTGCTCCACCGATTCCAGCCTGGGGATGAGGGCTTCGATTAATGGCGCCAGGTCCGGGTCGATGAGAAGGACTTTGTCGCCCGCGTGATTGATTATGTAAACCAGGTCATCGGGGGCCAGCCTGATGTTAATGGTGTGCAGCACCGAGCCCAGCGCGGGAACGGCGAAATAGGCCTCCAGGTGGCGGTAGGTGTTCCAGCCAAAAGTGCCCACCCTGTCGCCGGGGCCGACGCCTAGGCCGGAGAGAGCGTTGGCCAGCCGGGCCACCCGCCCCGCCAGGTCGCGATAGGTGTAGCGGTGGGCGCCCTCTCCAACGCGGGTGATTATCTCTTTTCGAGGGAAGAGATTGTTGGCCCGCTCTAAAATCCGCGGTACGAGAAGCGGATAGCTCATCATGGGTCCTTACACCTCCCCTGAACACCGGTCCCAAGTTTCTCCCATGTCCTCCCCGCCCGCCGCCCCGGCGTTGACAGCATACTATAAAGCGTGTTCGGGAAGAATCCCTCCAGCTTCGCCTCGCCACGGGCCGGAAATCGTACCTTCCGGAAGGGGACGGCGACACCCATGGCCCGTTCTGAAGGAGAGGCGGAGGCTGGGCGGTTTCACTGGCGAACGATGGGCTAGGGGTGCTTGATACTGATCCCGCCGTCCACGGCCCAAGTCTGGCCCGTTATGTAGGCCGCCGCGGGCGAGGACAGGAAGACGGCAAGATAGCCAGGCTCCTTCAGCTTGCCCACGCGGCCCAGGGGAACTTCCCGCTGGGCGGTGTCTTGCCGGTTCTGATAAGCCTCGGAGGACATTTGCTAGGGGTCCGGGAAAGAGCCCGGCGCGATGCAGTTGACCCGCACGCCGTAGGGCGCCCACTCCTGGGCCAGGCACTCGGTGAATCGCATCAGCCCGGCCTTGGCGGCATCATAGGCAGATGACCGGGGCCGTCCCCGGAATGAGGCCCACCCGGAGATATTCGTCACGCAGCCCTGGCCTCGCTGCAGGAAATAGGAGCCAAAGGCCCGGCACCCTTGAAAAGCCTCGGTCAGGTTGATGTCCAGGATGTGATGCCACTCCTCCTCGGTCATACCCTCCCCCGTGGTGCCGGGAAGCGCGACCACCGGCTTGCGAATGGCATCGCCAACGCAGTTCACCAGGGTGTCCAGGCTGCCAAACTCCTCCAGCACCTGGCGGGAGATCCGGTCCATCTCCGCCCCTTTTGTAGCATCTCCCGCTAGAGGAAGGGCGGTACGCCCGAAAGCCCGAATCTCTTGGGCCACTTGGTTGACCCCGGCAGAGGTCAGCCCGGTGATTGCCACATCAGCCCCCGCCTCGGCAAAGGCCAGGGCGATGCCCTTCCCGATGCCCCGCCCGGCGCCAACCACCAGGACTTTCTGACCGGTTATGTCAAATACCGAGTCGCTCATGACACCCTCCGGCTGGCCAAGAATCATCCGGCGCTGAGACCGCTTTTGCCCGCCCGGCTTTCAGGCTGGAAGTTTAGCGGAGAACACCAACACCGTCAACGCGACTCGTGTAACCTTTCTGGTCCGGCGTTGAGCCGCGGGTCTCCGATGGCAGGGGCTTTGCTGCCTGGGCGGGTACAGCCAGTAGCCAAGCCCGGCATAACGGAGTTACAATTACCCAGCTATTCTCGCCGGTTATTCTCATTCGAAGGAAGATCCGAAGTCCGGCATCTACGTGGGCCGGCCAGGAGCCACAGGGGGTCCGGCCCCAAACCCAAAATTCCAAGCAGGAGCAACGGACATTAAATTCGCTAGGTATCTCGCCCACGGACAGATCAGCTACGGGGTAGTGGAAGGGGATTCGGTGAAGGATTTAATCGCCAGTCCCTTTGAGGACTACAAGGTGACCGACCACTCGCAAAA
>CAYOAF010000223.1:0-3096 GCA_964401855.1 uncultured Dehalococcoidia bacterium
CTACCGCCATCGCGAACTAACTGAACTGCTTCCGCTCGAAACTCCGGCGGGTATGCTGGTGTGAACCTCCGCATCGTGGACTCCTTTCCTGGGGATCTGACCCCAAGTCTCCACCTGTCCACCAATCCGGGTCAACTCCACTTACCACAACCTGGGCGAATACGAGCAGGGCATACAGGACTACGACAAGGCCATCGAGCTAGACCCGGACGATGCGTTGGCCTACTACAACCGGGGGATTGTGTTAAAGGAGTTAGGTAGGCATGCCCTCGCCGAAAAGGATTCTAATAAAGCCTGCGAGTTAGATAGGTCACACTGCTGATACATGCGTTACCCACCTTCCATATCACTGGCATTCGTCGTGCTGATGGCGTTGTATGTACAGCGGAACGTCGTAGAAACGGCCGCCGATGAAGCCAAAGCCTGTTCCCTGGATAGCAAATACTGCTAACGGCTTCGCCTCAGAAACTTGGCCACCAGCGGCTCTAAAAAGTGGCGCAAAAGTGACTGATGGTTTCATCGACCAAACCGTCGAACAAATATCCAATGTCTCCTGAGGTCATATGGAACGCTTAAGTACATTCCAGATGTGATTGTCGAACATAACGGGTCTGGTGTAGCCTAGTGGTACGCACGGCGACTAACTCGAAAACCGGTATACTTCCGGGTATCGTGGGTTCGAATCCCACTCTCTCCGCCAGGTTTAGCTTGGTGCCGGCCTGTTGGCGGCACCTTACAGCCTAGTCTTCTACTTCCTTCCAACCCAAATCTCCACGGGTTGCCCACACAAGTATTCCTGAGCGATGCGAGCGCGGCGGTTGGAAGAAACATATTGGTGGGGTTGCCAGCGCGTGCTCAAAGTGTTGGTGTAGGTGGGGACTTATGAAACTGGCGTGGAGACCACTAGGATGTCGGACAGCCCACTCTTGATGCCCGAGGGGACAGTATTACCATAGGCGGTTGGCAATGCGGTTCTGGATAATTGCCCTCGCGATGGTCGCGTTGCTCAATGCTGCCTGCGGGGGTGAGGCTGCTTCCGCTCCCACCGCCAGGCCGGCGGCTGTACCGGCGATAACTCCGACAAACGCTCCCGCGCCGACCCTCAAGGCGACTATCCCGGCAGCTATTCCGGCGACTGCTGAAGCAAAACCGACACCCGCACCGGCTCCAACGGCCACACCGGCAGCCACACCGGTCCCTACGGCCGCACCGACGGCCACACCGGTCCCTCCAAATACGGCTGTGTTCGACCTCGGCGAAGGAATCACGCTGCTGATGTTCCCAAAGCAACCCATCGCCGGCCGCGACGTGGTATTCAGTCTTAGCGGACTGTCGCCGTGGGAGGGGGTAAGCATCACCTTCACCGATCCCGTTGGCACGAGGGTGGGATGGATTGACGTAAACGATCAGGTCTCCACCCGTTCCGAAGGCGGCGACGTGATCACCCGTGTGGCCTTCGCGGACAGCACCGGGACAACCACCTGGACGCGGTACGGGATCCAGGATGCAGCGGGAACCTGGAGGGTTACGCTCGATTTCGATGACCGAAAAGAATCAATGGCGTACCAGCTTCAGGAGTTGCAATTGACCGGATTGGAATCTTTTCACCTGGGTCCCCACATGAACGGCCTCCAAGGGCCGGAGGCCGGCGTCTTCTTCTCAGACGAGGTGCACCCGGCCCTCGCGGTGGACGTGCAGGCCCGGCTGGCATTGGCCTCCGCTCAAATGGCGGAGGTCGTGGGCAAGCCGCCGGGTCCGGCCCCCGACCTGTACATGGTTGGCAATCGGGTCACCCTCGACATCCTGAGCCAGGCCACCTTGGTGGAATTGGGCTGGCAAGGGGGCTACTACCGGAGCTACGGCTTCAAGCCCGGAGTCTACATACTGGCCGACAATCTCCGGACCAGACTGGAGTCCGTTGTAGTCCACGAATACATCCATCACGTGGTTGATGGGATCGTCGACGGCGAATCCGTGCCCGCTTGGTTGAACGAGGGCCTCGCTGGATTCTACGAGTACGAATTGGGCCTGGAACGCCCGCGCCCCAACGCCTTCAAGTTGCGGCTGCTCCGGAGCGCCGATGCCGCCCATTCGGCTGCCCTTTCCGGATCGCTATTTCCCCTCGCGTCGCTGGAAAGCCAGGGTGACTGGAACAGCAGGAGCAACTCCGACGAGATCAGCCTTCAGTACGACCAGGCCTATATGGCCATTCGGTTCATGAGCGAAACGTTCGGCGCCTCGTCTCCCTTTGACGCGCTGCGGGAGATCGCCGCCGGCGCGGACTTTCCGGAGGCTCTACAAACCGCTACAAGCCTGACCTATGAAGATTATGAATCGGGATTCGTTGATTGGCTTTCGAGTTGGGAAGACCCGGACCGTGCGGACGCAACCGAATACTTCCAAGCGCTGGATTCCTTCGTGGCACAGTTGGAAGTGGTCTCGAACCGGCGCGGACAAACTATCCGGCTCCCACTCTCCAACAACGAATTCGTTGTGGCTTATTCGGAAATGGTCTCGGACGCCCAGGAAGTCGTGGACGGGCTGGCCCTGATCACCCCGCCCGGATTTCTTCAAGACATTCACGCCGGCGCGGCCGCGTACTTCGGCCTGATGGTCCGCTGGCTGGGACTGGAATTAGAATATCAGGAGACCTTGGACCTCGCCCGTCACGAGGAGGCCAACGCCCTGCTGCCCGAGGTGAACGCCAGAAGGAATCTGGTGCCGTGGGACGTGGCCGACGCCAAGTGGGTGCTGAACCTCCCCTAGCGCCCGGTCGTTGAGCAAGAGCGCTCCAGACCCTTTGACATTTTCCGGTAATGTGAATATCGTGGATCAGGTAGGTTACTCACTTTCAATTACTCTGGGACACTGTGAAACATGGAGGGGAGACGGAGACATGGTAAAACAGGGTGTGGTACCCGATGAGTTGACCAAGCCCTTGTGGGACGCCGCCAACGAGGGGCGGCTGGTCATCCAGAATTGCAAAGCCTGCAACAGACTCCAGCATCCGCCGGCGCCGGCATGTGGTCAATGCGGGTCAGGGGATAGTGTGGAATGGAAGGAGATGAGTGGGCGGGGCAAGATCTACAACTATGG
>CAYOAF010000224.1:0-6836 GCA_964401855.1 uncultured Dehalococcoidia bacterium
GGTGCGCCCCAGCCGGGCCGCCATGATGGCGCCCGCCGCCGGTCCGGACTCGATCATGTGCACCGGCTGCTCTCGCATGAGCGGGGCGCCGGCGACCCCGCCGTTGGACTGCATCACGTACAGGGGACGGCGATAGCCTCCGTCCCGTAGCGCGCCGGTGATGCGGCCCAGGTAGTCCCTCACCGCGGGCATCGCGTAGGCGTTCACCACCGTGGTATTGGCCCTCTCGTACTCCCGCCACTGCGGGGAAATGTCGGAGGAGAGACTCACCAAGAGCTGGGGCATCTCCTGCCGGATGATGTTCCGCACGCGGCGCTCGTGTCCCGGGTTGGCGTAGGAGTGGAGGAGGCAGACGGCCACCGAGACCACCCCGTCCTCGACAAGCTGCTTCAGTGCGCTGGACACGTCGTCAGGGTCCAGCGGCGACACCTCCGCCCCCTCAAAGTCCATTCGGGCACCCACTTCCTGGATGCGGAATCGGGGTATTAGGGGCGCGGGCCGATCCTGGAAAAGGTCGTAGATATTGATGCGTAGCTGCCGCTGCAGAAGCAGGACGTCGCGGAACCCCCTGGTGGTGATGAGGCCGGTGGGGGCGCCCTTGCGCTCGATGACCAGGTTGGAGGCGAGGGTGGTGCCGTGGACAACAAGCGAGAGGTCGGCCAGGGTGATGTTCTTCTCTGACAGGAGGGCCTCAAGCCCCTCCAGGACGGCGTTGGCGGGGTCCCGCGCGGAGGTGAGGCGTTTGCCCGGAGTTATCTCGCCGGTCTCCTCGTTCTCCAGCACAAAGTCGGTGAAGGTCCCTCCGACATCGAATCCCAGGCGATAGCTCAAAGAGCGGCCTCCTCCAGTGCTGCCGGTGCGGGCCCGGCTGGGGTCACCGGCCAGGCTTCAACCGGGGCTGGCGGGAGCGGGCGGCCTCCAACGGCCAGCAGTCTAGCACCGCGGCCCAACCCAGTCAACAGCCCGGCCGCGCCCGCCGGCGCCCACGTCCATCCGGCGGGTCCGCCGCCAGGCAACAGGATACTGAAAACTGTCGTTGAGGGTAACGGTTGGCCGTCGAGTATAATAAGCAGACCCACTCTCAGGAGGTGTCCCACGTGCCGAATGCGGATGAGGCATCCTCGCCGGCGGAAGGCCTGGACGAGCGCTATCTGATCGATACCCTGGTCGACCTGGCCAAGGTGCCCACGGAGGTGCCGCTGGGCACGGAAACGTTCATGGAGCCAGACGACCCCAAGCTGGTCCATTACGTTCAGCGGGTGCTCCGTCCCAAGATTCAATCGCTGACTGTGTACGACATCACGGACGTCCCCCGCAACCAGATGGTGATGCGGCTCGGCGAGGGGTCTTCAGACGCCTGCTTGCTGGTAATGGCTTATACGCCCACCCAACACCACAACCTGATGGAAGACCCGTTCTCGGGCAAGATCGCCCGCGCGGCTGAGTGGGGGTACGACGAGCCCTGCGTGTTCGGACAGGGTGTGACTCAGAACAAGGCCCACCACGCTGTGATGCTGGCGGTGATGAAGCTTCTGACCGAAAGCCAGGCCCGGCTTCGGGGGACGGTGTACTTCGCCGTGAACAACGAGGGCCTGAGCAGCCACCGGTGCACGGAGGAGATCCTTCGGGCACTGGACCGGAAGCCGGACTTCGGCCTCCTGCTGCTCGGTACCGGGCTGCGGGTTTCCCTCGGGAACCGGGGCCGGGTGGACATCAATGTGGAGGTCCGGGGCAAAGCAGTCCACTCCAGCGCCCCGGGCCAGGGACTGAGCGCCATAGACGGGGCGCACAAGGTGATCAACCAGCTCAAACTGGTCCCGCTCGAGGGTACCCATCCCCAATTGGGAGGGCGTCACGCCATTCCCTACCAACTGACCTTCGAGCCGATGGCCCCCCATACCCTCCCGGAAATAGCGCGTATGAAGGTGGACCGGCGGCTGCTGCCGGGAGACGACGTGGACCGGGTAGTGGAGGACGTTCGGCAGGCCATTGGCGACCTCTCGCCCTACCAGGTATCCGTTGAAAAGGGGGCGTACATGCTTCCAGCACTGGTGGAAGCGGAGCATCAGGGGGTCCAGGCCTTGGTGGAAGCCCACCGCCAAGTGAGAGGCAGCGAGCCGGAGACCTTCTACGGTATCGGAACGTTCGACGCCGGAGGCCCCTGCGCCGCCGGTGTCCCGGCGGTGATGTACGGCGCCGGAGGCGGGGGCTCATTCATCGGTGTGGACTTCGCACCGGTTTCTCAGGTGATAGACGAGGCCCGGGTGGTGACCCGCACCATCTTGTCCCTCGTTGGCTAGAGGCTGCCGGGTTGGGTTGATCTCCGGCTTGAGAAGAGCCCTAGTACAGAACCGCCTTGACCCATGCATAATGTCATTCTGAGGAGTCCTTTCGTGGAAGGATGACGAAGAATCTCAGCGTAGCAACAAGATTCTTCGCTTCGCTCAGAATGACAATCACCGGTATCAAGCTGACTAGGTTTCCAGTCTAGTATCTCGAAAACGGCTTGATACCCGGTCTAGTATCCCGGCGAAGGCAGCGATCCAGCTAGTGCTGTCCTGGATTCCGGCCTTCCCCGGAAAAACGGCCGTGGGGACAGCACGCTGTGAGGGCCCTCCTGGTTCTCCCGAAGATCCTGCGCTTACCCGCGATCAAACTGGAGGGCCTGGTCAACGATGTCCAGGCCCACGGACTCGCTCCAGGCGGCCAGAAGCTGCTGCGTTATTGGGCCGGGCTTCCCGTCGCCTAGCTGACGCCGGTCCACCCTGGTCACCGGCAACATGCAATGGCTGGTGCCGGAGAAGAAGGCCTCGTCGGCCGTATACAGGTCGTAGGGTTGGAGATCTTCCTCTGCCAGGGGAATGGCCAGCCGGTTCGCCAGGTCGAGCACCATTCCCCGGGAGACTCCCTGGAGGATGGCCCGGTCTCCAGGGGTGCGGATGACCCCGTCGCTGACCATGAAGACATTGTATCCGGTCCCTTCAGTGAGATTGCCATCGCCGTCCATGAGTATCGGCCAGGCGTCTGGGTCCACGTCAGCAGCCTCAAGGTCGGCCATGTTGAAGTTCATCCGGCTGTAGTTCTTGACCTTGGGGTCCAGTGACTCCACCGGGTAGCTCCGGGTCCGGGCGATGACGCCGTGGGCCCCCTGATTGTAGAGCCCGGCGAACCGGCCGAAGTCGATAGCTCCCGCCTTGACGCAGACGGTGGGCGGCCCGGCATCGCGAGCCCAGCGGCCCGGCCCCCTGGTCACGAACACGGTGACGGTGAAGTCGCCCGCCTCGGTGCGCAAAGGCTCGTTCCGCCGGATGACCTCTTCGTTGATGGCCGTCATCTCCTCGGGAGACAGGCTGGGGTCGATGCGGACGAACTTGAGGGAGCGGTACAGCCGGTCGATGTGCTCCTTCATGCGGAAGCTCTTGCCGTTGAAGGTGCGGGCGACGTCGAAGACCACGTCCCCGACCATGAAGCCCCGGTCCAGGGGGCTGATCTTTACCTGGCTGAATGGTACCCAATCGCCGTTGAAGTATGCCGTGTATTCAACCATCTTTCCCTCCTGGCCTGTCCTCTACATCTCCGCGCCGTCAAACCGAACAACCGCCCGGATTATACTCCACAGCCGGGGGCGAGGGTAGGGCGGCAACTTGGCCGGGGCGAGGGCGGCGGCGCTTCGCCATTCCACTTCGCCGGTATTGTGAACGCGGCGGCAGTGTGGTTGTGTTATGTAAAATTGAACAGGTCTCATTCCAACTCGGTGCGCTTGAACGCCCGGGCCGGGGAGAACCTAGAAGGGACAGCCACCGCCATAGTTGGTTGGAGCACCCAGACACCCAGCATTCGGGCACGCGGGACCCCTGGCTGGCCTGCCTAGAGAGTGACCCTCATCTCGGCCCGGGATACCAGAAATTCCACGCCGAGCTTCCGGGCAAGCCGCCTCAGCTCGCTTTTGACCTGCACTTCCCATGGCGGGTTCATGTGCGTAACGATCACCTTCGGCAGGTACCCTCGCTCCTTCTTGCTTGGAGTTCACCAGGGCTTCTTCGAGCAAACGAGGGGTCAAATGACCGACTTTCAATGCCCAGGCCTCATTCTCGTTTCCGAAGGTGACCTCGGTGAAGCGTGGTGGGGGCGACGTGCTCCCAGGCGTCGCTCAGGCCCTGGCCCGTGTCTCCGGTGTAGAACAGGCTGACATCGCCCGACGCAATCTGAAAACCCGCGGCAGGGACCGTATGGGGGACTGGCACGGCCGTCACGGTGTAGTCGAGCACCTTGAATTCCCGGTAGAACTCGACGGTGTGGAGGCGGAGCGTGGGGGTTTCAGGGCTCGGAGGGTTGAGTGAATCGAGGAAGAGGGTTCCGTTGAGCAGTTTGGCGGTTACGAACTCGACGGTATCCCGGATAGCGTAGATGTCAACAGTGATGCCGGTTCTCCGCAGGACGAGTCCAAGGGCGGGCAGGTCTCGCACGTGGTCGAAGTGCCTGTGCGACAGGATAATGGCGCGGATGCCCTGCTGTTCATCGAAGCTCAGCGCACTGGTGATGTTCCCGGCGTCAAGGGCCAGCACCCCGTCAATCAGGTGGGACTCCATACGGGTATGTCTGCTCTCCATGTTGTGGGCGCAGAGGACCCGAAGCTCCATAACCCGATCACCTTGAGCCAGCCGCAGGAAGCGACTCTAACACCGAATTCCGCCGTCACGATACCATGATACCGTCGGAGCGCCGTCACAGGCAATCCAGGCGGCAACTTCAAAGACGGTCCGAATCCCACCACGAAAAAGTAAGTACCTGGCGGAGGCCTTGCGGCGATTCATCTTCCGAAAGCCCACTCCTTGGAGAAGCCGTTCTTCCCCGTCCACACCAATTGTTGCCCTGGCAGTCGCCAGGGAGTATTCTGAATGTTTGGAGGCCGCAGCCGGAGCGAGGTCCCGGCCGAGGCACAGGCGGATGCCAGGAGGGGAGGTTGACGTGATCATTTGGAGGACTGTTCGTTGAGCGTGGACAAAGATGGCCCCGCCGGCATTCCCGGGCCGGGACAAGGGGAGGCTGGGGCCGAGGTGTTTCACCGGCTGCCCCGGCGGCAGGTGACGCTGACGCTGGCCGGCGTCATGCTGGCCTTGTTCCTGGCGTCCCTCGACCAGACGATAGTGGCTACCGCCATGCCTCGAATCATCTCCGACCTGGAGGGCTTTGACCGGTACACCTGGGTAACCACTGCCTATCTGGTCGCTTCGACCACCGCCGTGCCCATCGTGGGCAAGCTAACGGATATGTACGGCCGGAAGTGGTTTTACATCGTGGGGATCGGTATCTTCCTGGTGGGCTCAAGCCAGATCATCGGACTGCTGGCCCTTGCCGGCCTGATGGCAATCTCCTTTGTCATTATCTAGGGACGGGTGTCCGATCCCATAATTCCTCTGTCGATCTTCCGTTATCGGGCTGTGAGCGTTTCCCTTCTGGCCACCTTCCTCACCGGCTTCGGGATGTTCGGGGGCATCATGTTCGTCCCCCTCTTCTTCCAGGACGTATTGGGGGCCTCGGCCACCAACAGCGGGAGCTTCCTAACTCCGATGATGCTTGGCGTGGTGGCGGGGGCCGTCATATCGGGGCAGGCCCTCTCCCGTTTCAGAGGACGATACCGGCTCCAGGGCCTGCTGGGGATCACCACTATGGCCGCGGGCGTTTTCCTGCCTTCCCGAATGTCCCCGGCCACAAGCTACGGCCAGGCTGTGGCGAACATTGTCCTGATGGGCTTCGGGCTGGGTACCAGCTTTCCGGTCTTTACCATCGCCGTTCAGAACGCCGTCCCCTACCGGGTCCTGGGGGTCGCCACCTCCTCCATTCAGTTCTTCCGGTCCATCGGCGGCACCATGGGCCTGGCGATTCTTGGCTCGGTGATGACCAGCCGCTTCGCCTCGGGGCTTACCAGGACACTCCCGGCGGAGTTGAAAGCAGCCATGCAGCCGGGGCAGCTTTCGGCGTTGGCGGAAAACCCCCAGGCCCTGCTGAACGGTGAGGCGGAGGCCCGGCTTCAGGCCGGGCTTGACCGGGCCGGCCCCCAGGCTGAGCCCCTGTTGGAGCTGCTGCTCGATACCCTGCGGGAGGCCCTCTCGTCTTCGATAGACGACGTATTTCGGATCAGCTTGGTCTTGATTCTGGTCGCCGGCGTGGCCACGCTCTTCCTGAGAGGGGTACCGGTTCCGGAGAAGCCAGGACGTCCAACGGGGAGTGCCGATGGGGATGGTTAGGGGCTGCGCCGTCTCTTGGATAGCCTGCCTGAACGGAGGCTCATTGGGGAGCGTCAGCCCCTCCCAAAGAACGTAACCTCATGGCTTGGCGAGAGGTACGATTTTCGGACAAGCTAGAGGGCTTGCCAGGTGCGGCGGCCCTCCAGCCGCACTATCTTTCCGAAGCCGGGGGCGGGCAGGTGCACCGCGGCCACCGGGATTCCCTCCCGTTCCAGCAGTTCCATCATGGAACGCCGGGTCAACCTCGTCTGCTCGGGGTCTATGTCGGCCCGGGATACCCAGTCCGTCTCGTCAATCTGGACAGTGTTGTGGATCAGGTCTCCCAGGATCAGGCCTCGCTCTCCCTGGGAGCTGATCAGGATACTCATGTGACCCGGCGTATGGCCGGGGGTCGGCAGGGTGGTCAGCTCGCTGGTCAGGGCCTGTTCTCCGTCGAAAAACTCGATCAGACCCAGGTCTTCCAACGGCCATAGGCACTCGGGAGCATTCGGGAACCGGCTGGGCTGGAGTTCCGGGTTGTGGCACGCTTCCCAATCCTTGGCGGTGATCCAGTAGCGAGCGTTGGGGAAGGTAGGCCGGTACTTGCCC
>CAYOAF010000225.1:0-4755 GCA_964401855.1 uncultured Dehalococcoidia bacterium
GTGAACTCCGAGGAGGGGTACATCGCCACCGCCAACAACAAGCCCGTGGGCGACGATTACCCCTACTTCATCGCCATCGACTTCACACCCGAGTTCCGGGTCAAACGGGTGACCGAGGGTTTGCTGGCCCTGGCGCGGCCCGCGGTGGAGGATATGCAGCAGGTGCACGCCCAACGCGTATCCATCCCGGCCCTGACCTACATCGATCTGCTGCGAAAGGTAGATCCGAAAGATGAAATGGCCGCCCACGCCAGGAAGAAGCTGTTGGCCTGGACCGGGGAGATGGACGCCGGACGGGTGGAGCCGACCATCTACAGCGCCTGCCGCGACGCGCTGGTTAGAGAGCTTCTAGAGCACAACCTGGGACCCGAACTGGCGGATGCAGCCGGGCACCCAGCTGACCGGGGGTTGGGCTCCTTCGTCAACCGGTTCAAGGCGCGGCTGGTGACCTTGATTTCCGGGGACGGCCGCAGCCTGCTGCCTCCGGGCGAGGACTGGCCTTCAGTGATGGCCCGGGCCTTGAGCCGGGGCGTGGCCGACCTGAGGGAAAGGCTGGGCGACGACCTGGATGAGTGGCGATGGGAGCGGATGCATATGGCCCGACCCCGGCATACCCTGTCCACCGCCTTCCCGGAGCTGGCAGGCCTCCTGGACCCGCCGGCGATCCCGTCCGGCGGGGACGGGGACACGCCCCTGGCCGGCGGGTATTCCCCCGCTGAGCCCGCGACCATCACCGGCCTGTCAGTGGTGCGCTACGCCTACGACCTGGCCGATTGGGACCGCTCCCTGTGGGTGGTGCCCCTAGGCAGCTCCGGGTACCCCGGTAGCAACCACTACCACGACCAGTCTGAGGCATGGCGGCAGGTGCGCATGGTCCCAATGCTGTACTCTTGGGATCTTGTCATCGCCGACAGTGAGGCGCGGCAGCGGTTGGAGCCGATGGCGAAAACCAACACCATCCATTTGGAGCCGGGCTCCAGCCAATAGGAAAGGAACATTATCCCCGCCGCGACTGAGCCGAATAGAGTGAGCATGTTGCCCCCCTAACCCGGCCCGCCTAGGCGCCTTTCAGGCGCCGCCCCAGGAGGTCGAGGGCAGCTTGAGCGGCCGCCTGCTTGGTCGCGTCCCGGTCCCCCGGAACGTGGATCTCGATGGCCTGGTCGCCGCCGTCCATCACGGACAGGCCGATGAAGAAGGTGCCGATGGGGGCACCGGAGCGGCCTTTTCCGGGTCCGGTTATCCCGGTAACCGAGACCGCGAAGTCGGTGCCGGTCAGTTCCCGGACCCCCCGGGCCATGGCTTTGGCCATCTCTTCACTGACGGTACCATAGTTGGCCGCGACCTCCTCCGGCACGCCGAGGACGCTCTCCTTCAGGCCTCCGGCGTAGGCGATGACCCCGCCGGGAAAAAACCGGGAAGCCCCCGGCACGGCGCCAAGCATATAGCCAACCAGGCCGCAGGTGTCGGCCTCGGCCACCGACACGGTCTTGCCTCGTGCCGTCAAGAGTTCAGCCAACTCGCTTACATCCATCGAACACAGCCTCCTTCACTCGTGTGTCTTGGGTTCTTTGGGAGGGGCTTCTAAGCCCAAGATCACTCTTTCCGCAAGAGCAGGAAGAACTCCCGGTTGCCGGCATCCCCCAGTATCGGCGACAGGCAGAGGTTGCGCACCCGCAGCCCGCGGCCGACGGCCCAGGCTATGGTCCGGCCCAAGACCCCGGCATGTACCTGGGGGTCCTTGATCACCCCACCCCGGCCCACCTCTTCCCTCCGTGCCTCGAACTGAGGCTTGACCAACACGACCAGGAAATGCCCGTCTTTGAGGTGCTCCAGGGCAGCCGGAATTACCAGGGCCAGGGAGATGAAGGATACGTCGACGGTCACCAGGTCTACAGGCTCGGCCAGCGGGAAGGGATAACGGGCGTTGCGCTTTTCCATGACGTCGACCCGGGGGTCCGCTCGAAGCCGGTAGTCGAGCTGGCCGTGGCCCACGTCCACCGCGTAGACCCGTCTGGCGCCGCGCTGCAGCAAGCAGTCGGTGAACCCCCCGGTGGATGCCCCTATATCCAACGCCACCAGGTCTCTTACGGGGAGGGCGAAGAAGTCCAGGGCATGGACCAGTTTCAAGCCCCCCCGGCTAACGTAGGGCAACCGCCCGCGGATTTCCAGGGCGGCCGTGTCCGGGACAAGGGAACTGGATTTGGACACCCGGCCCGAGGAAGTGAAGACCAGCCCTTCCATGATCAGCGTTTGGGCCTGCTCCCGGCTTTCGGCCAGGCCCAGGTCAACCAAAAGGAGGTCGGCCCTTTTTCTAGAGGCACGTTTCGCCACGGCTCGTGCAGTTCCGGTGATTAGCCCGACAGGCTTCCAGGGCCCGCCGCCGCCAAACACGGCCGCCGCCCCAGACGTGCCGCCAGTATATCCCGGAACCGGCGGTCTGTCATCATGGTATGGGGGTCCGGGCAGCCAGGCAGGAGAGTCAGAGGACGCCACGGGCAAAACCCCACAAGTCGGAGGGCAACCACCCTAAGGGGAGGGCGCAAAGAGGGACCTACAGGCAGGGGGGGTCAGCGTTGCGGCTAGCGGCCCCTCAACTTCGGGTCAAGCACGTCGCGCAGGGCGTCGCCAAGGAAGTTGACCGAGAATACGACCACTCCTATGGCGATCATCGGCGGTATGGGCAGCCAAGCCTGCGTGTCGATGTACTGTCTGCCGGTCTGAAGCATGCCGCCCCAGGTCGGGACGTCCGGCGGGATGCCCACGCCCAGGAAGCTGAGAGATGCCTCCACGACTATGGCAAACCCCACGCTGACGGTCACCAGCACTATGTAGGTGGCCGCCACGTTGGGCAGCATATGCCGCAGCACTATCCGCATTGACCCGGCTCCGATGGCCCGTGCCGCCAGCATGTAGTCCAATTCTTTGATGCTCAACGCCTGGGAGCGGATCACCCGGGTCGCGCCGGGTATGAATATGCCGGTCAGGGCGATTATCACGTTGCGGTCCGATGCCCCCAGCGCCGCCATCAGCCCCAGGGCCAGGATGATGGGCGGAAACCCCATCAGCGCGTCCACCACCCTCTGGATAACCAGGTCGGGTTTCCCTCCCGCATAGGCGCTGAATACCCCGATCAAGGTGCCGGAGGTGATGCCCAGCAACACGCTGACGACGGCCACCTTCATGGAGATCCAGGACCCGAACATCAGCCGACTCACGGTGTCCCGCCCCAACTGGTCGGTACCCATAAACAGGTCCCCGCTGGGTCCCATGAATTTCGCACCGACAGCTATCTGCTGGGGATCGTAGGGCGTTATGCCAGGCCACCTGCTCAAGACCCCGATAGCGATGACCACCAAGAGCACCAAGGCGCCCGCCGCTCCCAACGGTTTCTTCCGGGAAAAGCCGGTTAACCCGGAGAGCACCGCGCCTGCTCCGGTCGGTTTGGCCCGCAGCAGCGCCTGCTCCTCAATTTGGGCCACGCTCTCTGTTCGGTACACTTGCATCTATCCGCCGTTTCCGTTCTAGTCTGGTGCGCCGCCCGGGCTCCCGCTTCCTCAGCGAGACGGGCCGCAGGGCCGCGGTTCACTGTCCCCCTTCCCGCCCGCCTAGGCGTAGCGTATCCGCGGGTCCAGCAAACCGTACAACAGGTCTACAAACAGGTTTATCGTCACTATGGCTACACCGATTATCACTATCTCAGCCTGGATCATCGGGTAGTCCCGGTGGAAGATCGCCTCGATCAGGATCCTTCCCATCCCAGGTATCAGGAAGATGGTCTCAATCACCACGGTCCCGCCGAACAGACGCCCAAACTGCCAGCCGGACACGGTCAGTATCGGCAACACGGCGTTCTTCAGCCCGTGCCGCACCACCACCACACGCTCTCCCAACCCTTTGGACCGGGCCGTCCGCATGTAGTCTTCACGCAGAATCTCCATCATCGATGAGCGCGTCACCCGGGCGATGAATGCCATGTTGTAAAGCGCCAGCGAAAAGGCCGGGAAGATCAACTGATGCAGGTTGATCAGCGGTTCGTCCCACGGCTTCTCGTAGCCCAGGGGCGGCAGCCCGCCAAAACGGACCATGATGAGGATCAACCCCACCGCCACGATGAAGTTGGGCACCGCTATCCCCACCAGGGTGAAGATCCGGGCACCATAGTCAATTGCGCCCTCGGGCTTGATGGCCGAGACTATCCCAAAGGGAACCGCTATGACCACGGACATTACCAGGGCCATGACGGCCAGTTCGAGGGTCACCGGGATGCGCTCTTTCAGCTCCGTCATTACGGACGCTTTGAACCACAGGGAGTCGCCGAACTGGAAACGGACCACGCCCCCCATCCACTCGAAGTACTGGATGGCTACGTGCCGGTCGGTGCCCAGCTCCTCGCGCAGATTCTCCAGGTCCTCTTGAGTGTACTCAGCATCGCCCTCGCTCAAAATGGCCAGGGCCGGGTCTCCCGGGATCAAGCGCATGACCACGAAGACTATTATGGTGATCAGGAGGACGGTGGGTAAGAAGAGCGCTATTCGTTTCGCCGCGTATTGTCGCATTCTAGCCCGGCCAATTTCCTTTTCTTGGGTGGGACTTTACAGAAACATACCCGGAGCAACCCCTGCCAATCCTGGACCGTGGGCTGCATACATTGTATGGCCTGCCCCGGTCTCCTGGGGCAGGCCATAATCCTCAATTCGGCATTGGAGGAGTGTGCTAGCTACCTACCGGTCCAGCCAGATGTCCTCGTGCTTGAAC
>CAYOAF010000226.1:0-8544 GCA_964401855.1 uncultured Dehalococcoidia bacterium
CCCTTGGGGAGGGGCGCCCTAGAAATGCGATTCCCTAGAAGCACATTCAAAATGTGGTTCGACAAGCTCACCACGAACGAGGGAAGGCCTCTTTCCCGTTCGTCCTGAGCCTGTCGAAGGACGGCGAACCTGGCCCCGCGGGATTATGAAATGGCCTCTAGGCATCCCCTTACCCCGATCCCGTAGAGGCACTCCGAAGCATGAAAGCGCTTGACGAGCCCTTATCCCCGGGCCTTCTCGCACAGTGACAGAGGGTTATCCTCTGGGGGATTACAGCCGATTTGAGTACCGGTTGACACGACCGGTTCGCGAAGGCAGAATTAGCCCTTGGCGGGCGGCAACGAATCCAACCGGGACGCTTCGCCCGCCGAGTTTCACTCAACCACGGAGAGGGATGGAGATTTGGTAGACAACGCCTTGTCACCCCACGGAGGGACCTTGGTGGAGCGGGTTCTCGCGCCCGAGGAAGCGAGGGAGCGGATTTCCGGGCTGCCTCAGGTGGCGGTCCGCGACCAAACCGCCCGAGAGGTGGTCAACCTTGCCTACGGGTTTTTCTCGCCCCTCCAAGGTTTCATGGGCCGGGCGGACGTAGAGGCGGTGGCCTGGGATATGACCCTGGCCAGCGGCTACGTTTGGAGCATACCAATCGTATTCGACATCTCCCATGGGGAGCTTGACGGCCTGGGGACAAAACCCGGCGATTCCTTGCTCCTCACCTACCAGGGAGAGCCCCTAGCGGTCCTGGACGTAGAAGAGATTTTCACCGTCGACCGAGAGTCCCTGGCCCGGCAGGTCTACGGAACCACCGACTCGGCGCACCCGGGCGTCCAACGCACCTATGCCTACCACGACCGGTTCGTGGGCGGCCCGGTGACCCTGGTCAACCCACCGGTGATCAACCCGCCCTTCGACCGGTTCTGGCACACGCCCCGCCAGCTCCGTCAGGCGTTGGCCGAGCGGGGCTGGAACCGGGTTGTGGCCCACCAGACCCGTAACGTGCCCCACTCGGGCCACGAGTGGTTGATGAAAGGGGCATTTCTGGCGGCCGAGGCCGATGGGGTCCTGGTTAGCGCCGTGGTCGGCGAGAAGAAGGCGGGCGACTACATTGACGAGGCTATTGTCCTGGCCCACGACCAGCTGCGGGAAGCCGGCTTCTTCCGCCCCGACGTCCATCTGACCTCGGTCCTCTTGTGGGACATGCGCTACGCCGGACCCCGGGAGGCGGTCTTCCACGCTCTGGTCCGTAAAAACCTGGGCTGTACCCACCACATGTTCGGCCGGGACCACGCGGGAGTCGGCAGCTACTACGACACCTACGCCGCCCACCAGGTATTCGACAGCCTGCCCGGCCTGGGCATCAAGTCGGTGCTTACCTTGGAGTGGTGGTACTGTCCGGTATGCGCCGGGGTCGCCTACGAAGGTCTGTGCGGTCACCGTGATCTGAAACAAGACCTGTCCGGGACCTATATCCGCAGCATCATCCAGGGCGGGGTAGAGCCGGCGCCGCTCACCCTGCGCGCCGAAATACTGGAGGTGGTGCGAGAGTGCGCCGGTCGTTACGGGCTCGGCTCGCCCTTTGTCACCGAAGAGTACCTGGGAAACCGCACCCCGGTCATGTCCATGCCCCACCTGGGCGGCACGGGTCGCGGTGACGGGACGAGTTCGTGACAACCGGCCTTTGCTCAGCCAAGACCACGGGCTTGGATTGTCCCTCGGCGGGCGCCTGCCGGGCGTGAGCGTGTCAACTCACGAAAGAATGTTACCGAGAGTGGGCCGAGTTGAATACCACCGGCCTGTTGTCTATAATGATATGAAGACTCGCGAGGTGTCTCGCCGACAGGGGGCTGACCACTTGGCTAACCAGACCGGAAAACGCTACGTGTGTGCCCAGTGCGGCGCGGAGTTCATCGTGACCAAGGGCGGCGAGGGCGCAATCTCCTGTTGCAAACAGGTTATGGAAATCAAGCGTTAGTCCACCGGCCGGTCGACGGCGGCGGACCTGATTCCTTGGAGGACCGACCCATGGCCAACCAGCTAGGCAAGCGCTACGTCTGCGCCGGTTGCGGCAGCAGCGTCTTATGCACCAAGAGCGGTGAAGGTGAAATCAACTGCTGTGAAGCCGAAATGGAGTTGCAGCAGCCGCGCAAACTTCCATCCTCCGACTAGGCCGATTTGCCGGCTCCATGGTCCCGCCGGTGAAATAGCGGACCCGCCACCTCCGGATGCTCAGATATCCCCGGAAAACCCTCCGCACCCGTAAGCCGGGTGTCGTTGGTTGCCATAACGGCGGCTTCGCCGGCTCCCGAACCGGCATCTTCTTTTTCCCGAAGGGGCTACAGGCCGAAGAAGGCCCAATCCAGAGAGAGTCGCCACGGGAGAGATTTTTTGTGCCAGGCTTTCGGCTGCTGGTCTGCTTCGCCCACCCCGACGACGAGGCTTTCCCCGTGGGTGGAGCGTTGGCCGCCCATGCGGCCCGGGGCGTGGATATACGCCTGATCACGGCCATCCTGGGTGAGGAAGGGGAGATCCGGCAGGAAGGCGCGGCCACCAGGGAAACCCTGGCCTCCGTCCGGCGTCAGGAGTTGGCCTGCTCCGTCCGAACCCTGGGCCTGTCCGGCAACCAGGTCCTGGACTACCGCGACTCAGGAATGCCCGGTACTCCCTCCAACCAACACCCCAACGCCTTCATCAACGCCGAAGCCGCCGAGGTGGTGGAGGGTTTCGTGGCCGAGATCCGCCGCTTCCGGCCCCAGGTGGTGCTTACTTTCGAGCCGGGCGGCCTCTCCGGCCACCCCGACCACATCGCCGTGTCCCGTCACGCCACCGAAGCCTTCCGGCTGGCCTCCGACCCACAGGCCTTCCCCCTCCAGCTAACGGGCGGCCTGCAATCCCACGGCGCCGATCGCCTTTTCCACGCGACCCGGCCCAAGGGGTTCCGCACCCAATGGGCCTTGAAGCTGCGTGACGCCGGGCTCGACGTACCGTTGCCCCCGCCGGAGCAGGCGGAGCAGGGCAGCCCTCCGGAGGAGATCCACCTAGAGCTGGATGTGGCCGGGCACTTGGAAACCAAGATGGCTTCCATTCTCTGCCACCGCACTCAGACCGGCCCGGACTGGCCCTACAACCGGGTACCCCGGGAGGTCTCGGCCGGCATCTTGGGGAAGGAGCACTACATCCGGGCCTTCCCCTCCGTCCAACGCGAGGAGAAGGTGGATGCCGACTTCTTTCTTGGCCTGGATCCGGGGTGAAGTTCCTCTAACAGGCGTCAAGCTTCGGGTGGGGAAGTCAAACCAACGCGATAGCCTGCCACCGCGGAGCGCAATGGAACTGGGCCGCCGCGGCCGGGCCCTCGCTCCGAAAATGCCGGTGGTTGCAGACCATTTTCACGGCAACCCCTCCTCGGCTACGGAAAAACCGGCGCTACCGGGGAGTGGTTATCTGGGGAGTTATCACCAGCACCGGGACGCCGGAGGAGCGGACGATGGAGTCCGCCACGCTGCCGATCAGCAACCGGCCCAGACCGGACCTCCCGTGGGAGCAGATGGCTATCAGGTTGTTTTGGGTATTTCTGATGTGGTCGATGATCGCCAGGGTCGGGGAGCCTCGCTCCACCGTACAGGTCACGGTCAGCTCGTGCTTGCTGACGTTCTCGGCGATGCTGTTGAGGTACTGGGCCGCATCCTCTTCCAGCTCCTGCTCAACGGGGGTGGTGTCCACCGGACCGCCCTCCACGGCATAGTAGGCCATGGTCCCCACCGAGACCACCCGCAGCAACCGCAATTCAAGGGTCAACTGTTGGGCCAGGTCTTCGGCGTAAGATAGGACGCTTTCGGCCACCACCGAGCCGTCCAGGGGAACCGTAACGGTGCTCAGCCAGTAGTCCGATTGGGCGCTGGCCTCCACGGCCTTGGGACTCAATGCCAGGACCGGAACGGTGGAAGAACGGATCACCCCATCGGTCACGCTGCCCAGCAGACTGCGTCGTATGCCCGAGTGGCCCCGGGTACCGATGGCGATCAGGTCGAACCCGCCGCGCTGGCCCTGGGAGATGATCTGCTCCACCGGTTGGCCACTCACCACCAGAACATCCGCCGTCACCCCCGCCTCAGTCAGGTGTTGCGCCTCCCGCCGGGCCTGAGCCGTCGCTTCAACCTGCACCGCGGTTTCCGATTCGCTAGCCGCGCTCCGTCCCGGCGCCACCGCCGTAAACAGCGTCACGCTGGCGTCCAAGCGCCTCGCCAGGTTACCCACAAAAGGCAACACGGAGTCTGCCACCTCGGAGCCATCGAGGGGGACCAGGATTTTCTTGTACATCTGAGCGACATGCCTCCAGCAACTGTAAGCTGTCAGCTATCCGCGATCAACCACAGGCCTTCGGTTCAATAACCCTGCCTAAAAGCCCTGCCTGACCACGCGGGTAAATCCCAACCGGCCGGACCGGCCTCAACTCAGGAAATCCTCCGCCCAGCGGCCGTAGTCCGCCTGGCGAGTGACTTGGGCCATCAGCTCTGCCGAAGCCAATTGAGGACCCAAGTCGGCGGGTGGCGCCCCATCACGCAACGCCTTCAGCGTATCGTAGACCGCCTTGACCGCGGCCTGGAATGGCAGGTGTCCCTGCAACGCTACGCGCACACCATTGGCCGACAAGAACTGGAGGTCATCCAACTCACCGCCCGCGCCCCCCAGGAGCAAGGGCACCTTGAGTTCGGCGCGTACCGCCTTGATCTCATCCCTGGTCCGGCCGCCGGCCAGGAATATGGCGTCAACCCCGGCTGCTTCGTAGGCTTTGACCCGTCGAATAGTCTCGGGGACCCCGAATCCTCGTAGGGCGCCGGTCCGGCCGGCAATCGCCAGACCCGGGTCTTGCCGTGCCGCCAGCGCGGCTTTCATCTTCCCCACGCCCTCTTCCACGGAAAGCAGTTGCTCTTGCCCGGCGGCACCGAACGCCCGGGGCAGCACCGTGTCCTCGATGGTCAGGGCCGCAACCCCGGCGCTCTCCAGCTCTTCCACGGTTCGCATGACGCTGAGGGCGTTACCGTAGCCGTGGTCGGCATCCACCATGAGGCTCAAACCCCCGGCCCGGCACATACGGTGAATCTGCTCGGCGAACTCGGTGAGCGTCAACACCACCAGGTCGGGTGCTCCCAGCACCGTGCCGGAGGCGATGGAGCCGGCGAACATCCCCACTTCGAACCCCAGGTCCTCGGCGATCCGGGCCGAGATAGGGTCGAACACCGAGGCGGGGTGAACGCACCGGTCGCCGGCCAGGATGGATCGGAAGCGTTCGCGCCGTTGGCTCAAGTTCATGGGACTCCTTGTCATGCCCCGGACCGAGGGTGGACCCCGGTGCTGGAGCCGCCACTTGGGCTCTTCTGCCCCGCAGCTGGTGACCGTTGAGTGTCTATCAAATAATGAACCGCGCCTATTCTATCACAGTGGAGAACGGGAGATTTCCCTGGGAAGGGCCTTATGGCAGGAGATGCGTCCGAGGGATTTTCCCAAAGTCCGGCCGGTATCGATGCGGCCCTGCCTGACACCCTGTTCACCGACTCCAACGGAGGCCGCTCATGGCGGTCCGCCGGGCGCCCGGTTGCCCGCCGGTGCGGAAAGGGTTAAGCTGGGGGCTGTTTTTGGGCAAAGACCGGCCCGGGGGACGCCCGCCTGGTGGAGGACATCACCGGGCAGGGCCATACCGCCCGGGTCATTGGCAGCGGGCCCAGCACCATGGCGGTCAATCAGATTTAGGAGGCTGGAATATGCGGATTGTTCGCGTTTTTTCCGGAGACGACGGCGAGTCTCACTTCGAGGAATTGACCCCCGACCATCTCGCAGCGATCGTGAACCGGGTCGGAGAGGGCGATATCATCCTGAACCGCCGCCCCTCGCCGTCGGTTCACGATTACCATAACGCACCCCGGCGCCAGTACGTGGTAAACCTGTCCGGCGTTTCGGAGTACGAGACCGCCGACGGGACCGTGGAGCGCCTGATGCCCGGGGACGTGCTGATTGCCGAAGACTTGACCGGCCACGGCCACATCGCCCGCAACCTCGGGGATGATCTCCGGCTCTCCCTGGCGGTTCCGCTGGCCGACTAGCTTCCCTCCGGATCGGGGGACCTGTTGTGTTTCCCGGCGACGAACCACCTCAACTGGCGCCGCTCAGCAGGGAGTGGAGGCTGAGCAACCCTTGCTGACGGCGGGCGGTGGTCAGGACGCCGCTCCATGCCGGGTCCACAAGCCGGCCTGCCATCTCCCGAGTGAGTTCGTTCTCCTGCAGCTTTCCGAACAGCTGGTAAAGGGCCAGGCAGCCCTGGCTGGAGGGCCCACCGGCGCGATGGCTCCCCAGCCCGTGGAAGAAGAGCAGCACCACGTTCACCGCCAGGTCCCGGGCCCAGCCCCGGCCGATCCGGGCTTGCTCCAGGGCCAAGGTCAAATCCCGGGGGTTGCCGGCGCCGGCCGCCCGGCCCGGGCCGGCCACCAACCCTTCCTCGATATACCGGTCCAGCAGGCGCGCCGCCCCGCTGATGCGGCGGCGCGGATGGTTGGAGGGCCGCACCCGGAAGCAGTGCCACTCTCCGGCGGACAGGGGGGCCTCGAAACCGGTCCGGGGCACCGGCGGCTCCGGCCCGCCGGTGGATGGGGACAGCCCGGACAGCCTCATCAACCAGGACTCCAGGGCCCGGATCCGGCGCTCACTGGGCGCCCGCCGGGCCGCCTGCTGCAACGCGGCGCAGGACACCCGCGCCGCCAGCTTCAGGAAAGGCTGCTGGTTGTGCCGGTACCCCAGTCCCTCCAGGATCCCCTCGTACAACGTCTGGTCCGGCTCCTGCTCGTTCAAGAACCTTTGAAAGCCCGCGCTCTTCATCAGGAACCAGTGGTCGCCGGCGCGGTCCAGGAGGTCTCCCAGCGCCTCCGGGGTGCTGGGCCGCGGATACCCCTGCTGGCCGAGCATCGACCACAGACTGGGATCCGGCCGGATGCTCCCGGTGTCCTCACCCTCCAGCAAAGTTGCCAGACAGACCACCGGAGCCTGGCGCCCGCTCTGCAGGGTGGTGACGGATGAGTCCACCTCCAGGGCGGCGTGCAGGCCGACCTCGTTATAGTTGGGGTCGGTCCTATGGCCGTGGCTCTCCCAGTCCCTCTGGCGGAGGTGAATCTCCACGTCGCCTTGGACCAGGCCCAGGCCTTCAACCTCAATTAGGGCGTTCCGGAAGTCCGGCCCGGCGGACTGGCCAGCGCGCCCGGGGTAGACCACCGCACCTTGGCCCCGCCGCCGGTGCGGAACCAGGCCTACCGGGCGGCCCGTTTCTGCCAGAGCCCGGCCAGCAGGCATTCCGGAATGGCGCTTTGACCCTTCCTCTTCCCGGCCGCGACGAGGGAAGACCGTTTCGGGCCTGTGCGTTTCGGGTTTATGATCGAGGCATCACTCACCGTTGACAACCTCACGTTGGTCCGAGTGGCTATAAAACTAGCACAGCTCCCTACCGTTTGTCAGCAAGGTTCTCGAAAACGTCCTCTGGAAAGGCGAACCCGGGCGAGATCCATCCAGGAGAAGGGGGTTTCGGAAAGGACGCTGAATTATGTCAACCCGGGGACTGTTTTCGGAGCAATGACGGTTTTGAGGCAACGGCCTCTCCCGTTGGGCGAAGGATACACCCACCGCAGTTTGGGGCTGGGTCAGGGCACAGGCCGGGAACCTGGCGCCGGGGCCGGGGAGCGGTTAAGATTCTTCCAGGTAACCTTGGATGATAAGCCTAAATGAGGAGGCCGGCAGCCGTGACGGAGCCGAAGCCCGCCGGAGGGCCCCTGACGTTAACCTACTACGGCCACTGCGCTTTTTTTTGGCAGACCTCCCTAGGGTTGCGGGTGCTGGCCGACCCCTACCGCAACCGCCACGACCGTTACTGGTTCACCCGCCGGTTCCCCCAGGTGGAGTGCGACCTGGCCCTGATTACCCACGCCCACTTTGATCACGATGCCGCCGAATGCCTGCCCGAGGCCACCTCGGTGCTCCGGATGCCTGGGCACTTCCAGCACCAGGATATGTCCATCCTGGGCATCCCGGACATCCACGCCGGCCGCTCCGGGCGGTTCAACTTCCCCAACACCATGTACCGGCTGGAGGCCGATGGCATCAGCTTCCTCCACATAGGGGACAACCGGGTCGACATGGTTCCGGCGGCACGCCGGGCCGTGGGACAGGTCGACGTGCTGTTCGTCACCGTGGACGATTCCTGCCACCTTCTCAGCTACCAGCAGGTGGACTCCTTTATCGCCCAGTTGACCCCTCGAATCGTCGTTCCCATGCACTACCTGATCCCCGGGCTCATCCCCGAATCGACCACGCTAAGACCTCCCGACGGCTGGCTGGCCACCCGGTCCAACGTCAGACGGCTGGGCCGCCACAGTATCACCCTGTCTCCCGAAGACCTGCCCAACACCACCCAGGTCTGGGTCTTCGAGCCTGCTCCGGAGTCGCTGGCCGCACCTCAGATCCAACCAAGCCAAGGGGAGGTTCTTTAGGAAGGGTCTGGGGAACCCTTTC
>CAYOAF010000227.1:0-9330 GCA_964401855.1 uncultured Dehalococcoidia bacterium
CCCGCTGGAAGATCACCCCCCAGCCGTCCTACAACTGCAAGATATCCTGCGCCTACGACGTGGAGATCACCGACGGTCCCTACGCCGGGTTCGTTGGAAGCCCCTGCGGAGGCGCCGAGAACATGGAGGGGGCCGCCGGCATGATCGGCGTGGACGACCCCAACGGCATCGTGATCATGACCGACTTCTACGACGGCATGGGGCTGGAATCGGGCCAATTCGGCACCCTGATGGGCGCGGTGTACGAGGCGTACAACGAAGGCATCCTCACCTTGGAGGACACCGACGGCCTGGACCTGACCTGGGGCAACTGGGAATCGGCCATGGAACTGATCAAACAGGCCATCCAGAGAGAGGGTATCGGAGCCAAGCTCGCCCGGGGCGCCAAGGCCCTTCCCGAAGCTTTGGGCAGCGAGAAGGGCCTGGTGGAGGAGATGCGGTCCAAGATACTGGACATAAAGGGCGCCGGGGTGGTGACCCACGACCACCGCCAGTTCTGGGGCACGTTTTTCGGCGAGCTGATATCGGGCACCGGGCCCTCGATCCAGGGATCGGGTATCGACATGGTGGGCAACCCGGAGTTGGGCTACCCGGAGAGCACTCCGGGGGTGGCCCACAGCACCGAAGAAGCGGTCGCTAAGGTGGACCCGGTGCGCATGACCCAGTTCGCCAAGCTGTTCTGGGACAGTCTGGGCGTATGCATGTTCGCCGCGCGGGGCGTCCCCGACTCCCTGCGTCTCACCAGCAAGTCCCTGGCCCAAGGCGTCGGGTGGGAGGATTTCGACCTGCCGGAGGCCCTCACCGTCGGCGAGCGGGTCACCAATCTGATGCGGTTGGTCTACGCCAAGCGGGGATTCAAGAAATCGGACGAGTTCGACATTTCAGAGAAGCACCTGGAACCGCCACCCGCCGGCCCGTCCAAGGGTCTGAGCATCAAGCCGTATCTTCCCGCCATGGTGGACGAGTACTACTCCCAGATGGGCTGGAATGTCGACACGGGGCTGCCGACTCCCGAGACCCTCAAGCGGCTGGGCATGGAGGAGTTCCTTGGGGATGTCGCGTAGCGGCGGCAGACAACCAAGCTAAGGGGAGTTGTACCGCTTCACCCCCTCTCCGGTTCTCCCTTTACGAAGGGGGATAGGGCAGTCCCTTCCCCCTTGCGAAGGGGGAAGGCTAGGTTGGGGGTTCCATCGCGATCCATCAAACTCCTTTGCGATGGGCACAATGTCATTCAGAGCGAAGCGAAGAATCTTATTGTTACGCCGAGATTCTTCGTAGCTCCGCTCCTCAGAATAACATCCTATCAAAACCAAGTTGACCGAGTACTAGAAGCTGTTTCTAAATGTGGTTCGACAGGCTCACCACGAACGGGGGAAGGCCTCTTTCCCGTTCGTCCTGAGCCTGTCGAAGGACGGCGTACCTGGCTCCGGGGGATCTTGAAATGACCTCTAGCCTGGTATCACGTGAATGGCTACCCTGTCCGTCATCCCGGCGAAAGCCGGGATCCAGCTACACTTCCTTGGATTCCGCTTCCGCGGAAGGGCCGGAAAGACAATTGCGCGCAGGGATCATCGTCCAGTTTCGCCACTGTAAAGCCATTTACAGGACGGTACCCTAGCCGGAAATCAAAACCTCGTCACCGTCCCACGAAAAGCTGACATTCAGGTCCTCTTCTTCCGAAATCTGCTTGACGTAGTCAAAGACCTCCTGGGCCCGGGTATCTTCTCGCGTTACCACTTCAGGCTCCAGGTCGGGGTTGATGTAGGCGGGGATGTAGGTCACCTTCTGGATCTTCTTGTCTTGCACATAGGCCTTGGCGATCATGGTCTTTATGGCGTCGGGGTGGTACCGGTATTTTTCATAGCCCGGGATGGGCTTGATACGGTAGAACTCCCGTAGACGCGTCGTCGTCGTCCGCGGAGGTGCGGTCTGGGAGACCGGCTGGCTGTGCTCCAGGGCGAAATTGCCCAGGCCGTAGAAGATGGCCTTGTCCTTGTACACCTCGATGCCCTTGAGAATGTGGGCGTGGTGCTGAAGCACCAGGTCCGCTCCGGCGTCAATTGCCGCGTAGGCCGCTTCTTTCTGGTACATCGCGACCACGGCGGGCACGAAGTGAACGCCGCAATGCATGGAAACCACCACCACGTCCACCTGAGGCCTCAGCCGCTTGATGTCCTCCTCCATGGCCAACAGGTGCTCCGCTGCAACCGCGGTGATGATGGCGGGAGGGGTGCCCGGCTGGATATCCACCTGCCGGTAGTAATGGGTAGCCCTCAACGGGGCGCAGCCGGGAATTTCCTCCTCCGCCTCCAGGCCGGGGGACAGGATGGACAGGTAGGCCAACACGCCGAACTTGGTCCCGTCCCTCTCGAGGATAACCGGTTTCCTTGCCTCTTGGATGTTCCTTCCCGCGCCGGCCACGGCTATGCCGTTCCAGGCGAGGGCGTCGAGGGTATCGAGGAAAGCTTCCTCTCCATAGTCCATGGCGTGGTTGCAGGCGAAGGACATCACGTCGAATCCAGCGCCCTCCTCCATGAGCGCGGAGACATTCTCGGGCGCGAGCCGGCAGGGGACATGGGGTATGAACTGGGGAGTGCCCCTATCGGAGAGGGGGCTCTCCATCTGCCCGAAAACTATGTCTGCGGCGCGGAAGACATCGCGGCAATGACGGAATATTGAGGGCGGATCATCCCGGTTGGGGCTGATGTCACCCACTCCGACCAGCGTGATTGCCTTCCCTCTCTTCTGAACCATCTCGACCGGCATCTCCTTATCCAGCTGACCTGCGGTTTCGGCAAAAACGCTTTCCTATCCGGCCTGAAGTCTAGCACACGGTCTCGGAGATTCAAACAAGCAAACGCGCACCGCCGGGCGCGGCGTCCTCAGTGCATCTTCCCCAACATCACCCGGGCCATCCTCCCCGACAGGACGGCCATCCCGTTCATCAGGTGAAGCGCTACGAAAATCGCCGGGATCCCGACAATGGTCAGTATTAGGGCCTCCCACAGTACGTCAACCTGCCAAATGCCCAGGTCGATGCCATCGTCGACTCAGTAGTACGCCGGGGCACCCAGCAGGCTGCTGGCGACCGCCATCAAGGTCACCGCGATGGTGAAGGTGGCGATGCCCACCGGGAATTTGAGGAACAGGTAGACCATGCCGGTCCAGGTCAGCCGGTCAGACAAGTGCGCCTTCAGCCGCCGCCACCCTCCGAGGAACAGGCGCTCTTCGCCGCTGAGACTTGAACCGCCGGAGCCGCCCATGGCCGGATTCAGGGGCATCTTACCACGACAATCCAGCCGGTCCCGCGTAGCATCGACCTGTGACCCGTCCCACCCGAAGCGAACAATGTCAGCCCCCCAGTCCGCCGGTCCCGGCCACGGCGCGACGCCCTGTGATACCATAACTTTGACTCCGATGGACTGGCGGGCCCGTAGCCACCGAGGGAGCAGGAGGCGAAGACCATGCGGAACGATAAAGCCTCGGCACAACTCCAGGAAGCCTGCGAAGCGTACCAGCAGAAGCTGACGAAGTCCCTGGGCCGGAGCGAGGACTCGAAAGGTCTCCTTCAGGACGCCTCCGGCGCACCCCAAAAGCCCCTCTACACCCCGGCGGACGTGGCCGAGGTCGACTACCTTCGAGACCTGGGGTTCCCCGGTGAGTACCCATACACCCGGGGAATCCACCCCGGCATGTACCTGGACCGGCTCTGGACGATGCGCCAATACGCCGGATACGACACGGTGGAAGAGACCAACCGGCGGTTCCAACACCTGCTCCAGCAGGGACTCACTGGCATGAACGTGGCCTTTGACCTGCCAACCCAGTTGGGCATGGACCCGGACCACCCCGAGGCCGTGGGTGAGGTGGGAAAGGTGGGCAACTCCTGTCCCAGCATCCGCCAGATGGGGGCCCTCTTCAAGGACCTGCCCCTGCGGCAGGTAACCCCTTCCCTCACCGTCAACGCCTCGGCGCCGGCCGTGCTCTCCATGTATGTCACAGTGGCCCAGGCCCAGGGAATGCTCCTGGACCAGATGGGAGGTACGACTCAGAACGACATACTCAAGGAGTTCATTGCCCGGGGGAACTACGTCTTCCCGCCCAGCCCCTCCATTCGAATGACGGTGGACCTCTTCGAGTTTTGCGTCCGCCACATGCCCAAGTGGAACTTCATCAACATCTGCGGCTACCACATCCGGGAAGCCGGGTCCAGCCTGGTCCAAGAGCTGGCCTTCGCCTTTGGCAACGCCCGGGCCTACCTTGACGAGGCCCTTTCCCGGGGCCTGTCGGTGGACGAGTTCGCTCCCCGCATCGCCTTCAACTTCAGCGTCTTCAACAACATCCTGGAAGAGGTGGCCAAGTTCCGGGCCGCCCGGCGGCTGTGGGCCCGCTGGCTAAAGGAGAAGTACGGGGCCGCCAACCCACGCTCCCTGGTCTTCCGCACCGGGGCCGGCAGTGGGGGCAGCACTTTGACGGCCCAGCAGCCGGAGAACAACATCGTGCGGGTGACCTTGCACACGGTCATCATGGCCATGGCCGGGGTGCAATCCATGCACACCGCTTCCATGGACGAGGCCCACGCCCTCCCTTCGGAAGAGGCCGCGACCCTGGCCCTGCGCACCCAGCAGATCGTCGCCCACGAAAGCGGGCTGGCCGAGGTGATTGACCCCCTAGGAGGCTCCTACTGCTTGGAGGCCCTCACCAACCGCATCGAGGAGGAAGTGGAGGAGTACCTCGAGCGCATCGAAGCCCACGGCGGAATGCTGCGGGCCATCGAGTCGGGCTGGGTAATGAGAGAGATCGCCGGAGAGGCGTACCGGTTCCAACGGGAGGTAGAGCGCGGCGAACGGGTCATCGTGGGGGTGAACCGGTTCACCACCGAGGCGCCGCGCCCCTTCACCCTCCATCGCCCCGACCCGCAGGTGGCCCGCCAGGCGAAGGCCGAGCTGCGGTCCCTCCGCCGCCACCGGAACCGCAAGGCGCTGTCCCAAAAGCTGCAGGGCTTGAAGGCCGCCGCCCGAGACGGCATGAACCTGATGCCCTCCACGCTGGAGGCCATCCAGGCCGAAGCAACTGTCGGCGAGGTGTCCGATGTGCTGCGAGAGGTCTATGGAGAGTGGCGGGCCCCGGTCGCTGTCTGATCCTTTACCAGGCAGACGCCCAGAGCGCCCCGAGGGTGGTGCGCTCTGGTGTACTGTCTTATAGGCAGCTCTACATCGGTGAAATTGGGCGACACTCCCCTCCCCACCATCGTCGTTCCGGCCTTTCCGCGGAAGGGGGACCCAAGGGAACGTCGGCTGTTTCCCGCCGGCGCGCGCCATTGCGTTCTCCGGCTCGAATCCTTGGCGAGGCATTTATTTGGCAGCCCCGGTGTGGACGGAGCCCCAAGCCGGGTCACGCTCATTTGACCCTGGTCCGTGTGCTATAGTAGGAGAACGAGGCGCTCGGTCAAGGCCCTGCATCTGGGCTAGGGAAGCGGCGCCTTATTTTTTTACAACAGCATAAGGCGGCCAAGCGCCGGCCGCCTTCCGTGGTGCGGCTTTTCTCACCTGAGACTTGGCCTCGTGGAACCCCCTGGGAGGGTGCCCGTAGATGAGTTGACCGCACCCGCGCGAACAGGAGGCGGGACCTTGTTGAACGCTGAAGTCATGGAGGCCCTGGAGCAAGCCCGGCAGGAGTACGAAGAGAAGGTGGCCGAGGTCCTGGCCCGCGCCAGGGAATCGCCGGAGCCTCCTCACACCACCTCGGGCATTCCCTTGAAGCCGCTCTACACTCCGGCGGACGTGGCAGGGTTGGATTACCTACGGGACCTGGGATTTCCGGGCGGCTACCCTTACACCCGAGGCGTGACGACCCTGGGTCACCGTTCCCGGGCCTGGACGGTGCGGCAGGTGATGGGCGTCGGCACGGCTGAAGAGACCAACCAACGCCTCAAGTACCTGATTTCGCAGGGGCAGACCGGCATCAGCCTCACGGGGATGGGTTACTTCCCCTTCGAGTCCGCCGACCCCCGGGCCGAAGGCTTGGTGGGTGTCAACGGCGTGTGGATCGACACGCTGGCCGACATGGAGACGGTGCTGGACGGCGTTGACCTCGACAACATCAGCATTACCCAGACGGCCAATTCCATTCCGGCTTTCTGCATGATAATGTCCGTCGCGGAGAAGCGAGGTGTTCCGCCTTCCCGGCTCCGGGGCACCATCCAGAACACCGTGCCGCCGTGGGGCGAAGGACCAGCCCGGCGGGGCAACCACTGCATCGACATCATCGAGTATTGCTCCCACCACCTCCCCCTCTGGAACCACACCAGCATCTCCGTGCGGAATACCCGGGAGACGGGCATCTCCGCCGTCCAAGAGATGGCCTTCGGCATCTTCGAAGGCATCTGCACCATCAACTCCCTTCTGGCGCGGGGTGTGGACATCGACGCGTTTGCCCCCCGCATCTCTTTCTATCTCAGCGCGGAGAGCCAACTCCTGGAGGAGGTGTCCAAGTTCCGGGCTATGCGCCGGATGTGGGCCCGGCTGCTTCGGGAGCGGTTCGGCGCCAAGGACCCGCGCTCCTGGCGCCTGCGTTTCCACGTCCAGACCTCGGGGGTCAGCCTGACGGCCCATCAGCCCATGAACAACGTGGTGCGGGCAACCATGCACGCCCTTGCCGCCGCGCTGGGAGGGGCCCAATCCATGTCAGTCAACGCTTTCGACGAGGCGATGGCCACCCCTACTCAGTTCAGCCAGACACTCTCCCTGCGCACCCAGCAGATCATCGCCTGGGAAACCGGCGTCACCTCCGTGGTGGACCCACTGGGCGGTTCTTACTGCGTCGAGGCCCTCACCGGCGAGCTTGAGCGGAGTGCCGCCCGCATACTGGCGACCCTGGAGGAGTCGGACGTCCCGCAAGCCCTGGATTACATCACGCGACAGTCCCACGAAGCGGCCTACCGGCGTCAGAACGCCATCGACTCCGGCCGGCAGGTTGTGGTGGGGGTCAACCGCTTCCGGACGAACGGGGACCCGGGCTATCCGGGGCCGCCGGTGGAGGTGCTGAGGACGGACCTTGCCTGGCGCCGGGAGCAGGTCCGGCGGCTGGAGCGGGTCAAGAAGGACCGGGACCAGGCCAAAACAGAAGCGGCAAGGCGGCGACTGGTGGATGCCTACCTGGCCAGGGAGAACATCGTGGAGCCGACCCTCGAGGCGGTCCGGGCCTACCTCAGCATCGGCGAGATCGTCAGCGCCCTGTCCGAAGCTGGGGACCCCGCCGAACTCCTTCAGCGCGGCGGATTCATCTACCGGCCCTACGGCGCGGACCTTCGCGGGTAAGGGAAATGGGACAAACAAGAACGCGCTTTCTTCTCGGCAGCGATACCCCCGGCCACACCGCGGGCTACCACGTGGTGGCCCGGGGTCTACAGGACGCCGGTATGGAGGTCATCTCCCTGGGCCATGCCGAGCCGGCGGAGGTGGCCGACGCCGCATTGCAGGAGGACGTTGACTTTGTCGGCTACCGGATTACCGACCGGGACCCAATAGCCCTGGTGACCGCCCTTCGGTCGGCCATGAAGGAACGGGGCGTCTCCCACATCCCAATCGTCGTGGGAGGGGTCGTTCTCCAGGACGCGGTCCCGGCGCTGGAGAAACTGGGCGTGGTCGGCGTTTTCGGTCCCGGGTCCCGCATCCCGGACATCGCGGCCTTCGTGTACGCCCGCCAGGCATCGGTGGGTCCTCGGACGTTAACTTAACCCTCATTTCCCAGATCAACTTGAATGGTGGTGTTCAAAAAGGACGGCGCCGAGCCGGTTTTATCCGCTTATCAGGGCATAGAAGGTCGTTTAAGTGGTATATTCGCAACAATAAGTAACATTATCGCATGTAAATCGTACCACCGCTGGAAGCGCTTGACGGATGAAAGCACCAATCTCCTGAACTTGCGATTCGATCGGCGCGTGCGGCTGGAGTTCCGAGACGCCGCCATCACCTCCGACGCCGGGTTTCTGGCGGCCCGCGAGCTGGACCAGGCCCGGGGCCTGACGGAGTTGAGCACTGGCCACCTGAAGGACAGCCGCACCGGACGCAACGTACAACACCTGTTAGCGCCCCTGCTTCGGCAGCCGGTGTACAGCCGCCTGGCCGGGTTTGAGGATACCAATGACGCCGAGCGACTCGTCCAGGACCCGGCCATGGAAGGTGGCGACAAGGTGGAATGGCATCGTGGGGAACTCTTGCCACGGGTGGGCTTCATCGCCACCACCATGTCCGCCCGGCCGGAGGGCGAAATCGCACCTCAAGACCGGGGAGATGACGGTTGACTGGCTTCCAGAGCCGAGTGTAATCTCCTCTCGTCCCATCGGACTAGGCCGGAACTGGTTGAAATGGGAAATGTTGGTTAGAACAAAGAGGGATACACCATGAAGATTACAAAAGTTGATGTGTACTTATTGGACGCGGGCGCGCAAAGAGCTGAAAGGAGACCGATCGTTTGCCGCGTGCATACGGATGAGGGCATCTACGGCGACGGAGAAGCAGGTGTCGCCTATGGTTCCGGATCAAATGCGGCGTTCGGCATGATTAAGGATCTTGCTCCTCTGATAGTCGGCAGGGATCCTATGAATGTTGAACCTATCTGGGAGTCCCTTCTCAAGACGACTTTTTGGGGGCAAGGCGGAGGGACCATCGTCTTTTCCGGGATCAGCGCGCTCGATATTGCCCTGATGGATATTAAAGGCAAAGCGCTTAATGTTCCCTGCTATCAACTGCTTGGCGGAAAATACAGGGACGAATTGCGCTGCTATGCTTCGCAACTACAGTTTGGCTGGAGTTCAAAAACTGGGCCTTATGGTACAAAAAAAGATTATGTCATGATTACGGAGCACGCTCTGTCGGAAGGTTATGATGCGATTAAGGTTGACTTTACCATGTATGACCGAAATGGCATGGATGTACCGAAGCATAGGGTTGAAGGCATTCTTGACTACGATTTTATAAACATGGTTGATGAAAGAATGGCCGCCATACGTGATTCATGTGGATATAACTTTGATATTATCGTTGAGAACCATTGCAGAACAGATGCCTGGGGGGCTATTGCCATTGGTGAACTGTGTGACAAATATAAATGTTTCGCTTACGAAGAAGTGACTACCATGCTCAATCCCGAGATGCATCGAGTCGTCAGAGAAAAGGTTAGAACCCCGATTGCGGCCGGGGAACGAATTTACTCGAGATGGGGATATATGAATTTCTTCAAGGATCATTCCGTCCAACTGATACAGCCTGATGTGTGTAGCTGTGGCGGACTTTCCGAGGCTAAGAAGATATGTGATCTCGCCCAGGT
>CAYOAF010000228.1:0-7162 GCA_964401855.1 uncultured Dehalococcoidia bacterium
CTACCGCCATCGCGAACTAACTGAACTGCTTCCGCTCGAAACTCCGGCGGGTATGCTGGTGTGAACCTCCGCATCGTGGACTCCTTTCCTGGGGATCTGACCCCAAGTCTCCACCTGTCCACCAATCCGGGTCAACTCCACAACATCGGTTCTTAATCGGTAGGGCTTTGCTTCGATAAGCAACTCATACCGCCCAGTCATCTATGTCGGCCCCAGGTGCCTTAACTAGCACGTGGGGTCATTCTAATTTTTGAGGAGGCTACGTATGGCGACACGATATACATTGGACGAGGCGAGGGAGTTACTCAGTGACGCTCAGCAATACGGCAACATATTCGACTTGGTGGCCTCAGGACTAACCTGGTGGTTGGAGAAATATGCCGACACCAGAACCGCTTGGTATCACGGTATAAGCATTACCTGTTGGAGTGGATGGACGAGGCTTGTAACGATTCGAACAGTAACTACGGTTTAGTCCATAGTCCAGAGATGGCCACCGCAATTGGGGAGTTTACGGAGCGAATGCTGGACTGACCACAAAATGGCCGTTGTTCCAGCAGAAGTGGGGCAACTAGTAGGGCAACCGCATATCAGAAGTTTGCCGTTAGTGTGAAGGAGGGGTGATTTAGCTTCGAAAAAGTGGAGCGGAAGAAGGGATTCGAACCCTCGACCCCCTCCTTGGCAAGGAGGTGCTCTACCACTGAGCCACTTCCGCATCGGACCCTTCGCCTGCCCTGCAGGCTTGGAAACAGGTGCCGAGGGACAGAATCGAACTGTCGACACCGGCATTTTCAGTGCCGTGCTCTACCAACTGAGCTACCTCGGCGAGGTGCTCTTATCTTAATTCTACCCGTGAGACGCTGTCAAGAAACGCCAGGACCCGGCCAGGTCTTCTTGCTATCCGGGTGATGCTGCCATCCGTAGCGAGGATGAACCTGCCCGCGTTTCCTCGCCCTCGGACACCATTTCCAGCCCGGTGGACGGAGCGAGAAAGTTGTGAAGGTTGGGCGCGGGAGAGATTGACGCAGGGACCGGTGAGGCTGGCGAATTTGGGAAGCATAGCGCCTTGGCGCCGGAGAGACTGTGAAAGACCATGGCGATGGCATGGGTTTGGAGAAACCGGTGGCGCCGGAATAAGCCAGGCTTGGGCTGCAATTGATAACCAGCCTGCCAGCGTCGTATAATACAGGCGGACATTGCGCGCCAACACACAGGGAGGAACGCAGTCATGGTAGAAACGTTGACTGGGACGATGACAGTTAAGGCGGGCCACGCCCAGATGCTCAAAGGTGGAGTCATCATGGACGTGGTCAATCCGGAGCAGGCCAAGATAGCCGAGGAGGCCGGCGCCGTCGCGGTAATGGCCTTGGAGCGGGTACCGGCAGACATCCGGGCTGATGGCGGGGTCGCTCGTATGACCGACCCGGCGGTGATTTGCGCCATTATGGACATTGTGAGCATCCCGGTGATGGCCAAGTGCCGCATTGGGCACTTCGTAGAGGCCCAGGTGCTGCAAGCCTTGGGAGTGGACTACGTGGACGAGTCGGAGGTGTTGACCGTCGCGGATGAGGTCCACCACGTCTGGAAACACGACTTCACCGTCCCCTTCGTCTGCGGGTGCCGTGACCTGGGTGAGGCCCTGCGCCGTGTCTCCGAGGGCGCGGCGATGATCCGTACCAAGGGCGAAGCCGGCACCGGGGACATAGTGGAGGCGGTGCGGCACATGCGTTCCGTACAGGACTCCATACGCAAGCTCCAGACCATGCCGGAGGACGAGCTGGTGGTTGAGGCCCGGAACCTGGGCGTTAGCCTGGAGTTGCTGACCAAGACTCGGGAGCTGGGGCGGCTTCCAGTGGTCAACTTCGCCGCCGGAGGAGTGGCCACCCCGGCCGACGCCTCCCTGATGATGCAGTTGGGGGCCGATGGCGTGTTCGTAGGTTCGGGCATCTTCAAGTCCGGCGACCCGGCCTCACGCGCCTACGCCATCGTCCAGTCGGTGACCCACTACAATGACCCGAAGATCATCGCCGATATCTCCAAGAACCTTGGGGAGCCGATGGTGGGCATCAGTGCCCGCACGATACCTGAGGCTGAGCTTCTCGCTCCACGAAGCCTCTAGCCCGCCGTAGCTCAAAGAGACCTGACGGGTAAATAAACGACGAGGCGATCAGCCGAATTGACAGTAGGTGTCCTGGCAGTACAGGGGGATTTCGCCGAGCATATCGCCATACTCAGATCCCTTGGGATAGAGGGGCGCGAGGTGAGGCTGCCGCAACACCTGGACAAAGTGGAAGGCCTCATCATTCCCGGCGGGGAAAGCACCACCCTGAGCAGGCTGATGAGTATCTACGGGCTCAGGGAGCCGGTAATCCGGATGGCCCAGCAAGGGAAAGCCATCTGGGGGACCTGCGCCGGGATGATCATGATGGCCCGCGAGATCACCGAGGAGGACCCGTCACCGCTGGGCCTCATGGATATCGGGGTACAGCGCAACGCTTTCGGCCGCCAGGTCGACAGCTTTGAGCAGGACCTGGAGATTGAAGGCTTCGACCACACTCCCTTCCACGCCGTGTTCATACGCGCACCGGCGATTCGCCGGGTGGGCAAGGCGGTGAAGGTGCTGGCTTCGCTATCGGCCGACTGGCCGGTGGCCGTGCGACAGGGAAACCTGCTGGCCACGGCGTTTCATCCCGAGCTAACCCGGGACAGCCGGTTCCATCGCTATTTTTTGAACCTCGTCCCCGCTCCAGAGGAATGATACAGACCTTCCGCATGCACGATGTCTTACGGTGCATCTTTTGGAATATGCCCCAGGGGCCGAACTTGGCTTGGCCCAGGGACGGTTTCTCCGGCACCGGACCTCCGGGCAAGGGCACTCTATGGAAGGAGACCTTGGCCCAACGCCGGAACCGGGTTACGCTGGCTCAGTGGGACGGTACCCAGTTGCTGGGACTGGCTTCGGCAAGCACCCACGCCGAGGACCGGGTCTGGGAGCTTGACCGCCTGTTCCTGCCCCATGACGACTTGCGGTTTCGGGACGCATCTTATCCGCGATACGAACCTTGGGAAGCCTTCTCTCAGGAACTACTTCGAGTGTTGACCCAGGAAGTGGGACTGCGCCGCGCTGAACGGGTCTTGCTACGGCTCCCCTCGGGAAGTCCCATAGTTCCCATGGCTCGGGCTGCCGGCTTCTCCTCATACCTGGAAGAGACGGTGCTGGGAGGGTGGGGTGGAGGCAATCAGCCCAGCGCGCCGGCGTTGCCGGAACAGTTGCGGGAGAAGACACCTCAAGACGACCACGCGCTATTTCAGTTGGTAACGGCGGCAACTCCTCAATCGGTCCGGGTCGCGGTGGGTCTCACGTTCAGCCAGTGGCTTGACACTCATAAGGCTGACCGTGAGGGCAGGACGGAGTGGGTGGTTGGAAGTAATGGGAGAATCACGGGCTGGCTGGGCCTCACCCACCGTCGCTTGGAGACCAAAGCAGAGGTCTTGGTCCACCCCGATAATCCCGGCCTTTGGGAGGACCTAGTAGAGTGCGCGCTGGTCCGCGAGGGTCCCGTGAGGTGGCTGGTGCCCGAGTATCAGGAGCTAGTGGCCTCGTTGCTGCTCCGGCGCGGATTTCGTGAAGTGGCGCAATACAATTTGCTGATCAAGACGTTGGCCGTACTCGTTGTGGAACGACGGATGGCTCCTATGGAGGCGTAAGGTTGGTGACGGTGGGAGAATTGGTGTGGCAAGAGCTGGACCAGTTGCTCAATGTTCTACCCCAGCGGGTGGTGGACGGCCTCCGTGGTCGGGAGGATCTGGAAGAGCTGCTGGAAGTGGTCTTGGACCTGGGGCGGGTGCCCGAAGCGAGGTTTCCCTCCGGTGACGTGTCGCTCAACGAAAGGGAGGTCACTTCCGAGGACCTGGAGCAAGTGATGCGGTGGGTGGGGGAATTTGGTGACGACAACCGGGCCGGCATCGAGCGGACCTTGCACCGGATATCCGCCATTCGCAACCGAAAGGGGCGAGTGGTGGGAATAACCTGCCGGGTGGGCCGGGCCATATTCGGCACCATCAAGATGATCGAGGACCTGGCCTTCTCTGGGAAGAACATCCGGTTGCTGGGCCGGCCCGGCGTGGGTAAGACCACCATGCTGCGGGAGACGGCCCGGGTCCTGTCTGAAGAGGTGAAGAAGCGGGTCATAATCGTCGATACGTCAAACGAAATCGCCGGTGACGGCGATGTGCCCCACCCGGCTATCGGCCGTTCCCGGAGAATGCAGGTCACAACCCCGGCCAAACAGCACGCGGTGATGATAGAAGCGGTGGAGAACCATATGCCCGAAGTCATCATCATCGACGAGATGGGGACCGAGCAGGAAGCCGCCGCCGCCCGGACTATTGCCGAGCGGGGCGTGCAGCTCATCGCCACCGCTCATGGCAACACCCTCGACAACCTGATCATGAACCCTACGCTGTCCGATCTGATCGGGGGTGTCCAGACGGTCACGCTGGGCGACCAGGAGGCTCGTTACCGGGGCACCCGGAAGAGCGTCCTGGAGCGTAAAGCGCCGCCCACTTTCGACGTGGTGGTGGAGATTCACGGCTGGGACCGATTGGGCGTCCACGATGGGGTGGCCAAGGTGGTCGACCAGTGGCTTCGTGGCTACCCGGTCGCCTCCGAGGCGCGTTGGCTGGATGAAGACGGGCGGGTGAACCGGGGCCATGAGCCGGAGCGGGTTAGTGAGGCTAAGCTGGGGCCCTGGTCGCCGGACCTCGTCCAGGCGGACCGAGGGGGGCCTGGGGAGCCTGACTCCTCTGGCGAGATGGTGCGGGACGTCGATACTCGGGTTTTCCTCTTCGGCGTGGGCCGGGATAAGCTGGAGGCTGCGGCGGGTGAGACCGGCATTTCCGTGCAAGTGGCCGGCGAGCTGAGACTGGCCGATGTGGTCTTGACCACCAAGACCCATTACCGGCGTGGCTCTCAGCTGGTGCGGATTGCCGAGGCCAACGGGAAACCGGTCTATGTGCTGCGCAAAAACACCATGCCCCAGGTACAGGAGTTCCTCCGTGCCCTCTCTAAGGAATGGGGCTTCGGCGGCGGAGAACCAGGCCAGCCTGAACAGCCCTCTGAGGAGGTCTTGGACCTGGCGATGCAGGAGGCCGAGGACGCGGCCAAACGGGTGTTGAACGGGGAGTCCTCCGTGAAACTGCACCCGCAGCGGTCTTACGTGCGCTGGCTGCAGCACCTGCTGGGCCACCGGTACAGCGTGACATCGATCAGCCACGGGCGGGACCCGGCGCGGGCCGTCATGTTCTACAAGCCCTGATTTCCGGTTGGCTTGGCGTTGTTTATTGTTTTTGAAGGCCTGGATGGCTCGGGCAAGAGCACCCAGGTCCGCTCTTTGTTCCGGCGGCTGCGACAGGACGGCCACAACGTTCTGCTGACCCGGGAGCCGGGCGGTACCCCTTTGGGGGAAACACTCCGCCGCTGGTTGAAACGGGGCCGTCATCTGGCCCTCCTGAGCGAGTTGTCCCTGTTTATCGCAGCCCGCGCCCAACTGGTGGAAGATGTCATCCGGCCCGCATTGGAATCGGGCGTTTCGGTCATCGGAGACCGCTATACAGCTTCCACCGTGGCCTACCAGGGCCACGGGCGCGGACTGGACCTGGAGTTGCTGGATCGACTCAACCGGGCGGCCACGGGCGGATTGACCCCCGACCTGACGGTGCTGCTGGACCTGCCCGTTCAAGCCGGGCTGGCGAGGAAACGTAATCCGGACGCCGATACGTTCGATGCCGCGCCCTCGGCGTTCCACCGGAAAGTGCGGGATGGTTACCTGGCCCTGGCGGCTCAGGACCCCGGCGGCTGGCTGGTATTGGACGGGACACGGCCGCGGAGGGAGTTGTCACGGCAGATCTGGGCAAAAGTACAGCCCCTCCTTTGGGGGAGGGGCCGTTGCCTGTAAACCTAGGCCAAAGCGCCGTTACTTAGTCATCGGCGGGAGCCGGCTCCAGGCTGGCGATCTTCTCTTTGATGACGGCCATCATCTCCCTGACCCGCTTCAAGTCAGGGTAGGTGTTGCCTTCGGCCTTCTTGTCGAAGATCGTCTCCCCGTCCAAGAAGACCTGCATGATGCCCTTGTCTCGCGGCAGGATAGAGATCGCCACATCGGGGCCAAAGTGCCGGAAAAACTCATTCGCCATCCACGTGGCGGTGGCGTGATGCTGTCAAGGAACGCAGTAGGTAATCTCCACATCGACTTTCCCGTACATCCGGAAACCTCCTCAAGCCAAAGTTTTGAGTTCAGTTCTACTTGCCGGTCACATGTGTTTGACCAATGTCGTTCCGGGTCCCTTTCCTCGGGAGGAGTCTCATACAGGCGTACGGGCCTGGGCCGGGCACCGGCGTTTTGGCCGCAGGGTTCGCCCTGCCCCAGCTAGTCCATCGTCAGCTTTGGTTGGACCTCTCTGTACGACATGTTGTGCAAACGCTCGTGACTGATAACCATTTTAGCTGGATTAATGCGGGAGTCAACCCTTGTGCACGATGGCGGTGACGGATGTCGTCAGCGGTAATGGGCGATTACCTCCTGGCCGAACCGCTTGATGATCTCTTCCGGCTCCGGGCCGATGGCCGTGATGAACAGCACCTCCACTCCAGCCTGCTGAATGGTCTGGGTCTTCTCCCGGCACTCGACGGGCGTGCCGGCCACGGCGAACCGCTCCACCAGGTAGTCGGTCAGCCCCAGTTCGTCGCTCAGGACGGCGTTTCGCGTCCGGCCCAGCTGCTCGTGTTGAGCCGGTACGTACTCGTCTTGGAGGATCGATATGGGCTCCTTGAGTTCCTCGGGCACGTGCTTCCCCTCCAGGGTGAAACGAAAGGAGTGGTGCGCGCTGGCGGCCAGGGCCATCTTGATCTCGGCGATGGCTTGCTCCCGGCGGGCGGCGACGTTGCATTTAGCGAAGGCCCACACCTCCGTCGAACCCTCCTTTTTACCGGCGGTCCGCTCTCCTTCCCGGATCCGGAACACAGAGTCCCGAAGCACCTCCGGCGTCAACCCGGTGTGGACCAGCACCGCGTCGGCCTCCGCCCCGGCCATGGCCAGGGTCCGGGGTCCCTCCGCCGAAACGAGGAAGGGCACCACCGTGCGGGACCAGCCCACATGAATGC
>CAYOAF010000229.1:0-3481 GCA_964401855.1 uncultured Dehalococcoidia bacterium
ACAAGACCGCTCTCGTCGCCGTCGCGGTGGTTGCCGCGACACATGCCTGCGGTGGCTCCGGACCGGCCCTGGCGCCCACGGCAACGCCTTCTCCGGCCCCAACCTCCACCCCGGTTGCGGTCACCACGGCAACCCCATCCCCTGACGCCCCAGCCTCACCGCTCAAGCTGCCCGAGGATGAGGGGGCCCACGATACCGGAATCGAATGGTGGTATTTCAACGGCCACCTGGCCGATGGCGCGGGCAACCGGTACAGCTTCCACTTCGTCACCTTTCAGCGTGCCGTCGGCGCGGGGGCAATCGCCCAGCTCTTCCAGTTGGGCTGGAGCGACCATGCCAGGGGGCTCTACCTCACCGGGGAAGAAGCCAACCTCACCGCGGCGGTGCCCTCGCCGGGCCAGTTCGATGTCCAGTATGCCGGGTGGTCGATGCGGGGCGACGGCGTGGACTATGCCCTGTTTTTCGACACCGGAGAATACTCGGCCAGGCTAACAGCAACCTCCCTGAAACCCGCCGCGCTCCACCAGGGGAACGGCCTGGTCAGCCTCGGGCCAGCCGGCTATACCTACTACTATTCCCGCTCCCGTCTCGACATTTCGGGCAGTCTGGACATCAATGGGCAGCCCAGAGAGGTAACCGGCACGGCCTGGATGGACCACCAATGGGGCGAAATCGGCAGCCGGAAGGTGGGCTGGGACTGGATGGGCCTCCAGTTTGACGACGGGTCGGAGCTGATGGCAGTCCTGGTTTGGGACCCGGACGGCCACCATCCATTCGCTGGCTACGGGACCCACATCACACCGGACGGCGCCGTCCGGCATCTGGACCCCAAGGATATCCGGTTGACCCCCACGGGCTCCTGGACCAGCCCGGCCACAGGGGTGGTCTATCCCATGGGATGGGATTTCACCGTTGGACCGCTGGAGTTGGACCTGGCTTTGATACCCGTGCGGCAGGACGCCGAGTTCGTCGGCAGCCGCTTCGTGCCGGCCGCCTACTGGGAAGGGGCGGTGTCGGTGTCGGGGACGTCAGGAGGAACAGCGGTGACCGGCAAGGGGTTCGTGGAGCTGGTGGGCTACGACCCCCGGCAGACCGTGCCGAATCTTCCGACGCCCAAGTAGGCAGGCGTCCGGCACCGCAGGGGACAGGCGGCACGAATCATGGCGGCAGCTCCGATACTGCCTCCTCTTGCGGGGACGGGCCGGCGCCCGGCAACGGCTCCGGCCCCTTGCGCCCCCGTCGGCGCGGGCTTATCATTTTAGGTAGGGCATCCGAGATGCTTCGTTCATCGAACTCACGGTGGTCCCACCGGCATTCCGGGCAGACCCTGGTGGGACCAACCCACGCATCGGCCACGGCCACGGCGCCTGCAATGCAGGAGAGAGGCTTGGCCCCGCACGCTCCATTTGGGGGATGGGAGAAAAGGGCGCCGGCTGGTTGAACGTTCACTGAGCCGGCCGTCCGTATCTTCATGGGAGGGGATTCACCTCGTGTTGTCGGCTATGAATCTTCGGACGGTCCTCTATCCTGCCCACCTGGCCTCAGGGGCGCGCATCGTTCCCTTTAGCGGGTGGGACATGCCGGTGCAGTACGGGGGCATCCTGGCCGAGGTGAAGGCGGTGCGTACCGCCGCTGGGCTCTTCGACGCCTCCCACATGGGCCGGCTCTACATCTCCGGGTCCCAGGCTACCGAGCTGCTGGACTGGGTGTTGACCGCCTCTGCCGCCAGCCTGCGGGTGGGCCACGCCCGCTACGGCATGATCTGCAACGAGGCCGGGGGCATCATCGACGATACAATCTTTTACCGGTTGTCCGACGACCGCTACCTGTTGATCCCCAACGCCGGCAACCGCGCCAAGGTGGCCGCCTGGCTTCAGCGTTGGACCGATGACAGGTTTCCCGGCGGCTGCACGGTAGAGGACCGCACCGGGACGACCGCCCTGATCGCCGCCCAGGGGCCGGACACGCCCGCCATCATGGACCAACTCTGCGCTCTGAACAGCGGCCAGCCGCCTTCGACTCTGCGCCCCTTTAACTGGGAGGAGGGCGCCTTGCAGGGGACTCCCATAATCATCGGCCGCACCGGCTACACCGGAGAAGACGGCTTCGAGATTGTGGTGGAGGCTGCCGGCGCTGAGACCGTATGGCGGTCCCTCTTGGGCCGGGGCGCCGCCCCCTGTGGCCTGGGGGCCAGGGACTTGCTCCGGTTAGAGGCCGGCCTGCTCCTCCATGGCAACGAGATCGACGAGAATACCACCCCCATCGAAGCCGGCCTGGAGCGCTTCGTCCGCTTCGACAAAATGTATTCCGGCGCCGGGGTCCCGCGGCGCCAGCACGAGGCGGGAGTGGAGCGCAAGCTGGTGGGCCTGCGTCTGCCGGGCCGGAGCGCGCCCAGGCAAGGATATCCCATCCTCGACCAGGGCCGGGAGATCGGCCGGATCACCAGCGCCAGTTACTCCCCGACCCTTGACACCAGTATCGCCATGGGCTACGTTTTGGTGCGCTACGCCACCCCAGGCCAGGGTCTGGACCTGGATATCCGGGGGCGCATCGCCCGGGCGGAGGTGGTCCCGCTGCCCTTCTACACCAGGCCCTACACCGGACCCCACACCAGACCAAGGAGGTCGCAGACGAAGTGAACCCCGACGACCGTAAATACAGCAAAGAACACGAGTGGGTCAAGGTGGAGGACGCCGGCGCCGGGCGGGTCCTGGTCGGCATCACCGAGTACGCCCAGGACCAGTTGGGTGACATCGTCTACGTCGAGCTTCCCAAGCCCGGCGTCACCGTCACTCAGTTCGGAAAGATGGGAGAGGTGGAGTCGGTGAAGGCCGTCTCCGACCTATTCTCGCCGGTCGGAGGGGAGGTGACCGAAACCAACACGCTCTTGATCGACAACCCGGAACTGGCCAACGAGGACCCCTTCGGCGAGGGATGGCTGGTCCGGGTGACGCTGACCGACGCCGCCCAGCTGGACGGCCTGATGCAGGCCCACGAGTACGAGTCTTTTGTCAGCGGACTGGCATGACGGTACAAGCACACAGCGGTCAGTGGTCAGCCAACAGGCCCAGAAACTGAGCGCGGGCTGCTGAGAGCCGATGGCTAAACCGCATTTTCAGTCTCACTTTATCCCCAACACACCGGAGGAGCAGGCCGAGATGCTGGCCGTCCTGGGCCTGACCTCCATCGACGACCTTTTCCTCGACATTCCCGCGGCGTTCCGCGACCCGGCATTGAACCTCCCCAAGCCGCTCTCGGAGCTGGGCCTCCAGGGAGAGCTGGCGGCTTTGGCCTCTCGCAACCGCTCCCTGGGTAGCGGCCCCTCTTTCCTGGGCGCGGACTCGTACCATCACTTCATCCCGGCCATCGTCAAAGCCCTGGCGACCCGTGGCGAGTTCCTCACCGCCTACACCCCGTATCAAGCGGAGGCCAGCCAGGGCACGCTGCAGGTCATCTACGAGTTCCAGACGCTGGTCTGCAA
>CAYOAF010000230.1:0-11279 GCA_964401855.1 uncultured Dehalococcoidia bacterium
TGGTTCAACAACCGCAGGCTGTTCGGGGCTTTGGGATACATACCACCAGCAGAGTTCGAGGCGTCGTGGTACCCTCAACTCCTACTAGCTGGTGCCGCGACTCAATGACTCGAGTCTCCATCAAACCCGGGGCAGTTCAGAGTTCCCAAGAGAACTGACTCTTGATGGCTACGCTGTTGTCTCTCAAGAGGCGCTTGTTCCGAAACAGCACATTAAGCGGATCTTGAGGTGGCCGGTCCAAGGGAGCGATTGCAGCTTCGTTGGGCAGATTCAGCCGCGTTTCGCAATCTAAGAAGCCCACAAACGGTCTGCGAAACGTCATATCGCTGTTAAGGCCAGAGTCGAAATATGCGGCGGCGCCTGAATCGGCCTGAGCAAGTCGCTCATAATCTGCGGGACTGAACCTCAGGTTGCCACTCAAGTCAATGTTTCCGGCGGTATCCCTGGCCGCTAAGGAGTAGTAATAGAGATTAGAGCCGTCTCACTGGCGAGCGAGCGAGTTAAAAAGCTGAGCTGCATCCCTTTGTGGGTTCGCGGATACGGTCGAAATGTCCTTAATCCAGTGCCATCTTGCACGTCCAGCATCGCACAGCTTCGCATAAAGCTCGAAGAGGAGGGTTGTTTTGCCAACGGCGTTTCCGCCAATTATGACATTGAAAGAGCCAAGTTCAAGCTCTGCGCCATCACTCAAGTTAATAGTTTCAACGTGCATGTTTGATCCTCGTGGTGCCCTTTCGCCTGGCCACCTGTCCGAATTTCCAGGTCCACCTCAAACGCGCCTGTCCCCGTTCTCATCGTAGGCGAAGCGACAAAGACAGTTACTGGGCCTACACCTAAGCTGCTCCACCCCCCACCACCCCACCCCCGTCACACCCCAACCCGCGCCGCGATCTCCTCCATCGTGGTCTGCGCCTCGGGCCCGGCGCTTGGGTCGAGGCGTATCACCACCCGGTTCGCTCCGGCCCGGAACATGTCGTCGATGATCTCCCGGTCGCGGAAAAGGCCAGGGCGGCCGAAGGCCACGACTTCGATGGATGCGGGGTCCCGGCCGGCTTGGGCGGCGAGGCCGTCGAAGGCCTTCCGGCCCTGCTCTATCTCCTCCACCGACGGCTTGGTGGGCATCCACCCGTCGGCCCACTCCACCACTCGCTTGAACACGTTCTTGGCGCTGCCCCCCAGGAAGATGGGGGGATGGGGCTTCTGGGCCGGTTTGGGGTAGAAGTGGACCGGCGGGAAATCGAAATACCTCCCGTGGTACTCGGGCAACTCCTTGGTCCAGAGTTCCTTCATCGCCATCACGGCGTCCTTGGTCTGGGTCCAGCGGTGGGGAAAGTCTCCCCCCATGATCTCGGTCTCCTCCTTGAGCCAGCCGGAGCCGATGCCGAAAATGAACCGCCCCCCGGAGAAGTGGTCCAGGGTGGCGACCTCCTTGGCCAGGCGCAGCGGGTTGTGCTCGGGGACCAGGCAGACCCCGGTCCCCAGCTTTATCGTTTCGGTGACCGCCGAAGCCCGCGCCAGCGCCACGAACGGGTCGACGATGTGGGAATAGCCCGGGGGAATACCTTTTTCGGCGGGACGCCGGAACGGGTCCGACGTGGTGTGCAACGGGATGAGGGAGTGCTCCGAGACCCAGAAGGACTCGAAGCCCAGCGCCTCTGCTCTTTGGGCCAGCACCGCGGGGTCCAGGGACGTGTCGGTCACCGACACGAAAAGGCCGATCTTCATGATGGCATCTCTCCAGGCTCAGGTTGGATATGGCCGGGATGGAGTCTAGCAGCGGCCTTTTGACACGTCAAACAACCGGGTCAAACAGCCGGTGAGACCCCGGCCAATGCCCGGTCCCGAGGGTGAGCTGGTGGCAACGGGGCTCGGAGGGGGATATGCTCAGCGTCTTGGGAAACCGACATGCCGTAGGGCGGCGCCAGCGCGTCCCGGGCCTGGTGTCACCCCTTGTCCCATTTTCTTTGACGTCCTATATTTGTTGGGCGGCCGTCCTAGTACCCGGTCAACCTCGTTTTGGTAGGATGTCATTCTGAGGGGTGGAGTGACGAAGAATCTCATTGCAACCCTGAGATTCTTCGCTTCTCTCAGAATGACAACTCGCAGATTTAATTTGACTGAGTACTACTCGACTGAGACTTCGCCTGCAAAGACGGGAAGGGCGCCAAACAGGGAGCGGACCCGCGTCCGTCTCCAGCCGGCCGGCCCTCTCGAGGCTGACTTTGATCCAGGGAGGTGGGAACATGAATGCCAAGGAACGAGTGACCTTCGTCGTGCCTGCGGACCTGCCGGTTCGCATTCAAGGCTGTCCGCAGCTCGAGCGGCTGAACCCCTACGGTGACATGGTTCTCCACTCCGGCCGCCCGGCAACCCGAGAGGAGCAGATGGAGAGGGTCCGGGACGCCGACATCATCCTGAACACGAAGAACCTAGTCGCCTGGCCCGGCGATGCTCTCAAGGCCCTACCCAAGCTCCGCATGATAACCACTTGCTCAATCGGGACCGACAACATCGATCTGGTGACGGCTTCCGAGATGGGTATAATCGTGAGCAACCAGCCTCGGGCAACGCTGAAGTATGTGGCGGAGCATATCTTCGGCATGATGATGACCGCGTCGAAACGGGCCGCCTTCCAGACCGCCGAACTCAAGGCGGGCCGCTGGACCAAGATGGACAACATCTTCTTGCAGGGCAAGACATTGGGCGTCATCGGCACGGGCAACATCGGCGGCGAGGTCGCCCGCCTGGCCGGTGCGATTGGAATGGAAGTCATCGCCTGGACGTTCAATCCGTCCTCCGGGCGCGCCGGCCGGTTGGGTGTCCGCTTCGTGGAGCTGGACGACCTGCTGCGGCAGTCCGACGTGGTTAGCCTGAACGTCCGGCTCAGCGACGAAACCAGGGGGATGCTGGGAGAAAGGGAGTTGGCCATGATGAAACAGGGCTCGCTGCTGGTCAACGGCGGCAGAGCGGGCCTGGTGGATACACTCGCCCTGGTCAACGCCCTGAACTCGGGCCACCTGGCCGGAGCGGCCATCGACGTTTTCGACCAAGAGCCCCCGCCGCCAGACCATCCCATTCTCTCCTGCGAGCAAGTGGTCCTGACACCCCATAGCGGGGACAACACCCCCGAGGGGATCGAGGCCCTGCATGAAGGTGCGGTGGACAACGTCATCGCCTACCTGGAAGACCGCCCCCAAAACGTCGTTACCTGGTAGCGGTCGAATGGAACAGGCTTTGGCCCATCAGCTAAGCTCACGATCAAGTTTAGCGGTCCATTCAAACGGTTACCGCGCCGCCACCGGTGTAGTACACTATCCCTTGGCCGCACGGCCGCGAATCACGTTGGGGAGAGCAACAAAGTGGAGTTACGTTTCCAGATCGGTGGATGGATCATCTTCCTGGTATGCAGCGGGCTGTTTATCATCAATAGCCTGCGCGCCGGTGATATGCTGGGGCTCGCCGCGAGCCTGGTTTTCCTGTTTGGGTGCCTGGTGTTCCTGGCCCCATTCGTACTGGAAAGGGGGAAGGAGCGCCGTTGACCGTCCCCGCGAGGGTAATGGACTGGTTAAGGGCGTTGATCGGACTGTGAATAAGGCTGATACTGAGTTGCCAAAACCTGGCCGCCGTGCTTTCAGGGCCGCCCACACCGTCACAGAGGTATGAAGCTATGCCGCCGGAGGTCCGCGTTATCGGTGTCGAGGGGATGCCGGAGATTGGGCCGGGGGACGATCTGGCCGGTCTGCTGATGGATGCCGCCCAGCGGCAGGGGACCCCCATCGAGTCCGGGGACGTGGTGGTGGTCACCCAGAAAATCGTGTCCAAGGCCGAGGGCCGGGTGGTGAGCGTCGAGGGCGTGGAGCCGTCAGCCCTGGCCCTGACCATCACCGAGGGCCACCGCCGCGACCCCCGGCACACCGAGCTAATCCTGCGCGAGAGCCGCCGGATAGTCCGCATGGACCGGGGCGTGATCATCAGCGAGACCCGCCACGGCTTCATCTGCGCCAACGCCGGCATCGACGCGTCCAACATCCCTGGCTCCGATACCGTTTGCCTGCTGCCGCTGGACCCCGACGCCTCCGCCCGGGTCATACGGGAGGCCATCAAAGCCCGGCTGGGGTTCGACGTGGCATTGATCGTCTCCGACACCTTCGGCCGGCCTTGGCGCAACGGGGCGGCCAACGTGGCCATCGGCATCGCCGGTTTGGACCCCATGCTCAGCTACGTGGGCCATGAGGACAGCCACGGCAACATGATGTACACTACGGTCATCGCGGCGGCCGACGAGCTGGCGGCGGCGGCGGAGCTGGTCACAGGGAAGGTCGACGGAGTGCCGGTATCCATCATCAAGGGCTACGGCTACGAACCCATGGAGGACGCCGGCCTCCAGGCGTTGATCCGCCCGCCGGATAAAGACCTGTTCCGGTAGGGTCTCACGGTGGGCTCAAGGGCCCCTTCGCTTTTCTCCATCATGACCGGTTTTGATGTGTTATTTGATGCTATTATAGACATCGGTAATGGCATCATATTTGGAGTCAAGCATGTCAGGCAAGAACATCAGGACCACTGTGGCCTTGCCGGCGGAACTCCTGGAAGCCGCGGACGACCTTGTGCGGCAGGGGAAAGCCAAGAGCCGCAATGAGTTATTCGCCCGGTCTCTCCGCCGGGAGCTGGCCGCTTTGGAACGGGCGGTGGTCGACGCCGCCTTTGCCAGGATGGCCGATGACGCGGAGTTTCAAGCGGAAGCCCGAAAGATCGCCGGCCAGTTCGCCACTTCCGACTGGGAGGCTTTCCAAACGGGCGAGGCGCTACCGTGAAACGGGGCGAGGTTTACGATGCAAGCCTCGGTTTCACTGAAGGCTCGGAGCAACGTGGGACCAGGCCGGTGGTTATCATCAGCCGGGACGCCATCAACGAGGCAAGCCCGGTGGTCGTCATCGTACCGTTTACTCGATACCGGGGACAAAGCATATACCCGAGCCAGGCGTTCTTGCGCGCCCCGGAAGCAGGGTTGGAACGGGACTCGGTGGCTACGGCCGAGCAAGTCCGGGCGATTGACAAGGGGTGGTTGGGACGGCTTCGCGGTGCCCTTTCCCCCGAATCCGTGCAAGAGCTTGACCAGGCACTCTTGATCGCGTTGGACTTGCCGGGGCAGACCTAGGTTCGAGGTTCTATCCGGGAAGTGGCCCCTCTTCAGCTAGTTCCGGTTCCCCATTGCCGGGTCCTGTCTCGCCCTCGAGCAGCGGCAGTTGAAGCTGGTATTCCTCCTGAAACGAGGAAACGCCCGCGCCCAGCAGCCGGAAGGTGCGGCCCGGCTGCAGCTCCTGGGACAAGAGCAGCCAGGAGGTATCCAGGATCGTCTGCTCCGAGCTGGTGGGCGCCGGAAGGGTGACCTGGCGGGTGAAGGTGGTGAAATTTGCCAGCCGGGCCTTCATGGTCACCGTCCTGCCCTGCAACCCCTTGCGCTCCAGGTGCTGGGATACATTGCTGGCCAGCCGGGCCAACTCAGCCCGCAGAAGCTCCGGGTCGCCGAGGTCGGAGGCGAAGGTGGTCTCGGCGCTCACCGATTTTGCCTCCCGCCCGGTGTGGACCGGCTCCCGGTCATCCCCCCGGGCCTTGGCCTGGACGCCGGCGGCCCGCACGCCGAAGCAGCGGTCGAACCAGTCCATCGGCTGGGCCGCCAGTTGGCCTATCGTGTCGACCCCCTCCTGACGCAGGCGCTCCACCGTCTTGGGGCCGATGCCCCATAGCTTGCCCACGGCCAATGGCGCCAGAAAGTCCGCCTCCTCCCCCGGCTGCACCACCACCAGGCCGTCCGGCTTGTTCAGGTCTGAGGCGATTTTGGCCACCGATTTGTTGGTGCCCACGCCCACCGAGAGGGTCAGGCCTGTCACCTCGTTGACCCGGCGTTTCAGGTCCAAGGCTACCGCCAGGGGCGGCGTGCCGCTCCCCACCCGGGAGGTAATGTCCAGGTATGCTTCGTCAAGGGACAGGGGCTCCACCAGGCCGGTCACCTCGCGGAAAACCTCCATGACCACGCCAGAGAGTTCCTTGTATCGGCTGAACCGGGGCCGGACGATGATCCCTTGAGGGCAGCGGCGCACCGCTGAGCGCATCGGCATGGCCGAGTGGACCCCGAACCTCCGAGCTTCGTATGAGGCCGCCGCTACCACGCCCCGGCCCTTCGGGCTTCCGCCGACCATCACCGGCTTGCCGCGCAGGTCCGGGTTGTCCAGCTGCTCCACCGCGGCGTAGAAGGCGTCCAGATCGGCGTGGATTATGTGGCGAAGCAGGCGGTCCGCCGATTCCCGAGATTGAGGGACATCGCTCATGGCGCGGTCATCTACCTTCCCCAGGCTCCCTGGTGAGTCTATTCTACAGCGCCAAAGGGTCCGCGGTCAGCCGGCGCCTTTCAGCCCCTGCCAAGACGCCCCCTGCGCCATCAAACCTCTCCTCTGTCCCCTCCTTACGGAGGAGGGGACAGAGGAGAGGCCCGCCGTCAGCAGATACTGGATGCGGCGTCCGCCTGTTTCTCCCGGCAGGGGTTCCACCAGACCACCATGCAGGGCATCTGCCGGGAGGTGGACCTGAGCCCCGGCGCGGTGTACCGCTACTTCGCCGGCTGCGGCCCCGCCGGGGTTGACAACGACTGACCTTCACCTTCTCGCCCAAGGGGGAGGGTACCTGAGGAGTAGAATGACGGTCCATCCGGAGCTGTCCAGCCCAACCCAATGGCGGAACCGGTGAAGAACCGCTAGAATATCTGGACCGGCACCCAAGGGCCGCCATTCCTTCCGGCGGGGCCCACGACGGCTTGTCCTGTGAAGACGGCTTCCGCAATGGTCTCAATTCCAGGGTGCCGCTCCCTGCCTTCGCTGATAGAAGGGTTGGGGGACATGAGGAGGAGCATGGTTACCATACTGGAAGATTACATTGCCAAACATCCGGGCTCGGCGCAACGGCATGCCGAAGCTGCCAAGTTGTTTCCCGGTGGCGTGACCCACGATACCCGGTACGCCCAGCCTTTTCCCCTGTACATGACCCACGGGTCCGGATCCCGCAAGTGGGACGTGGACGGCAACGAGTACGTGGACTACGTCTCCGGACACGGAGCGTTGCTCTTGGGCCATTCCCACCCGGCCATTGCCGAGGCGGTATCCAGGCAGATTCTTCGGGGCACCCATCTCGGCGCCTCCACCGACGAGGAGATTCGCTGGGGCCGGGCGATTCAGGCCTTGATGCCTTCGGTGGAGAAGGTGCGCTTCCACAGCTCCGGCACCGAGGCAACGCTGATGGCCATGCGACTGTCCCGGGCCTACACCGGCAAGAACAAGGTCATCAAGCTCCAGGACCACTTCCACGGCTGGCACGATTACGCCATGGCCGGCTCCGACCGTCCGGCGCCGGGTATCCCCGAAGCCAGCTGGGGCACCATGGTGGTGGTGCCTTCGGGAGATCTGGGGGCCGTGGAGGACGCGCTGAGCCACGACCCGGACATCGCCGCTCTGATCCTGGAGCCCACGGGCGCCCACTACGGACAGTTGCCCTTCGATACCTGTGTCTACCTGAAAGGTCTGCGTGACCTGACCAGCCGGTACGGAGTGGTGCTCATCTTCGACGAGGTGGTCACGGGCTTTCGGGCCTCGCCCGGTGGGGCCCAGGTCCTTTACGGAGTGAGCCCGGACCTCACCACCATGGCCAAGATCGTGGCTGGGGGCCTGCCGGGTGGCGCGGTGGGTGGAAGGGCGGACATCATCGACATGATCGCCCATCGGGGCGACCCGGAGTGGGATAACCGGCACCGCATCTCCCATCCGGGCACCTTCAACGCCAACCCTCTTACGGCGGTGGCCGGCGCCACCTGCCTGGAGATGATCGCCAGCCAGCCCATCAATCAGCAGGCCGATGCCATGGCCGCCCGGCTGAAGGCGGGCCTCAACGAGATTTTCGGCAAACTGGAAGTGCCCGGCCACGCCCACGGCGTAGCCTCCATGATCCACGTGGTGCTGGCGGACTGCGATTGCGACCGGGAGATCTGCGCCATGCCCCGCGGAAAGATCAAGGAGGCCATCGGTACCCCGGCGGTAGCCGGGCTGAAGCAAGGGCTCCAGAACGCCGGAGTGGACATAATGGGCCGGGAATCCTTCCTGGTGTCGGCCACCCACACCGAGCAGGAGATAGACCTGACCCTGGAAGCCTTTGAGGGTGTCCTCGCGGCGGTCCGGGCTGAGGGGCTGGTGTAGCTGACCGCTGACCGCTGACTTTGGAGGACACCGTGGCAGGCACGTCTTTCGCCGGAGAGACTGACGCTCCGGAGTTCCCGCCGAGGTTGGAGTGGGTCAATACCAGCCCCCCGCTGACCCTCGCCGAGCTGCGGGGCAAGCTGGTGATACTGGATTTCTGGACCTACTGTTGAATCAACTGCATGCACATCTTTCCGCAGTTGCGGAAGCTGGCTGGTCTGGAGATCGGGGAGGTCACGACGCTGGAGGTGACGGGGGTGTATTAGCGTAGCTTAGACTCATTGCAAGACCTAGAGAGTTGTGAGGACACTCCTACGGGGGTGGTTTTTCTCTTGCTGTCAACAACCGGGATATCATTGCTTTGTCACGGCTACCCGTCATATTGCGGGTTTATCGAGGGCAAAGCTATTACGTAACCTTCTACATGGACGACCCTGAGACGATGATTGTCCTCAACATTCGGCCACTAATTGCCTGACTGTAGTCTCCGCCGCCGGCGCAACACCTCGATCCCTTCAAAGGTCTTCTCTTTACCTTCCTTGAACTCCTCCAGGGCCTCGTCTAACTGGGCCAGATAATCTTTATCCTCGAACAGCTGCTCGCTGAGGCCCTTGGCAGTCTTCGGCTTACTGGGCTCTAAACGCTTGCGTTGCGTAGACCAACTTTTGCTCCTCCTTAGGAGCAGGTTTCAGGGAGATTGCCTCGGAGGACATGGTCCCACGATTACCATCCTACTTTACTACCCCTTGACTTGGGAAAGCTTCGTCCAAGAATTCTGCCCACGAATACAAATCGGGAAGCCGGGATCACTCCGCTGCTAACATTTTCCCCCACCCCGGGTGATGACGAAAATCCGGTCCAGGCGGGCCAGGTCCTGCTCCACGCTAGTGGCGGCCCCGGGCAGATACCGGTGGACCAACTCCTCCACCGCGGGCACCTGCTCCGGGTCCAGTTCCAACAGGATGATTCCCTGGTCCTTGAGTTTGCCGGCAGCCTGGGAAAGCAGCCTTTTTATCGGGTCTAGGCCGTCGGGTCCGCCTTCCAGGGCCTCCCGGGGCTCCCACTGAATCTCCGGCTGCAGCGTGGCGATGCGCTCGGAGGGTAAGTAGGGCAGGTTGGCCACGATCAGGTCCACCGGGTCCGGCAAAGGTCCCAGCAGGTCGCCCTTTCCCAGCGCAACGCGGTCGGCGACGTTGTGAGCCCTAACGTTGTAGCTGGCCACCTCCAGCGCCCCGCCGGAGGAATCCAGGGCATGGATTCGGGCGGCCGGCAGATGGATGGCCATGCTGATGGCGATGGCGCCGGAACCGGTCCCCACGTCGGCGATGGCCAGTTGGGGCGTCTCCATCCCCATGAGGGCCATGAACAGGGCGTGCTCCACCAGGGTCTCAGTCTCGGGGCGGGGAATCAGCACTGCGGGTGTGACCAGCAGGTCTATACCGTAGAATTCCCAGTGGCCCAGGATGTAGGCCAGGGGCTCGCGTTTCAGCCGGCGCTCCACCTTGCGGTCCAGTTCCTGTTCCCGCTGGGCGCCGACCTCGGCTTCTTGATTGGCGAAGATGTCGTGGCGCCGCATCGCCATCAGGTCCATCACCAATACCTCGGCCTCGAGGCGGGCATCGGGGATGCCTGATGAGTCCAGGACTCGATGGGTCAGCCGGATTACCTCTCGGAGTGATGCCACGTCAGGGCAGCCTGCTCAGGCCAGGCTCTCTTCCAGCAATAGCTCTTGCTCCCAGGTGACGAGCCGGTCGATGATATCGTCCAGTTCGCCATCCATAATGCGCAGTATGCCGTGGAAGCTGGTGCTGATCCGGTGATCCGTGACCCGGTCCTGGGGGTAGTTGTAGGTCCTGATCTTCTCCGACCGGTCCGCGGCGCCGACCTGAGCCCGGCGGTTCTGGGATATCTCGGCGGCCTGGCGTTCCTGCTCCGCTTCATACAGCCGGGCCCTCAACATCGTCATGGCCTTTTGTTTGTTCTTGTGTTGCGAGCGCTCGTCCTGGCAGACCACGGTCAGCCCCGAGGACTCGTGGACGATGCGCACCGCCGTGGCCACCTTGTTGACGTTCTGTCCGCCGTGGCCGCCCGCGTGGAAGATATCGATCCGCAGCTCTCCCGGATTGACCTTGGCCTCCACCTCGTCCGGTTCCGGCAGCACCGCTACCGTGGCCGTGGAGGTGTGGATTCGGCCCTGGGCCTCGGTCTCGGGAATGCGCTGCACCCGGTGGACGCCTCGCTCGTACTTGAGGCGGCTGAAAGCGCCCTTCCCCCGAACCTCGAAAACAATCTTGTTGAGGCCTCCCAGCTCCGACGGGTTGGAGTCCATCACGTCCACTTTCCAGCGGTGAAGGAGGGCGTAACGGGTATAGGCGCGGTAAAGGTCGCTGGCGAAGAGGCTGGCCTCGGTGCCGCCGGTCCCGGCCCTCACCTCCACGATCACGTCCCGCTGGTCATTGGGGTTCTTGGGCAAGAGGGCCAGGCGCAGGTCTTGCTCTAGCGAGGCCAGCCGCCCGTCAATCGCCTCCAACTCCTCTTTTGCCATGCGGACCAGGTCCTGGTCCGATTCTTCTCGGGCCAGCGCTTCCAGGTCTTGTTTTTCGCGGACCAGCTCCCCGTGCTGGCTGGATATCTCAACCAGTTCTTCAAGAGAAGCCCGCTCTTTGGCCAACTCTTGGACCCGCTCGAAGTCGACGGCCACCTCCGGCTGGCCCATGGTCTCATCGATCTCCCGATAACGGGCAAGGACGGAGGTTAGTTTGTCAAAAATTGAACCCATGTTATTACCCGAAACGGATTAAGGCCATAGTTGGAATCCAACGAAATCCAACCATCTTCCATACAGTTTATCCCAGCTAACCTGGCGTAACAAGGGGAATTGCGCCGCTGGACAGGCACTAATTCATCAGGCTGGCGGCCGGTTGCTCCAATGCAGGGTTACCGTACCCATGCCCAGCTGGAGGTAGCCGGTTTCAGCAAGGCCCAGCTCTCGAAAGAGTTCCGCCAGGCGGTCCGCTTCCAGGAAATTGTCGACCGATT
>CAYOAF010000231.1:0-3476 GCA_964401855.1 uncultured Dehalococcoidia bacterium
AAGGGATGCCGGTGCGGGTGAGAGGGTCCTTGCGCCCCGCTCCCAGCCCCTGCTGCCAGAGGGCGGGCCGCCGCAAAGCGCGAAACCGGCCGGTCTGCCGGCAAGGGACAGCGGAGGTTTGGACTGACCGGGTTTCGGCAGGGGGACCAGGGACCTGGTTAGCAGGCGCAGCAGGTGAACAAAGGGCGGCTGGACCCATGGAATGGGTGCGGGCCGCCGTTGAAGCCAAAATGTGCCGGGGAATCGACATTCCGCCATGGGGGGCCTGGCCGGAGCCGCTCTCCCACGGCTGGCGACCCCTTCCTCGCCTGCTGGGTTACTGGGCCGGGTTCGACCCCTTGCCGGGTTTCACCGCGCGGACCAGAGCCTTGGCCAACCCGTTCTGGTCTTGGGCCGGCGGCCGCAAGGGTAAGCTGTCAGGGCTGTCCAGGCCATTGTGGCTTGTCCCGTTGGTGCTCCTGGCTATCGCCAGGCTCTCGATGTGGGATTTCACTACCTGAAGGTAATCCAACGCCAGCCGGGGCAAAAGGAACCGCTCGCGGACCCGTTCCCGGGCGGCTTCGCCCATTCGGGTTCGTAGGACGGGGTCTTGGAAAAGCTGGACCACCCGCTGGGCGCACTCTTCCGGTGAATCAACCAGGTACCCGGTAACACCGTCCTCGACCTGGACGCGGATGCCCCCCACGTTGCCGCCGATGACGGCGGCGCCCTTCCACATGGCCTCGGTGACGGTCAGCCCAAAGCCCTCACGAGTGGATTTCTGGATTATCACAGTCGAGGCCACCTGGAAAGCGTTGACGACGTAGTCCACGGTGCAAGGCAACCCATTGGGGTCGAAGTACAGGTGAATGTCGGGGTCGCCGGCGACATGCTCCTCGACGTTGGCCAGCACTTCCAGGGCCTCCGGGTCGTCGTTGGCCAGACTCAGGCCCAACAGCGCCAATTGCAGTCCGGGGATGTAGCGGCGGGCCAGGCGATAGGCGTCGATTACACCCTGGGGGTCTTTCCAGGGGTCGAAGCGCGACACCTGGGTCATCAGGGGCCGTTCCGGGTCTATCCCCATGGCGGCCACCAGGCTGAGCGCCTCGGTTTCGCCGAGAGGGTCGTTCTTCGTGGTCAGCGGGTCGATGGCGGGCGGCGCGATGCTGACCGGCGGAGTCCCGTTCAATCCTTTGGGCACGTATTGGGACAAGGACACGATTACCTGGTCGTAATCCCGGGCCAGGGGCAGCAGCGTATCGAGCACTGTTCCGTTCGGCGCCGTCAAATCTATGTGGCAGACCCAGAGCCAGGTCTGATCGGCCGGCTTGGGCAACAAGCGGGCCAAGGGTAGAAGCTGCGGGTCGTGAAGAAACCACACGTCGGCCGCGATCTGGTTTTGGCGGATCTCCTCAGCCACGTTTTCGATATTCTGGTAGTAGATCTCCAGCTCACCGGCCGAAAGGGTGCCTTCCGCCCCTTGCAGCAGGTTGTGAATGCGCTTGGTGACTTTAAAAAACTCGGGCTCCGGGTTGATGACGACCCTCTCGGTGGCAATGCCCAACGAGTTCATCAAAGGGACCAGGGACTGGAGGATTTCGGCTACGCCCCCGCCAGAGGCGGTGCTGTTGAGGTGAACGACTCGCAAGTGGCCCAGGTCACGGGCCACCGCCGTAAGCTCGTCGGCCAGTTGGGGGGTTATCTGAGGGAGGTAATGTTCAAATGGCACCACCGGTTGGGCTAGCTTAAGATACATTCAGTGAGCACTCCATTTCAAATACAGACAATTCTGCTCATCTTCAACACCGTTGGGGCCCCGGGCAAAAAGGGAATAAAATCCAGGTACTCATCATTTCACCAGTCTGGCTCAACTTCAAGTAAAAACGGCGCAATATTTGATGAGTTCTGCGAACAACTCATTCCTACTCGTATCTTGTTTGCGTCCGGGGTTGAACCGGCCCCAAACACCCCTCATTCCACGGTGACGGACTTGGCCAGATTGCGGGGCTGGTCCACGTCGCAGCCCCGAAGCACCGCGATCTGGTAGGCCAGCATCTGCAGCGGCACCGCGGCCAGCAAGGGCACCAGGTTCTCCGGCGCCTGGGGTATGTAGAGGACGTCATCCACCTGGGAGGGCAAGTCCGTGTCGCCCTCGGTCACGACCGCCAACACCACCCCGTCGCGGGCCTTCACCTCTTTGATGTTGTTCACGACTTTGTCGTACATCGCGTCCCGGGGGGCGAGGGCCACGGTCGCCATGTTCCGGTCGATCAACGCAATGGGTCCGTGCTTCATCTCCCCTGCCGGGAGCCCTTCGGCATGGATGTAGCTGATCTCCTTCAGCTTGAGGGCGCCCTCCAGGGCGATGGGAGCGTTCATGCCCCGGCCCAGGAACAGGAAATCATTGTAGGTGCAGAACCGGCGGGCCAGATGCCGGTAGATGTCGGTTTCGGCCAGCATTTCGCCGACCAGCCGGGGGCATTGGGAGAGGTCGGCGACCAGTTGCCGGGACTGGTCCCCGGTGATGAAGCCGCGTTCCTGGCCTAGGTACGTCGCCAAGAGGTTCAACGTGGTAAGGGACGCGATGAACGTCTTGGTGCTGGCCACGCCAATTTCGATTCCAGAGCGCATGTAGAGGGCGCCTTCGGCCAGGCGGGTGGCCTGGCTGCCCTCTACGTTGCAGATGGTGATGAGCCGGCTGTCTTTCTCCCGAACCATATGCATGGCCGCGACCGTATCGGCCGTCTCACCCGATTGGCCGATGGAAACGACCAGGGTGTGCTCGTCGATATAGGGGCCCCGGTAGCGAAATTCCGAAGCGCTCTCCGCTTCAGCCGGGAGGCCTGCCAGTCGTTCCACCAGGTAGCGGCCCACTTGGGCCGCATGCAGGCTGGTGCCGCAACCGATCAGCACCACCCGGTTCAAGGCCTTTGTGTCCTTGCCGGACAGGGGCAGGTCCGCCAGGTCGACCCGGCCCGCCTGGAAGTCCACCCGCTGCCGGAGGGCGCTGGCGACCGCCTGAGGCTGCTCCATGATCTCCTTGAGCATGAAGTGCCGGTAGCCACCCTTGTCGATAAGGATGTCCTCCGGGGATACCGTGCGGACCTCTTTCTCGATGGGGCGGCCTTCCAGGTCCCAATAGTTGGTGCCCTCTCGCGTGACCGCCGCCATCTCTCCCGAATCCAGGAAACCCACCCCGTTAATAACTGGCTCGTGCCGTACCAGGGGTAGCAGGGCAGGGAGGTCGCTGCAAACGATTCCCTGTCCGTCGCGGTGGGCCACCACGAGCCCGCCGGCGTATCCCAGCCGCAGGGCGCAGAGTATGCCGCTGTGGCCCCGATGGGTGGCGGTGACGGCCTGAGAGCCCTGGAGCAACTTTCCCATCCGCCGGAAAGCGTCCTCGAAGCTCAGGCCTTGGTCCACGCCCTCTTCGATGAGGTGAGTGATGACCTCCGTATCCGTCTCGGAGGTAAAGCGGTGCCCTTCGGCCTGCAGGC
>CAYOAF010000232.1:0-12419 GCA_964401855.1 uncultured Dehalococcoidia bacterium
AAGTACTATGCCCAGACGGTGCGGCGCCAGCCGGTGGTCATCGTCCGGGGAGAGGGAACCCGGGTCTGGGATGCCGACGGTAAGGAGTACCTGGACTTCGTCGCCGGCTGGGCCGTGGACAACCTGGGGCACTGCCATCCCGCCGTGACCCAGGCCATCGTCGAGCAGGCCGGCACGCTGGTGCAGACCTCCAACCAGTTCTACACCGTGCCTCAGCTTCACCTGGCCCAGATACTCATTGAAAACAGCTGCCTGGACCAGGTGTTCTTCGGCAACAGCGGCGCCGAGGCCAACGAGGGGGCGTTGAAGCTGGCCCGCCGCTACGGCAAGCTGCACCGAGACGGTGCCTTCGAGGTGATCACCGCCTACAACTCTTTCCACGGCCGGACCATGGGCACGGTGGCGGCCACCGGGCAGCCCCATCACCAGGCGAACTTCACCCCGCTGCTGCCTGGCTTCGTCCACGTGGACTACAACGACGTGGAAGCCATCATCAGCGCCACCAACGACAAGACCGCCGCCGTGTTTCTGGAGCCGGTCCAGGGCGAGGGTGGCGTGAATATTCCCGACGACGATTACTTGACCCGGGTCCGCGGGTGGTGCGACCGGCAAGGGATTCTGCTCATGCTAGACGAGGTGCAGACCGGCTTGGGCCGGCTGGGCAGCCTCTTCGGCTACCAGGAGTACGGCGTCGAGCCCGACGTGATAACCCTGGCCAAGGGGCTCGGGTACGGCGTGCCCATCGGCGCCTTTATGTCCAAAGAGTACTGCATGGCCCTAGTCCCCGGCGACCACGGCTCCACCTTCGGGGGCAACGCCCTCACCACTGCCGCCGCCTACGCCGGGACCAAGTTCCTCATCGACAACAACATCCCAGCCCAAGTCAAGGCCATGGAAGAGCACCTGCTGGCTAGGCTGAACGATCTGAAATACCGTTTCTCATTCGTGTCCGACGTGCGGGGCAAGGGGTTGCTGGCCGCCGTGGAGTTCGATGGCGACATCTCGGGCCAGGTCCTGACCCACGCCAATGAGGCCGGGCTCTTGCTCAACGGCGTGAAGCCCAACGCCATCCGGCTGATGCCGCCGCTGACCGTCACCCGCGAGGAGATCGACGAAGGCGTGGGCCGCCTGGAGGAGGCGCTGGGGAAGATTTAAGCGCATCATAAAGCACTCAAGCAACGGCAAACTTGCAACTGGCTGAAACCGGTTTACATCTATGGTAACCGCGTCGCCGGCGTCCCTGACAATAGCAATATCAACGGATTTCTTGTTGCCCAGGATGAGCATGGCATCGGCACCGAGTCGGTGCAAAACTGAAAGTACATAAAATTCGGCCGCGAGATTGGTGTTGTAACGCGCCTCGGACGTCATACTTCTCTTTCACTCGCCCCCATCTTTGTACCCGGAAAGGATACCCGATACTTCCTACGGCGTCACCCTCATTAGACGAACACTATGGGCGAATAGTGTCGGCGCGCTATCCGCTCGTCACATCGCTATTCCCCCAAATTGGTGACTGCCACTTTTGGAGTTCGATTGCTTCCGCAGTCTACAAGATCCCGTGGTTTTCCGAGCGTATGATTGATATAGTGCTTGCAACTGAGAGCAAGATTGGGCGAATGACAGCATTTCGGAGTGTCAGTACGCTTATATCGTAATGGAGGACGCGTTCTTCGGCCGCGGCCAAGTTTGATTCGGAGAGTTTGGGTCAAAACAGGGATGTCCAGTTCACATTAAGGACCGATTGTCGGCAGCAGTACGAGATGGCCAAATGCTGAAATGATAGAGCCGTCGGCATGTGGCCAGCGGTTTATCTACCACGTGGAGGGAATATGACGATTCCGCCAGGCGGTTCGGGGCTGGGGGCGAAAGCCGCTCAAGCCCTGGAGGGTATGCGTGTTTTGGATCTCGGCGACTTCATCTCGGGTCCTTATTGCACCAGGCTTTTTGCAGACCTTGGCGCTGACGTGATCAAGGTGGAGTCCCCTAATGGCGATACGGCTCGCCGTTGGGGCCCGTTCCCCGACGATGTACCGGATGGGGAGCGAAGCGGTCTCTATCTGTACTTGAACCTGGGAAAACGGAGTGTCACGGTCAACATAGACGACCCGGCTGGTCAGGCCATGGTCGAAAAGCTCCTGGCGTGGGCTGATGTACTGGTTACTAACCATCCGGCCCAGCGTCTGGAGGCTTTAGCACTAGACCCAACTAGCCTTCAGGCTCGCCATCCCAACCTGGTCGTCACCACGATCCTGCCATATGGCTGGAACAGTCCTCACAGGGACTTTCACACCCACCCTTTCACCAACTTCGTGGCCAGCAGCGTCTCTATGCGCATCGGCGAGCCTGATACGAATCCCCTCTGCATTCCATTGTCGGTAGCCGATTATATTGGAGGCATCAATGGGGCTGGTGCCACCATGGTCGCTGGACATGCCCGGCGGACGACGGGTCGGGGACAGCATGTGGACGTAGCTGTTGTAGATACCTTAGCCATGGTTTTCAGTGCCGGGATCCCAGCCTGGCAACTCACCAATGAGTTCCGAGGCCGCACCGGACGGCGGCTCACGAACTTCAACCAGGCCCTCTACTGCCGTGATGGAAGCATGCACGTCATTGTGAACCAGCAGAACTGGTTTGAAGGTCTCATGAGTATGCTCGGCAACCCGGAGTGGGCTCAGGAGCCTGAATTCGCTAGCCTGACTGCACGTCGCACTTCTTCGCCAGAAGCTCAAGACCTCTTCGAAGCCATGGTGCAGGCCTGGATGGCTGACTACGACCGGGAGGACCTGTTTGAGATGGGTCGGGCACAACATATCAATATGGCTCCCTACTACAACTCCGCCGAGGTGCTCGACCTTGAGCAAATGCGGATACGCGAGACCTTTGCCGATGTGGATTTCACACTTGCGGGCCGCGCAAAGATACCCTTACCACCCTACAAGTTGTCATCGACGCCTCCCCGCTACTCTCGTCCCTCCCCCCTGTTGGGGGAGCACAACGTAGAGGTGCTTTGCGGGCTTCTGGGTTACGAGCAAACGGACCTACCTGTGCTTAGGCGTCTTGGGGTAATCTAACCATTCAGCTCGTCAAGCAGCAAAGGTGACTAATATGGCTGGCACTTCGCAACAAGTTGGTGATTGCAACGCACTTCCGCTTTCAGGGATACGAGTGGTCGACTTCGGATGGGTGTGGTCTGTGCCGGTCATCGGCCACATCCTCGCCGACATGGGAGCTGAGGTTATCAAGGTGGAATCCAGAAAACGGCTGGATGCTGGGCGCATCGGGTTGCCTTTAGGCGACCGACCGGCGGACCCCGACTGGATTGTTGGCTTCCACGTCTACCACCGCAATAAGCAGAGTGTCACGGTGAACCTGCGCTCTGAAGAGGGACTGACCTTGGTGAAACGCCTCATCTCCGTCAGTGATGTGGTCATGTCCAACATGACCCCTGGTGTCATGGAACGCTTGGGCCTGGGTTTTGATGACTTGAGGCGGGTTCGCGAGGATTTAATCGTTCTCTCGGTGTCCAGCATCGGGCAAACGGGACCATTCAGTGAGATTCCAAGCTACAGCCCATGTGCTGGGGCTATCTCCGGGCTTGAAACCCTCGTTGGCTACGAAGGAGGCAGCACTCAAGGATCCACGACTGCCTTCATGGACCCCGTCACGGCTCTCTACGGAGCTTTCGCCATCTTAGCGGCGCTGGAGCACCGAGCCAAGACCGGGGCAGGCCAGTACATTGACTTGTCTCTGACGGAAACCGGGATCGGACTCACTCTGGAGCCACTGCTGGACTACCAGTGGAACAACCGCGTCTGGGGGCCGCGGGGTAATATGGAGCCGGGCTACGCCCCACATAACACCTATCCTTGCCGTGAGACTGACTCCTGGATTGGGATAGCCGTGGCCGGTGAACCCGAGTGGCAAAAGCTCCTGGAGGTCATGTCACATCCAGCATGGGCGCAGGATCCACGCTTTGGCGACCAATTCTCCCGTTGGAAGCATCGAGATGCCCTCGATGAGTTGGTGGGCCAGTGGACAACTCACCGGGAGCGAGACGAGTTAGCTCGTCGCCTACAGGCCGCCGGAGTTGCTGCTTCACCTGCCTACACTCTGCCAGAGCTACCCTCCCTGGAGCATCACCGACACCGTCAAGATTACGTCACCTTGGACCATCCAACTCTGGCGAACGAGACAATCTACGGTGTCATCTGGCCATTGGGCGAGACCCCAGGCTCAATTCGCAGGCACGCTCCTCTGCTGGGGGAGCACAATAGCCCGGTTTTTGAGAGTCTCCTAGGCTTGTCCGCGGAGGAGCTGGGGAACCTAGAAGCATCCGACGCTCTGTACTAAGCAACTGTCTCAAAAGGAGGTTCGTGTCGCACATGTAAGCTGGCACGACGCCCTGGCGTATTGCCATTAAGAGTATGACTAGCTTTATAATCATTAGATTAATGCGAATTTCACTCAAATATATTTGATGGCCTGACTGCGAAGATGGCGCACAATCCTTTGCCTCTAACCAGAGAATGCATTTTCTTCCCCTCTCCCATACTGTCCGTAAGTTGAAGAAGTGTGCCTTTGATTGACCTGCCCCCCGAAAACTGGTCCAGGTGTAATGTTAGTAACCTGGGCCGGAGAAAGGGGGAGAAATGCCAAGAAAGAGGTATACATCAGAGCAGTTCGCTGGGCTACAGACCGCCGGCGCCACAGGCAGTCCTGGCTGCTGACACAGTCCCAGCCTTTGTCGGACTAACATAGGGAGTGGTGCAAACACTGGGGGCCGGTCATCTGGGTTGATATGGTTGTATGGTTTCTCCGAGGCGGTTGCTTTAGTCCTTGTAAAGGAGCTGCTCGCGACACAAGGGCCAAAGAACGGTACCCGGGCCTCTCCGACATGAAACCCATGATCAACAGCAACAAGCAAGATCCGACCGCCAACAGAATGGCCCACAACTTCCGCCGGGCAGCCGGAGGACCAACGGTGTTTGCAAATAGTGAACATCCGACCCTGCTCCGTCTCCCCGTCCGATCGGTTCGCTTGACACTCGGCCGCCGTCGTCATTTCATTGAGGAAAGCCATGTTTCGACCGGCAGTACGTGAATGCCCGATGATAGAATTGATGTAGGTGGCGCTTGCTCAACCCAAGGTGAGTGGACGATCGTGACTGCAATTATCGACGTTAGATATTAGGACAGAGCGGCCGCCTCCAAAACTGCTGGGATTCGCAAGATTCAGGTTCGAGCCGAAAAGAGCTTGAGCCGGTGTTAGCAAAGGAGCAGCGAAAGTTTTATGCCGGAAAACAAGATCATCCTGGCCTACAGCGGGGGGTTGGATACCTCGGTGGCGGTCCCTTGGCTCAAAGAAAAGTACGACGCGGATATTATCACCTTGACCATTGACCTGGGCATGGTGGACCTAGAGGCTATCCGCCAGCGGGCCCTGACCGTTGGGGCAGCCAAGGCGCTGACGGTGGACGGTAAGAAGACGCTGGTGAACGAGTTCCTGTTTCCCGCCCTCCAGGCCGGGGCCATCTACGAAGGCCAGTACCCCCTGGCGACCGCCCTGGGACGCCCCCTCATCGCCCGGTACTTGGTGGAAGCTGCCCGGGCCGAGGACGCTTACGCCGTGGCCCACGGCTGCACCGGCAAGGGGAACGACCAGGTGCGGCTGGATGTCGGCGTGGGCGCCCTAGCCCCGGAGGTGAAGGTCATAGCCCCTACCCGGGACTGGAGCATGAGCCGCGAGGATGAATTGGAGTATGCCCGGGCCCGGAATCTCCCCGTCAGCCCCGGCAACAGCAAGTTTTCCGTGGACGAAAACCTGTGGGGCCGCAGCGCAGAAGCCGGGGAGCTGGAGGACCCCTGGGCGGAGCCGCCCGAAGAGGCCTACTCTTGGACGAACTCGGTCGCCTCCGCCCCCGGCCAGGCGGCCCATCTGGTGGTCCACTTCGAGCACGGGATTCCCACCGCCATCGACGGCGAGAACATGGCCGGAGTCGACCTCATCCGCCACCTCAACGCCGTGGCCGGCAGCCACGGGGTGGGCCGCATCGACGCTGTGGAGAACCGGCTGGTGGGGATCAAGTCCCGGGAGATTTACGAGGCGCCGGCGGCGGTTGTGCTGCATGCCGCCCACCGGGCCCTGGAAGCCTTGACCTTGAGCAAGGAGCAGGCCCGGACCAAAGACCGCATCGCTCAGGAGTACGCCGACGTGGTGTACAATGGCCTGTGGTTCACCCACCATCGGCAAGACCTGGACGCTTACGTCCGCAGCACCCAGCGTGATGTGACCGGCGACGTCCGGCTGCGGCTTCACAAAGGCACCTGCACCGTGGCAGGGCGCAGCGCCCCCCGCTCTCTCTACCAGTACCGATTGGCCACCTATGACCGGGAGGACCAGTACGACCACCAGGCCGCGGAAGGGTTCATCTCGATTTACGGGCTGCCGTCGCGAACTCAGAGCCAGGCTCAGCCGGATTAGTGCCGGGGACTTCGTGTGGCGGGTAAGACCGGCCGGAACTGAAGACCTGCCGGCCATCGAGGGATTGCTGGACCTGGTCGATGGCGACCGGGAAGACCTCCGGGAAGACCAGTTCGTTGTCGCCGAGGATGAGGATGGGGTCATCTTGGGATGTGTCCGTTTGAGGCCCTATCGGGGCTTTTGCGAGTTGGCCAGCGTGGCCGTCCGTGATGGGCTCCGGGCCAGGGGCGTGGGCCGGGAAATGGTGACCTCGCTGCTGAGGCGGCACCAAGGCCTCTTCTACCTGGTTTGCGAGGACCGGGAAGTGGGTTTCTTTCACCGCTTCGGCTTTGGATTGATCGAGCCCGAGGAAGCGCCACCCAGCTTGACTCCCAAGTGGCGGCGCTACACTGCACAGGTAGGCCGGGTCAACGTCATGCGCCGCGATGCCGCGGGAGGACCGGGCAACGGGGCTTCGACACTCTTTGAGCAGTGACATGGAGGAAGCATGAGGCTCACTAGCCGGATTTTGAACTTGGGCACCGAGTCCGCTTTCGAGGTGCTGGCCAAGGCGCGGGCGCTGGAGGCCCAGGGCAAAGATATCATCCACTTGGAAATCGGTGAGCCTGATTTCGATACGCCCAGGCATATAGTCGAGGCGGGAGTCGAAGCCCTGCGCCAGGGTTACACTCACTACGGCCCCACGGCGGGGCTGCCCGAGCTGCGCGAGGCCATCGCACGCAACAGCCGGGAAGTCCGGGGCCTGGACACGGTTCCGGCCCAGGTGGTGGTTACGCCCGGGGCCAAGCCTGTCATGTTCTACGCCATCTTGGCCATCGCTGAACCGGGATTGGAGGTGATCTACCCCAACCCCGGCTTTCCCATATACGAGTCCCTGATCCGGTTTGCCGGGGCCACCCCGGTGCCGATGCGGCTGCTCGAGGAAAAGAGCTATCATCCCGATCTGGACGATCTCGCTTCCAAGATCACGGAGCGTACCCGGCTCATCATTCTCAACTCCCCGGAGAACCCCTGCGGCTCCGTTCTGACCCGGCCGGAGTTGGAAACCATCGCCGGTCTGGTGAAGCAGCGCGATGACCTATATGTGCTGACCGACGAGGTCTACAAAGACATCCTGTACACCGGGGAGCACCACAGCATCGCTTCCCTGCCCGGCATGGCGGAGCGCACCATAATCCTTGACGGGTTTTCCAAGAGCTACGCCATGACCGGCTGGCGCCTCGGCTACGGAATCATGCCCGAAGAGTTGGCCTACCACGTGACCAGGCTAGCGGTCAACAACATATCCTGCTCCGCCACCTTCACCCAGCGGGCGGCGATCGCCGCCCTGGACGGCCCTCAAGACGCGGTGCAGTCAATGGCCGCCGAGTTCGCCGGGCGTCGCCGGCTCATCACCGACGGGTTGCGCGGCATCCCGGGCATCCGATGCCCCGAGCCCGAAGGGGCCTTCTACGCTTTCCCCAATATCTCGGAGACGGGTCTCTCCAGCCGCCAGTTCGAGGATAGGGCGATGCAGGAGGCCGGGGTCGCCTTGCTGTCGGGGGGCGGCTTCGGCGAGTTCGGCGAGGGGTACGTCCGTATCTCCTATGCCAACTCCCGGGAAAACATCCAACAAGCTCTGGACCAACTGGACACCTTCGTTCGCAGCCTGGTATAGGAACTTCAAAACCAGCCATGGCCAGCAAGCAAGGGAGAAATCCGCCCGGTCCCTAGCTCCCAATAGACCAAACAACCGGCGGGACGGCGGACTTCGATTTCCTGCCCGCCGCCGGCGGCGGGCATCCCTTCAGCCTTGAGCCGGATTGCTCTATACGCTATACTAGCGTCGCTTCGACCGCCTGGGAGCGCCGAATGCTCAACGAACAGCCACCGGCCGGTCACGCAGACTTGCGGCGGCAGAAAAGGCCCGTTTCTTCTTGGCTTTCGTGCTGCAACCGAAGGCAGCAAGCTGATACTCGAAGGCTGATCGCTGAAGGCCAAGGCCTTGGGCGAACCGGCCACCGGAGGATGAGCAATGGACCTGGGGCTAAACGAAGTACAGCAGATGCTGAAGACCAGCGCCCAAGAGTTCCTGTCCCAGGAGTGCCCCATTGAGTTTGTGCGGGCGATGGAGGAGGACCCCCGGGGCTTCACCGACGGGCTGTGGCGTCAGATAGCCAGCCTGGGGTGGACCGGGCTGGCGTTTCCGGAGCAGTTCGGAGGGACCGCGGGCAGCTTCTTCGACCTGGCGGTGCTGCTGGAAGAGATGGGGCGAGCCCTGTTGCCGGGCCCCTTCTTTTCCACGGTGGTGCTGGGAGGCCTGACCGTGCTGGACGCCGGGACCGAGGCCCAGAAGCAAGATATCCTGCCACAGGTCTGCTCCGGGGACCTGACCATGACCCTGGCCTTGACCGAGCCCTCGGTCAGCTACGAGCCTTCGGGGGTTGAGACGGCCGCCGAGCACCGGGGAGACAGCTATCTGATCAGCGGCACCAAGCTCTTCGTGCCTGATGCGCAAGCGGCTGAAATCCTGCTGGTGGTGGCCCGAACGTCGCAAGAATCGGACCCAGCCCGGGGATTGACCGTCTTTCTGGTGCCCTCGGGCAGCCCCGGCCTCAGCATCAGCGCGCTCAACACCATCTCCTCGGACCGGCAGTGCCAGGTGATCCTGGAGCAGGTCAGCGTCCCCGCGAACTCGACCCTGGGGCCGGTGGGCGAAGGCTGGCCGGTGGTGGCGCGGGCCCTGCAACGGGCGGTTGCCGGCCGGTGTGTGGAAATGCTGGGCGGCGCCGGCGCCGTGCTGGACATGACCGTCGACTACGTGAAGCAGCGGACCCAGTTCGGGCGTCCCATTGGCAGCTTCCAGGCAGTGCAGCACCACTGCTCCAATATCGCGTTGGACGTAGAGGGGTGTCGCAACATCGCCTACAAGGCTGCCTGGCGGGTCTCCGAGGGCGGCCCTTCGGAGCGGGACGTTTCCATGGCCAAAGCCTGGGTGAACGGCGCCTACGACCGGGTTTGCGCCACCGCCCACCAGTGCCATGGCGCCATCGGCTTCACCAAAGAGCACGACCTGCAACTCTACACCCGGCGCGGCAAGGTCCAGGAGCTGACCTACGGGGATGCCAATTACCACAAGGAGTTGGCGCTGCAATATTTGGACCAATAGTGAGTCCAGGCCGGTGACTTTCAGGGCTACCGGTAATCCAGCCCATCGGTTGGCATCCCGGCGTTGGCCGGGCCACTGCCGGGCGCCAGGTCCGAGGAGCGCACTCCGGGGGCGCCCCAGGGGCCGGTTAAGGATGGAGGCGTACACAGAATGACAACCAGGCAATGCATCTTCTGCAACATGGCCCGAGACTCGATCCACGAGGCGCCAATTTATCGCGACGATAGGGTCATCGTGGTCCGCGACATCAACCCCAAGGCGCCGGTCCACCTGCTGATAATCCCCAACATGCATCTGGCGTCTTTGGCCTACGTTGGCCCCGGCCAGGTGCCTATCATGGGGCATCTGTTCGTGGTGGCTGAAGAGATGGCCCGGCGAGAGGGCGTGACACTGAGCGGCTACCGGCTCGTCATGAACCAGGGCCAGGACTCGGGACAAGAAATAGATCACTTGCATCTGCACCTGCTCGGCGGCCAGCCGCTGGGGGCAATGGGATAGGCGGAGGTATCTGGATGGACGAGTTGGTCCATCAGGTCCAACGTAGGGTGGACGCCCTGCCTCCCGGCCTTCAGGCACACATCTACCGCGTCACGGATATCGCCCGCGAGCTGGCCGGTTGCTATGGAATCGATGGGGAACGGGCCGCCCTGGGCATGTTGGCCCACGATGCGGCCCGGGCCATGCCGGAGGAGGAGTTGACTCGCCGCGCCGCGGAGATGGGCCTCCCCATCGGAACGGTGGAGCGGGAGGCGCCGGTGCTGTTGCACGGGCCAGTGGGGGCCGAAATCCTCACCCGGGAGTCGGGCCTCGACGACCCGGCCCTCTACCGGGCCGTCTACTGGCACACTACGGCCCACCCCTCGCTGGACGACCTGGGCAAGGTGGTTTTCCTCGCCGACAAGTTGGACCCGGAGAAGATAGCCTCGTATCCTTACCTGCCCGAGTTGCGCCAATTGGCGTTGGAAAACTTGGACCGGGCGGTGCTGGAGTTTCTGAGCAGGGAGATCATCTCGATGGCGTCCCAGGGCCGGATGGTCCATCCGGTGGTGATCGAGACCCGGAACCATCTGCTGGCTTCCGGGGTTGCATCGATACACTGAGGGGAGCATCTCACTGTTGAAAGCGGATCCTCCGCCATGGGTCCGCTGAGAAACACCGGCCGAGGGCCCGGGTAACTTGCGGTGGGAATTTGAGCGGCTGGCAAAACGGGCCGCTAGATGGTCCCGGAGGATGCTCCGGGACCGTTCGGTGTCCGAGGCCAACAGCTTGGAATGGGAGTGAACCATGCGCTTTGGAATAAACATGGGCGGCGGAAACTTGCGTGGAGAGTCCCGGGAGGAGGCCTTGACCGGCCGGCTGGATAAGGCGCGCCTGACCCATCGGATGGGCTATCACTCGCTGTGGACCGGGGCCGGTTACTTGAACAACGATTTCCATTCGATGATGCTGCTCGCCCGGGTGGCAGCCGAAGCCCCCGGACTGGAGCTGGGCATGGTGGCCTTGCTGCCTCTGTACCACCCGGTGGAGGCTGCCGAGCAGGTGGCCACCCTGGACGTGATCAGCGGCGGCAAGTTCATCCTGGCCCCGGCCCTAGGCTGGCGGGACTTCCAGTTCGACGCCTTCGGCATCCCCAAGACCGACCGGCTGGGCCGCTTTCGGGAGGTAATGGAGGTCATGAAGAAGTTTTGGACCCAGGAGCGTGTGACCCACCACGGCCGTTACTTCCACATAAACGACGTGCCCGGCGCGGGTGGAATGGTACAAAAGCCCTACCCTAGGATGTACCTCGCCGCCAATCTGGAACGGGGGGTGCTCCGGGCCGCGCGCCAGGCCGACGGCTGGCTGATCAGCTCCCGCTCGACCCTCCCCACCATCCGAGAGCAGACCGGGCTGTACCGGGACACCGTCAAGAAGGCGGGGAAGCCGGGCTTCATCTCAGCCTGGCGGGAGATGTTCGTGGCGGAAAGCCGCCAGAAGGCGATCGACATCATGCGGCCCCACGTGGAGTGGCTTTACCGGGACCGGGCGGCCCTGGGCCACAGCCATGAACTGCCGGAAGCCGACCGCATCGACGTGCCCTTCGACCGGGTGCTGGAGGACCGGTTCATCCTCGGCAGCCCCGATGAATGCGTCGACGAGATCGAGAAGTATCGGGAGTTGGGCGTCGACGAGCTGGTGCTGCGCTGCCAGTGGCCCGGTATGCCCAATGAAGACTCCTTGCGGGCGCTGGAGCTGTTCGGCAAAAAGGTGCTGCCTCACTTCGGCTGAGCGGCCGGCCCGGACTTCTCGTACGGCAAAAGCGGCGGCCAGTGGAAGTGTGAGAGGCTCGGCCCCTCACACTTCTACCGGAGCCCGCGGCGATGCGGCGGTTGCGGTGCCCTAGCGGGCGTGATAGGTCGGCGCCCGCTTTTCCACGAAGGACACGCTGGACTCCTTGAAGTCCTCGCTGAGGTGCAGTTTCAAGGGCTGGCTGTACATGTCGGCGTCGGCGACGGGCTGGACCCACTGGCGGCGGCTCAGCCGGACGCCGGCGCGGGAGGCCAGAGGCGGCGTCTTCAGCACCTTTTCGGCCAGCTCTTCGGCGGCCTCCAGGTGCTTGCCCGTGGGGACCAGGCGGTTGATCAGCCCCAACCGGTACATCTCCGGGGCGCCGATCGGCTCGCCGGTGATTACCATCTCGGAAGCAATCTTGGACGGCATGAAGGCGTTGACCTTGGCCCAGACCCGGCCGCCGGTCAGGCCCCGCCGGGTCTCGGTGATGCCGAACTGGGTTTCCTCTGAGGC
>CAYOAF010000233.1:0-3316 GCA_964401855.1 uncultured Dehalococcoidia bacterium
TGGTGGCGAAGTAGGTGGCGACGGTGCCGGGAAGGATCACGATGGAGAAGGCGAAGATCAACGGGATCATCCCGGCCGAGTTGATCCTGAGGGGCAGGTAAGTGGCGCCGCTCTGCCGGTACATTCTACCGCCCCGGAAGATGCTGCGCCCGTACTGGACCGGAATGCGCCGGTGGGCCTCATTGAACAGCACGATCATGGCGATTATCAACACGCCGATTATGGCGAAGAAGCCGATACCGAGAACGTTGTCCCGGTCGAGGAATCCCGCGGCCAGGAGGCCGGGGAAACCGGCCACGATTCCCGCGAATATGATCAGGGAGATACCGTTGCCGATGCCCTTCTCGGTGATCAACTCTCCCAGCCAGACCAGGAACAGGGTCCCGGCGACGATGGAAAGGAGGGCGGCGATGGTGGGCAGCAGCGCGTCGCCGGTGAACCCGACGTTGGTTAGAACGTTGCTCTGCTGCAACAGCACCAGCTGGCCGTAGCCCTGGGCCAGGGCAATGGGCACGGTCAGCCAGTGGACGAAGCGGTTCATCTTGGCCCGGCCCGCTTCCCCCTCCTTGGCGATTTCTTGAAGGGCCGGTATTACCGGCGTCAGGAGTTGCATGACGATGGAGGCGGTGATGTAGGGGAAGACTCCCAGCGCCACGATGCTCATCCGCCTAAGGGCGCCGCCGCTGAAGAGGTCCAAAAAGCCCAGAAGCTGATTGCTGTCGAACAGGACATCCAACTGGTCGTGGTCGATGCCGGGCAGCGGAATGTGGGCCGCAAAGCGGTAGAGGGCCAGCAGCGCCAGCGTGAACAGGATTTTGGCCCTGAGGTCCGGCAGGCTGAAGGCGTCAACAGCGGCTTGGAGCAGGCGAGGTAGATGCCCTCCCTGAGTTTCCGCGGTCATCATGGGCCCTAAAGCTCCTCTACTATTCCCTGGGCCGCCTCAATCTTCTCTCGTGCGGAGCGGGTGAACTTGTGGGCCGCCACGGTGAGGGACTTGCTGACCTCGCCGTCGCCCACGATTTTGACCGGACGCTTGAGGTTGCGCAGGTATCCCCGCTGCCGCAACACTTCCGGCGTGACGCGTTCGCCGGGCTCAAAGCTATCCAGAGTCCCCAGCTTTACCAGGGCATAATAGGCCTTGAACTTGTTGGTGAAGCCGCGCTTCATGGGAAGCCCCTTGATCCAAGCCAGTTGACCGCCTTCGAAGCCGGGACGGACCGACCCGCCCGAACGGGACTTCTGACCCTTCATGCCCCTTCCGGCAGTGCTGCCTTGGCCGGCGGCGTCGCCCCGGCCCACTCGTTTTCTGGGTTTTCTGGCCCGCGGATTTGGGGCCAGTTGGTGTTCCATCATTTTGCGCCCCTCCCCGTGGGCCCGGCTTCCTCCGCTATTTCGACAGTGAGCAGGTGGCCGACCTTTTGAACCATCCCGCGTATGGTCGGCGTGTCGCTGTGGATTACTGAGTGGTGCAGTCGGCGCAAGCCAAGAGCCTTGATGACCCTCAACTGGTATTGGGGCCGCCCGATACAGCTTTTTATCCAGGTGATTTTTAACTGGGCCATCAGTCCGCCGTTCCTAATTTCCCTCTCAAAACCCGCTGGCTAGCCCTGCAATGCGTTCTTGGGAGAGCCCAGGTAGAGCATCGGGCCCGGGGGCCGTGACCTAGGGCGACGCCCGCCTGGTGAGTTTGAGATGGTTCACGGATTGTAATTCATTGCTAGAAATGCTGGACCGTTATCTACGTCTGGTGGCCTCATAAGTGCGGTCAGCCCGCAACGCCATCTCCTTGGCTGGGTCACGGAGCTGCCGTAGAGCGTCCATGGTAGCGTAGACAATGTTTATGGGGTTTCGAGAACCCAAAGACTTGCCCACCACGTCTTTGACCCCGCCGAGTTCCAGCATGGCCCGCATGGCGCCAGCGGCGATGATGCCGGTCCCTTCGCGCGCCGGCTTGATCATGACGATGGTAGCGCCCTTCTTGAGGGTAATCCGTTGGGGAATCGTGCTTCCCAGGATGGGGATGTCGACCATATTTCGGCGGGCAATGGCGTTGCCTTTGCGCACCGCGTCCGGGATCACCAGGGCCTTGCCCAAACCTACGCCCACTTGGCCCTGTCCATCGCCAACGACCACGAGGGCATTGAAGCGGAGGCGCCGGCCTCCCTTTACCACCTTTGCGATCCGGCGGGTGTAGACCACGCGCTCAGACATGCCAGAGGCATCGTCATCCCGGAAACGGCCAAATGGGGCCCTGTTAAACGCCGAAACCATCTGCAGCGTCGACCTCCTGCTGTTGTCGGACAACAATATGCTGGCTACGTGAGGCAGCCATCAAAAACTGAGTCCGCTTTCCCTGGATGCTTCGGCCAAAGCCTTGACCCGGCCGTGATACTTGTAGCCGCCCCGGTCAAATACCACCTGGGTGATGCCTTGGGCTAGGGCTCGCTCCGCCACAAGCTTGCCTACGGCCTGGGAGGCGGCTACCTTGGAATGGACCTTCGATTCCCGGTCTTCCCCGCCCTCCTGGCTTGAAGCGGCCACCAGGGTATGCCCCCTGGCGTCGTCGATTACCTGGGCGTATATGTGGCGCAGGCTGCGGAACACGCAGAGCCGCGGCCGCTCCGGGCTGCCCTGCACTTTCCTCCGAACCCTCATATGGCGGACAACCCTCAGTTTTCGAGCGTCTCTATCTTTAGGCATGATCAGGCCTTGCGGGCGGCTGCCTTACCCGGCTTGAAGTGGAGCACCTCGCCCTGATACCGGATCCCTTTCTCTTTGTAGGCATTGGGCGGCCTTACCTTGCGCACCTGGGCCGCCAGGTTGCCCACCTTTTGTTTGTCGATGCCGCGAACGTGGACCCGGTTGTTGCCCTCCACCTCCATGGTTACCCCTTCGCCAGGGTGAATCTCTACCGTGTGGCTATAACCCACGCTGAGGATTATGCCGTCTCCGGCCTGCTGGACCCGGTAACCCACGCCCATCAGTTCCAGTGTTTTGGTATACCCGTCGGCTACTCCCGTGATGGCGTTGGCGATGAGGCTGCGAGTGAGCCCGTGCAAGGCGTGATGGAATTTCCGCTCGGAGAACCGTTCCACCAAAACCTGGTCAGCCTCGACTTTAACGACCACGTCGGGGTGGTAGGTTTGAGTCAGGACCCCTTTGGGCCCAGTCACCATCACGGCGCCGTACTCGACATTCACCTTCACGCCTGCGGGGACTGGGATCGGTTTTCGCCCGATGCGGGAAAGGGTCCGGCCTTGAGTTTTAGCTTCAACAATGGTGTTACCAGACATAACACAACAACTCCCCGCCGATT
>CAYOAF010000234.1:0-13913 GCA_964401855.1 uncultured Dehalococcoidia bacterium
CCTGGACCTACGCCGCGGTGCGGGCCGCCCTGGGAGTGGACATCCCCAACAACGACGGCTACTTCAGGCCAATCGAGGTTATCTCTCCGAAAGGCTCCATCCTCAACATGCGGCACCCCGCCCCCTGCGCCGCGCGGGGCATGACCGGCCACCGTATCCAGGACGCCATGTTCGGAGCCCTGTCCCAGGCCATCCCCGGCCAGATCCCGGCAGCCTCCCAGGGGGGGACTTCCACCGGGCGCTTCGGAGTGTACGGGCCCGACGGCAAGGCCAACGTGTTCTACGACAATGTCTACGGGACCAGGGGGGCCACGCCGCGCAATGACGGCCCCGACGGGCTGGCGGAAACGGGAGGCAACCTCAGCAACGTGTCCATCGAGGTGGAAGAGATCTCATTCCCCCTCCAGGTCCGCCGTTATGGCTTAGTACCCGACTCCGGAGGCCACGGCACGTTCCGGGGAGGGCTGAGCATTCTGCGGGAGTGGGAGGTCCTGGCGCCGGAGATGGCTGTCACCTTCCGGTCGGACCGGCGGAAGTTCCAACCCTACGGCCTCCATGGCGGCAAGGCGGGGCAGCCCAGCGCCAGCTACCTGAACCCGGATGATGGCGCCTCGATGCTGCCCTCCAAGATCAACCAGCGTTTCAAGCAGAGCGACCGCTTCCTCCACGTCACGCCCTCGGGGGGCGGCTGGGGCGATCCCTTCAAACGCGACCCGCAGAGCGTGCTGGCCGACTGGCGCCTGGAGAAGGCGACAGCGGCCCACGTCAGGGATGCCTATGGCGTGGTCATCGACGAGGAGAACCGCCGCGTCGACGAGGCCGCCACCGCCGCGCTGCGGGATGGAACATCCGCCGGGACGGCGTGATAGAGGCGTAGCCGCCCAAGCTGACGCCACCTGCTACGGCCTACGTGGAGTTTGATGGGAAAGGGTTCCAGGAGAACCGCTCACCCAAACAATCCCCCGGTCAGGCCCGCCCTTCGCTGGCGGGCGGGTCGTCCAGGCCCAGGAGTTGGCGGTAGCCGCGGTCGTAGAAGGCCAGCTGCTCCTGGTCAACCTGGTCGTCCAGCGACGGCGGCTCCGGGCGCTGCAAGTCCTCGTACTGGGGGGTGGTCCCCAGGAGTCCTTCATCATGGTAGGCTTGGAGTTGGGAGTCGGCCACCCCCAGAAGATCGCCAAGCACCCTCTTGTTGTGCTCTCCCAGGCTGGGGACGAAACGGATTTCGGGCCGGGCGCGGGAGAAACGGTATGGCTGCCCCGGATAAGGGCGTTTGCCCACAGCGCGCTCTGGGGGATGGGTGAACCACTGGATGAAACCCCGCTCGCGCAGGTGCGGGTCGGTCACCAGGTCCCGGGCCATGGTCACGGGACCGGCGGGCACCCCGTGCTCCTGGAGCAGGTGCATGACCTCGTAATTCCTCCGCTGCCGCGTCCAGCCCGCAAGATGACTGTCTAGCAGGTGGCGATGTTGCCAGCGGGAAAGAGGGTCCTCAAAACGCTGGTCCTGAGCCCATTCCGGCCGGCCCAGGGCGCGGCATAGTCCCTCCCACTGGGCGTCGCCGTCCACCGCGATGGCCACCCAGGTGTCCTGGTCGCGGCAGGGGTAGCACCCGTGGGGGGCCAGGTGCGGATGGCTGTTGCCCATGCGGCCCGGCAGGGTGGACCCTAGTTGCCGGGCCAGCAGGGCGGGCCCGATGCAGTTCACCCCGGTCTCGAACATGGACATGTCGATCATCGCGCCCTTGCCGGTGCGGCGCCGGTGGTGGAGCGCCATGAGAATCGCCAGGGCGTTGTTCCAGCCGGTGAGCAAGTCGTGGTAGGAGTCCTCGACACCCACGGGGCCTCCGGCCTCGAACCCGGCCAGATCGTAGAGCCCCGACAGGGGCTGCACGGTGCGTCCGAAGGCCCCCGCCTGACGCCAGGGCCCCTGCTGTCCGAACCCGGAGCTGCGCAGCACCACCAAGTCCGGCCTGACCTGCCGCAGGACCTCGCAGCCCAGCCCCAGGCGTTCCAGCACGTCCGGGCGGTGGTTCTCAGCCAGCACATCGCTCAGCGATATTAGGCGCTTCAGCAACTCCAGCCCGTCGGGCTGCTGCAGGTTCAGGGTCACGCTCTGCTTGTTGCGCCCGCTGTAGTGGTGCCAGCCAGAGCGGTCCCAGAACCGTTGCCCAGGGTCGTTCTCCGGGAAGGGGCGGAAGCGGCGGGTGTCCAGCCGCGAGAGGCTCTCCACGCGGACCACCTCGGCGCCCATGTCCGCCAGCACCATGGTGGTCCAGGGAAGCTGAACTATGTTCTCCAGAGAGACCACGCGGACCCCCTCTAGAGGGAGCCGCCCACCGTTACCGGCCCTCACCGTGACCTCTTACTGGTGGAGGGCGAAATCCTCCTCAGTCCCCCCTTGATAAAAGGGGATACAGGGGAATTGCCTCGTCGCAAATTAAGCAAGTTGTCCATAGGTTAGCCGGAACCTCATATGACTTTCAGGTGCCGGAGGCGCACCAGTTCCTGCCTGGTTAGACCCAGCTCCTCGCAGTAGACCTGGGCGTTGTGCTGGCCCAGGAGAGGCGCCGGCCTTGCCTGGGGCTCGTGACCTTCGATCTGGAACCCGGGGCCGGGGAGTTTGAACCGGCCGGCTGCCGGGTGGTCCGTCGTCGTCCAATACTGGCGCGCCTCAAGCTGGGAGCACTCCAGGACTTCGTCGATGGTCTGCACTGGCCCGAGGACGATGCGCTCTTCCATCCCCTGATAGAAAAGGTCCCACTTGCCACGCTCCCTCAGCTTGGGCCCGACGATGCCCCGGAGTTCTTGGTGGTGTTGGATTCGCCCGACGAGGCCCCCGAACCGCTCGTCCAACAGCTCCGGGGCATCCAGAAGGACCGAGTACATCTCCCACGGGTGGCCACCGTCGCAAGTGAGTGCGACCCAGCCGTCCTTGCACTCTAGGAGGTCGCCGTCCATGACCCTTCGGTGGTAGCCCCGGCCCCGTTTCTGGATGCTCCCGGTGTAGGTATACATGGCCATGGACATGGGAGGCTCGCAGGCCAAGGCTTCCCACAGGGAGACATCGACGTGCTGGCCCTCGCCCGTGACCCGCTGGCCGGTGACCGCCAGCATCGCCGAAACCGCCGCAACCTTGCCGCCGTAGAGGGCGGCCTGCTCCCAGGGAACGTAGATGGGGGGCAGGTGAGGGTTGCCGTTCAGGTACATGAAGCCGCCAATGGCCTGGAGGACGATGTCTGAAGCCAGATAACCGGCGTAGGGACCGGTCCGTCCAAAGGGTGTTACCGAGACGTGGACCAGGCCCGGAAAGCCGGCGGCCAGGGTGTCTGGTAGAATGTTCAATTCCTTCGCCTGGGCCGCCGAACAGTCCTCAATGAGCAGGTCGCACTCGGAAAGGAGTTGACGCAGTAGATGATGCCCCGTGGGCGTGGTTGCGTCCAAGGTGACGCCGCGCTTATTGGCGTTCAAGAAGAGGAACCAGGGTGAGCGCTCGGGATTGGGATCGTCGTCGGGGAAAGGGCCGAGGTGACGGGCCGGGTCGCCGGTGGGCGGCTCCGCTTTGATAACGCCGGCGCCCCAGTCGGCCAAGGACCGGGCCGCCCAGGCGCCAGCCATCCCCGAGGTCAGCTCCAGCACCCGAATATCGCTCAGTAGTTCATCCACAGGGACCAGGATAGGCACGGCAATGGGCCGTGTCAACATTGGAATGCGGCCTGGGGCCGCACGGGGTCGGCGATCACATACACAGCGCGAGCGGCGAACAGTATGGTAGAATCCCTGCAACTTGATGGGCGTCGATTCCGCGCAGCGGTTGGAGTAGAGGACTGAGATGAGAGTGGTGGTCATCGGTGGATCGTTTGGCGGAATGACCGCGGCATACAATTTACGGAAGCGTCTCGCCCCCAGCAAGTGCGAGATACGCCTCATCTCCAAGGAAAGGCGATTCGTCTTTATTCCGTCTCTTCCCTGGGTCATCATGGGGTCGAAAACCCTGAATCAAATCTCGTTTGACCTGGAAAAGCCGCTGGCCCGCAAGAAGATCGATTTCGTCCATTCAACCGCGCTGCGAGTCGACCCCCAGGCCCAGAAGGTCGTCACCGACGGAGAGGAGCACTCCTACGACTATCTGGTCATCGCCACCGGTCACCGAAGCGTCAACGAGGCCGTGCCCGGTCTGGGGCCGTTTGACGGTCCGGCACATTCGCCCATGTCGCCATCGGAAGCGGAAGAGGCCAGGGAAGCGGTCAAGAGGCTGCTGGAGGACCCGGGCCCCATGGTGATCGGCTGCGCGCCGGGCGCCAGTTGCCTCGGGGCGGCCTACGAATTCGCTTTCCAGATCGACCATCTGATGCGAAGCAAGAAGATCCGGCACATTGCGCCCATGACCTTCGTCACGCCGGAGCCGTTTCTCGGGCACATGGGAGCCGGGGGCATGGGCCGGGCCCGGCAGTTCCTCGAAGGAGAGTTTGAGGAGCGGTCCATCCGCTATTTCACGTCAGCGGCCATATCCAAGATCACCGAGTCGTCCGTTAAGCTGGCCGATGGAAAAGGGTTCGAGTCGCGATTTTCTCTCATTATTCCTCCATTGGCCGGGGTCAATGCCATGATAGAGTCGCCCGGTCTGGGCAACCCCAAGGGCTTCGTGCCGGTGGACCAGCATTACCGGCATCAGGAGTTTCCGAACATCTACGCCGCCGGAGTTGCCGTGGCCTTTCCTCCGGTCGACGAGACCCTTGTACCGGTGAATTTTCTGAAAACGGCCCACATGACCGAGCAGATGGCGGCGGCCGTCGCGCACAACATCGCCGTGGACATATCGGGCGGTGAGAAGAGGGCTCGTCTCCTGTTCGCCGAGTGCATATTGGATATGGGAGACGGGGCGGCTCGCATGAAGCTGGACCCCGTGCGGCCGCCGCGCAACGTCGCAGACATCTCCGAAGGCAAACGGTGGTTGTGGGCCAAGAGGTTCTTCGAGCACTACTACCTGTGGAAGGCCAAACGGGGTAAGACCGTGTCTCGGGGACTGGGTTGGTGATGTAACTTCCGGCGCTTTCTTGGAACCCGCCACTACCAATCTGACAGGGCCCCCCCGAAACAGTTTCTAACGCCCACTGAAGATAGGGAGGACTCGATGGCTCAAGTTCTCGGCAACCTGGAGGCGTTGAGGACGGAGGTGGCCAGCAGCGGCTTCGACGCCGTGGTAGCCATGTCTCCGGAAAACGTTCCCTATATCTCCGGGGTCTTGCTGTGGACCCAGCGGGCCATACGCGACCGGCTGGCCCTGGTGGTGTGGCCGCGCGAGGGGGACCTCACCTTCATTGTCGCCACCAACGAAGAGGGCTACGTGCGGGAGAAGTCCTGGATTCCGGATATCCGGGGTTATATACAGCACCAGGACTCGCCCATCCAGTTCCTGGCGGATGTCCTGCGGGAGAAAGGCCTGGCCGCCGGCCGCGTGGGCTTCGAGCCGTCCTTCCTGACCGCCGATTTCTTCGCGGAGCTGGCCAAAGCCCTGCCTGAAGCCCAGTTTCTCCCATGCGAGCCCCTATTCCAGAGGGTGCGCATGGTGAAGACGCCGGCGGAGGTGGAGGTGCTCACGAGGGCCGCGGTGGCCACCGAGCATGCTCTGATGGCCACCTACGCCACGGTGAGGCCTGGGGAGGCCGAGCGGGACCTGGTGGCCCGGCTGGGCGCCAACATACTCCAGGCCGGCGCCGACACCCCTGCCTTCCTGTACCTGACGGTCGGCCCCAACACGGGCTACGCCCATCCGAACCCAACCGGTCAGCTGGTGGAGTTTGGCGACCTGATCAAGTCCGACTGCGGCGGCTTTTTCTCCGGGTACTACTCCGACATTGGGCGAACGGCGGTCGTGGGAAAGGCCAGCCCGGAGCGGAGGTTGGTATACCAGCGGCTTATGGAGGTCCACCGGAGCACCATCGCCGCGATGCGGCCCGGAACCCCGGCCTCAGAGGTCTACCGGGTTGCGGTCGAAGGCTACAAGCAGGCGGGGATTCCCTTCGGCTTGCCCTTCGCCGGCCACGGGGTGGGCCTGTACATCCATGAGATACCCATGCTGTCCGCCGGCGACGATACCCCCATGGAGCCCAACATGGTATTCAGCGTGGAGACGCGGGTGCGCTGGCCGGGCAAAGAGGGGTACCATGTCGAGGACGTGGTCGTCATCCGGGACAACGGCCCGGAGGTGGTGACCACATTCATGGACACGGCCGAGTTGATGGAGCTTTAGCTTTTCCAGACCCCTGTGGTCTTGGAATGGTTACTAGACGCTCCCGTCGGCCTCCATCTGGGCGAGTTCTTCTTCGGTAATCCCGCCAATGCCGCAGAGCACCTCCCGGTTGTGCTCGCCCAATAAGGGGGCCCTCATTGCCGGCGGATCGGCGCAATCCGTGAGTCGGACCGGAGTTTTCACCGCGGAGAATTTGCCTCCGAAAGTGTTGCCGGTGTCCATGAACATGCGCCGGGCTTCCAGGTGGGGGCATCGGTCCAGGTCTTCCACGTTTTGCACCATCCCCACGGAAAAGCCGGTCCCCGTGAGTTTGCTGCACACCTCCAGCTTGGGAACATGCTGAGACCATTCTTCGATGGCTGGAATGATGTGCTCGAAATAGAAGTCGGGTGAGATGTCCATCGCCAGGTATCGGGTGTCCCCGGCCAGGTCCTCACGGCCGATCAAACGCCAAAGGGCGGCATAGTGCTCCGGCCTCCTCACTCCGGCCATTACGACGTGGCCGTCCTTTGCCCGCACGGTAAGCCCGGCCGTAATGGCCGTCTCCCTGCTTCGGGCCTTGGCCCGGCCGGTGCTTCGGAGGGTGGCCCAGTTGCTGACGGTGTGGGGTAGCAGGCACTCGTACATGGCCATATCCACGTGCTGGCCACGCCCAGTCTTGCGCCGTGTCTCCAGGGCCAGCAGGATGCCCAGGGCGGTCCACAGGCCGGGGACCGAGTCCCCCATGCTGTCTCCAACGGAAAGCGGCGGCCCATCCGGGGTGCCGGTTATGTCCATCCAGCCGGCCATTCCCTGAATGCACAGGTTGTTGGCCGGCCAGTCTGAGTAGGGGCCGCGCAACGCTTCGCTGTCCCCGTAGCCGGTGATGCTTGCATAGACTAGCCTTGGATTGATCTGCCGTAGGTGGTCGAACCCGAGTCCCAGACGGTGCAGCGCTCCGGGACCCCAGTTCTCCAATAACACGTCGGAGACCCGGACCATGTTCTCGAAGGCCTTTTTGGCCGCTGGGGCGCGCAGGTCCAGGCTGACACTCTTTTTGTTACGGTTCAACGCCAGGAAACTGGCGCCGATTTGTCCGGCACCGTCGGGTCCATCGATGGCCGGGCCGCGGTTGCGGCTCAGCTCGCCCGCCGGCGGGCGCTCGATCTTGATGACCTCGGCGCCCATGTCGGCCAGGATCATTGCGCAGAAGGGTCCGGCAACGATGTGAGTGGCATCCAGGACGCGGATGCCCTCCAGCGGAAGGGGCAGCTTGTCGTCTTCGGTGGGCATGGTCGCACCTTTGGTTCGGTGTTGGAATGGATTCCGGGCCAGGTGGGTGAACCGGGGAAATCCAGGCCAGTGTAGCACAGTCGCCGATACCATGGGTTGAGCCATCCGCCCAGATAGTCGGCGGGACGGAATCTATCGGGTCGTTGCTCGCTGACACCGGCACCGGCACATTGCTTGATAGCGTTAGGCGACGAATACCGATTATAATATGGACGCATTCCGCACATTAGCTGGCTTTCAAAGTAGAGCAGGCCCAAGATTAGTAAAAAACCTTGACAATGCGGGCCGAACCTGATATGAATGATTTGCCCCAAGTAATTAAAGCAACCGGCTGATCCACAGAGACTGTCCCTGAGTGGGCCGGATACCGACGGCACCGCAGGTGAGGCGGATGCGCTGAAGGCATGCCAGAGGGCCGAGTTCCGGGGGGCATGGGTCAGAGGGGAAGTCCGGTGTCCCAGGTTACTTGGGGCTTTCTTTTGCCCCCGGCCGGAACGCGGCCATCAGCAAGAAGGTACGGTATCCCTCCAGCCAGCCAAGGCCGTACCCCGCCGCGAACTCACCGGGCATCTCGACCGCCACGTTGCCCGTGGATACAGGAGCCGGCGGCTTGACCGGAGGGGAGGGACTCAAAAGCATGTACGTGGGCGGCAAAGACCATGCCGTCACCGGAGTGGCGCCGGACGGGGATTGCTGGCGAGAAACCCAGTCCGGCGGGAGACCGGAGAGGTTGGCTCAATCGGCCTGCCGGCCCCGGCGGCGTACAAACACGAACACGGCGGCGGCAATGGCGGCCAGGCCGGCAACGATGCCGCCGATTATTCCGGCGGTCGCCCTGCTGGAGAGGCCGCCGGAAGAGGGCGTGGGCGGCACCGTGGGCTCCGGAGTGGGCCCGGGCGCCGGAGTTTCCGGCGACAAGACGGATATCCCGCCCCCAAGGGGAAGCGTTAGAGTTACAATGAAACGGCCCCGGCTTGGCCTTACCTGCCGGACGACCGGAGCGCCGAGTCCTTGACCCCATGCCTGGTTGAATTATAATGGCCGTAACCAACCGCCATCCAGGTTCGGTTTTGTTGGGAAATACCGCCGCCTCCCTGTTCCAGTTCGGCTCGACCGGAGGATTGTAGAAACAAAATGACGCAGAGTGAGATCACGTCCAGCCGCTTTCAGTTCGACAACTGGGACGCGGCCCAAGAGCACTATATGGACGGCGGGATGACCGACGGATTGCCCGTCATCCTGCCCACGGAGCGGCGGGTGCAGGCCATGCTGGACCACGCTGGCTTGGCGCCGGGGGATGTCATCGGCGTGGAAACCATCCGTCAAAAGAGAGTGACCGCCGAAAAATTGGCCATCAACGCGGTTATGGCAGGGTGCAAGCCCGAGTATTTCCCCGTGGTTGCGGCGGCGGCGGCGGCGGTCTGTGAACGGCCTTTCAACCTGCACGCCAGCAGCACTTCGACCAACGGCGTCGCGATCTTGGTGCTGGTCAGCGGCCCGTACGCCAAAGAGATCGGCATGAACGGCGGGACCGGGATGATGGGCAACGGGAACCGGGCCAACGCCGCCATCGGCCGGGCGCTCAGCCTGTTCAAGACCAACTTCTACGGCTCGACAGCCCAGGACATGGACCAGAGCACCTTCGGGTATCCCGGCAAGTATAGCTTCTGCTTTGCCGAAAACGGGGACGTCAGCCCCTGGCCTTCGTTGGCGGTCGCCAAGGGGTTTGGCGCCGGCGCCACGACCGTGACCACCTTCGCGGCAAACTCCCCCCTTCAAGTAAGCGCCCACGGAGGCAAGGACCCAGAGGACTTCTTCAGCGGCTCGGCCCACGCCATGCAGGGACTGGGACCCTCGATCTCGGAGGTGCTGGTGGTGATCAGCCCCGAGTTGATGAGCTACATCTCCGAAGCCGGCTGGAGCCGGGAGCGGATCGCGGAGTGCCTTTGCACCAAGACCCAAGCGCCGGCGAAGCAATGGGCAGCCTGGCACCGGATCGACCAATTGATGGCGGCAGAGGACCCCGAAGCCCCCCTCGGCTGCGTTCAAGAGCCCGGACGGATAACCGTGGCGGCCGGCGGCGGCGCGGCCGGGGCTTTCACTTGCCTCATCGCATCCTGGGCCAGCAGCCGTTCCGTTACCAAACAAGTACAACTCAGGAGGTGAACTGGCAATGGCTAGTCAATCTGACCAGTTGGTGACTCTGGACCCTCGTGATGAAGGTATTCCAAATGCGGATGTCCTCGCCGCGCGCCCATCCACTCTGGACGGCAAGGTCATCGGTCTCCTGTCCAACCGGAAGCCCCACGCCGATGAATTGCTCCGTATGATCGCGGACGCGATCGGGGAGCGCTACTCCATCAAGGGCGTCGTGGAGACCAGCAAGGCAAGCCACCAGTGGCCAGCTGGTCCCGAGGTCCTGAAAGAGATCGCGGGGCAATGCGACGTGATGATACACGCCACGGCGGAATGAGGCTCCTGTACGTCGTGCAGTGTGCACGACGCGATGGAAGCGGAGCTGCTGGGCGTGCCCTCCACGGTGCTGTGCACCAAGCCTTTCGTTACTCAGGCCCATGCCATGTCCCGGATGCGGGGTGACCCCGCCTACGGGTTGGCCATCGTCGATCACCCGATCGTAACCCTGACTCAAGATGAGCTTCTGGAGCGGGCCCGGACGGCGGCGCTTCAGGCTATTCAGCACCTGGTCCTGCACTGAACCTCAGCCTGGCAAGCCGGGGTTGCTCTCACCGTGATTGGGAGTGAAATCCCCCTATGTTCCCCTTCACGAAAGGGGGATCGAGGGGGATTTCCGCGACGTACGGTTCAGGACTAGGCCGACGCCACTAAGCCCTGCAATCTGTGCAGCACTTCCACAGCGCCCTGGACCAGTTCATCCATTATCCTGGCCGCGGGCTTGGGTTCCTTGAGCATCCCGCCGATCTGGCCCGCCGGGCTGTTTATCAAATCATCTCGTCCCACTTTGACCGCTGCCTCGACGAAGTCTTCCATCAGGGCCCCCTGCAGGGGCATGGGCAATGGGTCCAGGTCGGCGTTCTCCCAGGCGTCGATGACCACGTTCTTGTAGTCTCGGGCGGTCTTTCCAGTGTAGGACCGGGTAATCACGAAGTCTTCGGTGGCCCCCCCGAGGATATCGGACTTATGGCGGTCCGGGATCATGCTTTCTTCGGACACCAGGAAAGCGGTGCCGACCCACGCTCCCACGGCCCCCAAGGCCAGGGCGGCGGCGACTCCCCGCCCGTCCCCGATGCCCCCCGCGGCGATTACCGGAATGGGCGCGACCGCGTCCACGACCTGAGGGATCAGGGGGAAATTCGCCACCTTCCCAGTGTGACCGCCGGCCTCGTATCCCTGGGCCACGACGATGTCCACTCCGGCGTCCACCTGCCGCCTGGCGTGGCGCACCGAGCCCGCCATGCCGAAGACGGTGATGCCTTTCTCGCGGGCCAGCGGGACCACCCAAGACGGGTCGCCCAGGGCCGCCGCGAACACAGGGACATTCTCGTCCAGCACCACTTCGACCTGTCCCCGGATGTTCTTGCGGGTAACGGGCCGCTTCTTTTCCGTGTATTCGTCCGGAAGGCCGAACTCGTGCATCAAGCTCCGCACGAAGGCCACGTGTTTGGGGTAGTCGCGCTGGAGTTGCTCTCGGATCCCAGCACGGGTGTCTTCAGAGTCGGCAAGCCTGGCGGGAAGGAGCAGGTCCACTCCGAAAGGCTTGTCCGTCAGAGCGCGGACCTCTCGAATGCGAGTGCTGATCTCCTCGGGGCTCATTCCCGAGCCCCCAATGACCCCCAGACCGCCGGCGTTGGAGACGGCAGCCACGAGTCCGGGCGGCGTGGCGTTGCCCCTCCCGCCCATGCCGGCAAGACAGATGGGGTACTCGATCCCGAGTTGTTCGCAGAGTGGGGTACGCAATACCTGCTTTTCCATTCTCGTGCCTCCTCGCCTAACTCCCTGTGCTTATTTGGCAATACCAGAGGAACGCCACCAGGCATCGGAATTGGGGGCGGGCCCCTGACGCCGCGCCGCGCCGGCCGGCGGATGAATAGGCTCATCGGAATCCGTCACCTCCGGCCCTGGGCCGATGAGCTTTGGCCGGGAGGGCGGTCCGGTTGCTACTGTATAGCGAGCCGTTTTGGCTGTCAATGCGACTATCGGCGGAAGATGCCGGAAGCGGGCTACGACCTCCATCACATCGAAGGCAGAAGCGTATCTCGCCGATTGCAGACTGAAGAGAAACCCTGTGGATAAGTGGACAGCCCTGCGGCCGTGCCCACTTGCCCACTGGCCCGTTGTTACGATGAGAGCGATCGGAACAACTTACACACTTGGACGGGACACATCCGCTTTTTCACGTCCACAACTTCCGCGCCAGACTCAAGGCCACCATGTTCGCGGGGGCACGGAAGCTGGAGCCGTTCATCCTGGGGTCGGACCAGGTGCCCCATGAGCTGCACCTCTTGGCGGCCAAGACCCCCGGCCCCGAAGGAGGTAGGAAGGAGGTCACAGTGCCCATGTCCTCTCTTGAGGACGTGGCCTCCTTCTGGGAGATGGTGCGGGTTAAGCGGGATCTGGGTCGTTGAGAGAGGATGACCCTTCAACCTTGCGCAACCGGATGACATGGATCTTTCTGGCGGCGAGCCGCTGCGCCCAATCGCACCCTGAGTCGGCAGTCACCAGCTGGTCCCAATGACCCGCCCGATCTTCTCCTTCGAGGAAATCTGCCCGTGCTTGACACCGTTCCCGGCCGAGCTGAACCTCCGCCTCCGGATGAGCACGCAGGTTAAGTACCCCTGACGGGAGGGCTTGATTTGCAATGTTGGTGTCGGCCACGATCACGTCGTCGCCGTCTCGCAGGTGACCCACGATTACCGTGCGCGGTCGGCCGCTACGACGCCCCACGGTAGTGAGGAGCAGACTCGTGCCGCCGACCAACCGGCCGCCAACAGCCGGAATAGGCGAACATGAAAAGGTGTGCCGACTCTCGGCTAAAGCCATTGGAGCAACGGCAGCAGCACCCGCAACACCGGGCCCGGCTTGTCTCGTTGGGGACTCACTCGGCTCATGATTCACCCACTATCAGAAGGCAGTTCCACCCTCAACCTATCCAATTCCCCTGGGGAGCCACACAGAGCTTGGCCACCGAGATAGCCTCACGGACATCTTTATTGCGCAGGATTATCTGCCCGGCGATGTGGCGCGTCAAGTGCGGGTCTTTGCCCAGCGGGCCCGAATATCAGAAGGCTGGCCGTCGGAGCACGCCGGGGTCAGTCTTCCTGGGGACCAGTTGGCCCGGCGTGGTCAACGATTTCTTCATCAACCGGCAGGCCGGCACTCGGTCCCGCTGACCGGTTACGTAAAGGGCTATTGGGCCGTGATGCCTCCGTCGATCACCAATTCCGAGCCTGTGATGTACGACGCCTCGTCGGAGGCCAGGTACAGGATGCCGTACGCGATGTCGGAGGCGATACCCAGTCTTCCCAAGGGTATCCTGCCCAACGCCGTTTCGCGGCGCCCCGCTTCGGTGGCGTAGCCTCTGCTGGTCAGCGGGGTGAGCATATGCCCGGGGTGGACCGAGTTGACCCGGATATTGTCCTTGGCGTACTGGATGGCGGCCGACTTGGAGAAAAGGCGTACGGCCCCTTTGGCGGCGTGGTAGGCGGCGTTGGTTGGACCGCCGACCAGGCCGTTGATTGACGAGATGTTGATGACGGAGCCGCCGCCGATCCGGCGCATTTCCGGGATGGAGTGCTTGGTCCCTAGAAAGACCCCCTTGGCGTGGAGGGCCATCTGGCCATCCCAAACCTCAGGCGTCGTTTCCTCCACTGTGAAGCGGGCGCTGGTGCCGGCGTTGTTGACCAGAATGTTCAGCCATCCGAAGCGGGTCACCGTGGTCTGGATGGCGTCAATCCAGTCCTGCTCTTTGGTCACGTCCAGGCGGATGAAGATGGCCTGCCCGCCGGCTTCCCGTATCTGCTCGGCCGTCTTCTCGCCTTCCTCCTCTTTGATGTCGCTGAGGACCACCTTGGCGCCCTCCTGGGCGAACAGCCGCGCCGCCGCCCCGCCGAAGCCCATCAGCTCCCCCTCGACCCCGGTGGCGGCTCCGGTGATCAAGGCAACCTTCCCTTCCAGTCTCATACAACTGTCCTCCTGGGGTTTGATTCGCTGTCCGAACTGGATTGCCTCGGGACGAAGGTTTGGTTTTTGAAGAGTAAATGGAGCGGGCCAGGCTGTCAACGCCGCGTATTCCCCCTCTCCTACCCGGCCGGCATGCAGCTCGCCCAGGGGAGTAGACGGAAGGGCTGGGGGCTAGCCCCTTTTTCTGGCGCGCCCCGGGGCGCTGGGGGGGGCGGGGGGGGGCGGCGGGGGGG
>CAYOAF010000235.1:0-7586 GCA_964401855.1 uncultured Dehalococcoidia bacterium
AGGGCATAGTCTTCAACCGAGAAGTTGCCTGCCGACGCTTCGGTGATGATGTCCAGCAAGGTGGTGGCGTCGTGGGCGGTTACGTTCTGCAAGGTCAGCGAACTGGCAGACTCCATGTCCCCGACTATGGTGAAGGTGATCACAGCCACGGGGCCATCCCCGTTCATACCGTTGACGTCGATCATCCCCGTCCACACTCGACCCGGAGAATCGCTGCTGGACTCGATCAGCGCGTTGCTCGCCAGAGCGCCTTGCTCGATCTTGGACACCTGCAGCACGGCCGGCTCATACAGCAAGACGAACTCCAGGCTTCCCACATTGCTGGCCCGCTCCAGGTAGATAGGCACCTCGATATCGCTGGGAGGAGCCGGGGTTGGCTCTGGCGTGGCGGTCGGGGTGGGGATTATCCGGGGTGTCGCGGTGGGCGCCGGCACTGGTGTGGCCGTGGGGACTGACATGGCAGTGGGTGGCGGGGTTGGCGAAGCTGTAGGCGCCGACGTTCGGGTTGGAGCGGGTGTTGAGGCCGGAGTCGGCGTTGGGGTAGGCGTGACTTCCTCGTCACCGCCGAAAACGCCAAAGGCGAACAGCGCTATCACTAGAATTACCACGGCCGCGATCCCGCCCAGCACCCAATACCTGCCGGCGCTCAAGGCGAGAAAAACAACGTCCAGGAACCACCTCATGCCGGCTCCTTTAACCGGGCCTGGCCATTACCAGGATTCGCCGGGCGTCCTCCGGCGTGACCTGCCCGTCCCAGTTCACATCCATGACCAGGTCCACCGGGCTTTGTTCTCCAGCTATCCTGAGAGCAATAAGGGCGTCCAGCACGGTAATTCTTCCGTCCCCGTTGCCATCACCGCCAATCCGCTGTCCGATGGTCACCTCGCCGTCAACGAGATGGAGCGTCAAGCGCCTGCTGGCAAAGTCACTGGCAAGGTCTTCGGAGAGGGTCAGCGGGCTGGTGTCGCCATCCTCCCCGACAATCCGGAACTCCATTGCCACGGCCGAGCCGCCGCTGCTCAACCCGGTGGTGGAAGAGAACCCCAGCCGGATAATGCCGGGAGTGTCTGCGTCGTAGCTAAAGGTGGCGGAGGGCAGACGGGAGCCTCGCTGGACTGTGACGACCTCCAGAACCTCTGGGTCGTACCTGAGGCTGAAGCCCAAACTGCTCACCTCTTCCGCCCTCTCCAGCACGACCGGGACCCGGACGGTGGCGCCAGATGACCCTGTCCTAGACTCGATGATCAGGGCCGGCCCCGGTGATGTCGGTGTTGGACCGGCGGGCGTAGGTGTGGGCGTAGGTGGTACCGGAGTCGGCGTGGGGGTCGGAATAGGTACCACGTCCCCGGACAGGACGGTGACCTGGTAGGTCCCGGTGGGGTCGCTCGCCTCGTTTGACTTCGAAATGGCCACAACATACCTGCCGGTTATTGGCGCCTGCCAGGCGAGGGTGGTGCCGCTGCCGTAGTTGGATGCCGTGAACCCCAGCAGTGCGTGACTGACCGAGAATTCAATGGCTTCAGCCGTGCCTAGCTCCACCTGGATTGTATATCTATCCCCCTGTTCTGCGTCGAGGTAGAAGTAGTCCAGGTCGTCGAGGGGGCTGATGGCGCTGGCCATTGCGTTGCCGACAATGATCTGCGTAGCTTCCTCGGGCACTCCGCTGTGCCGGTCCTCCAACGATGCATCCGCCGTGATTTTCAGCCGGTAGGTGCCGGTGGGGTCTTCAATCCTGGGAGAACCGGAGACCTCGATGAAATAGTTGTCGCTGTCCGGAGCAGTCCAGATGACATCGGTGCCTTCTCCGTAGTTTGTGGCGCCGGCATTGGGCCCGCCTCCGACTTTGTCCACCGTGAGGGAAACGGCCGTGACGGTGCCATACATCAATTCGAAGGCGTATTTCACTCCCCGGCTGGCCCGGAAGGCGAAGTAGTCGAGATCGCCCTGGGGGCTGATGGCCGCCTGGTAGGTGCTGCCGATCGTGACCAGGGTGGCGTTGTCCCGGGTTTCACCGTGGCGGTCCTCCAGCGCCGTAGTCGCCTCTACCTTGAGAGTGTACGTGCCGATGGGGTCATCAACCTGGGCCGGTGCGGAAATGGCGACGTAGTAGATGTCGCTGACCGGCGCGGTCCACTCTAGATTGGTGCCCACTCCCCCGTTTGAGACCTCCGTTCCAGCGCCGGGCTTTGCCACCTCGATCTCCACGCCCTGGGCGGTATCCAACACCACGTCGATGGAATAACTGACCCCGCGCTTGGCCTGGAAGGAGAAGAAGTCGCGGTCGTTGGCCGGGCTAATCGCACTCCAGTGTTCATTGCCGAAGCTGATGACGGTGGCTTGGCTCCTCGAATCCCCATGACGGTCCCGGAGGGTGGTATCTGAATCGACGATGAGGGAGTAGGTGCCCACGGGGTCCCGGACCTGCGATGAGCCGGAGACAACCACATAGTAGGTGCCGGTGGCTGGGGCCAGCCATTCGACGCTGATGCCGATACCGCCGTTGGTCGCCACGAGGTCTCCCGAGGGTCCTTCAACTGCGAGGCCGATCCCTTGCGCCGTACCCAAGTCGCTGCCGACGCTGTATCTCACCCCTCTGATCGCCTCGAAGGAGAAGGTGTCCAGGTCGTTCACCGGACTGACCGCTCCCTGGTGTGCGTTGCCGAAGTTAACGGGTGTCGCTCCGGCATGGACATCGCTGTGCCGGTCTTGGTAGGCGGTGTCAGCGGTGAGTTTGACCAAGTACGTGCCTATGGAATCCCTGAACCGGCTGGAGCCGGATACGTCAACATAATACATGGCCGACGCCTGGGAGACCCACTCGAGGCTGGTGCCGACACCCCCGTTTGTGATCTCGGTCCCGCCGGTTTGCTGGACCAAGGAGATTTCCACTCCTTCCGCGGTGCCAAGCTCGACGTTGACGGTATATCTAACCCCTCTAGAAGCCAGGAAGGAGAAGTAATCGTGATCGTCGCCGCCCTGTTCGCTCCCAGCAAGACCGGGTTGGTTGGTCCATGGGCTGATGGCGCCCTGATACACATTGTCGGTTTCGATCGGGGTTGCCCCACCCAGGGTCTCGCTGTGCCGGTCTTCCAGCGCAGAGTCCGCGGTCACGTCCAGGGTATAGCCGCCCAGGATCGCCGCTCTGGTCACATCGTCCCTGGTGCCGGAAACTTCGATGAAATAAGTGTCGGTGGTGCGTGCTATCCACTGAACGCTCTTCTGGCTTTCCTCCGTCGCGAACACCTGGCCCGGTGAACTCCCTCCTCCCCGGGCCGCGGAATTGACCACCAGCATGTTGGCGTTCGCGACGGTAACCAGGTTCAGCACGAAGGTGTAGCGCGTACCCCGCAGGGCGCTGAAAGAGAAATAATCCACGTCGAAGAGGACTGTGGTGGGGGTGATCTCGCCGGTGACCAGGCCGGCGCCAACCACTAAAGGCGTGGCCTGGGACCTGTAGTCGCCGTGATCGTCATCAGCCAAAGCGATTCGGGATTCACCGAGCAAAACAGCGATAGTGGCGGAGAACAACGCCACCGACGCCAATCCCAACAGCAACGCCAGGTTGCGCATGTCCGGCTTCCCCTCCGTCGCCACCGGCCCCGGGCATGACCACTACAGAAATTGAGAACTCCCCCGGGGTAGGTCCGGGGCCCAAGCACATCCATGGTCCGAACAGCGACCTACCTTTTCCAGTAGTCCGCTCCTTTCGCACCACTAGATATTGTAGTAGTTTGTCCTCACGCCGTCAATCGTGTAGAGGGGCATATCCGGCGCATAATTCGCTGTACCAACGCAAAAACCAACCAATCTGGACCTACTAGACGCTGGGCCAGGGCCGCTTGAAGCGTTCCCGGCCTAGCCCACCCGGACGTACTTGTCCACACTCTTCTCCGAGCCCAGGGCCAGGTAGATGTCCCCGTGAGCGTCCACCCACGAGCCATGGGCCGACCGGGAAGGCCAGCGGGCCAGCACCTTCCCCTTGTTGTCCAGCACGCTTATCCGGGCCGGTTTGCCGTTCAGGGTGTACCGCATCGCCACCGAGCCCTCCCGGTCGGTGGGGTAAACGATATGGAAAATACTATCACAGGAAAGGCGGCCCCGGACACCCGAAGGCCGAGGACAGACCGAGGCCTCAACGGGGAGCCGCCATCAACAACTAGGAGGTATCCTATGCCGGGACTGGAGGGTGAAGTGGCCCTGGTCACGGGGGCCGGTGGAATGAAGGGAGTCGGCCGCGCTACGGCACTGAAGCTGGCCCGCCTGGGCGCCGATGCGGCTTTGACCGATGCCCACCGGGAGAGCGGAGACCTGCCGCCGGGGGAGGTAAAGGCGAATTGACGAAGAACCTCGTCGTTGCGCTGAGATTCTTCGTCGTCCTTCCTCGGAAGGACTCCCCGGAAGGACACCTTGCAAAAAAAACAGGTACGCTGCGTATCTATCGGGCCAGCAGGTTCCGCACCGTATTGATGACCCGGGCCTCGTTGGGGATGTAGATGTTCTCCAGGGCCCGGCTGTAGGGGACCGGGGTGTGGGGTGCGGTCACCCGGGAGGGAGGAGCGTCCAGGTAGTCGAAGGCCTCCTCCGCCACCCGCGCGCAGATGTCCGACGCGATGCTGCATATCGGCGTGTCTTCGTCCACCACCACCAGCCGGTGGGTGCGCCGCACCGAGTCGATGACGTGGTCGTAGTCGATAGGCGAAATGCTGAGCAGGTCGATCACCTCGGCGTTGACCCCCGAGGCGGCCAGCTCTTGAGCCGCCGCGACGCACACCAGGGTCATGCGGGATATGCCCACCAGGGTGACATCGCTGCCCTTATGCACCGTGCGGGCCCTGCCCAGGGGCAACTCGTAGGGTTCCTCGGGCACCGGGCCCGTGTTGGCGTACAGGCCCTTGTGGTCGAAGTAGACCACCGGATCGTCGTCCCGGATGGCGGCGGTCAGCAGCCCCTTGGCGGTGTACGGGTCCGAGGGCGCCACCCCTTTCAGGCCCGGTATGTGGCTGAGGATGGAGTAGTAGGACTCGGAGTGTTGGGCCGCGCTGCCGAAGCCGGCGCCGATCCGGGTCATCAGGGTAAAAGGCACTTTGACCTGGCCACCGAACATGTAGCGCATCTTGGCGGCGTTATTGATTAGCTGGTCCAAACACACACCTATGAAGTCAATGAACATCAGCTCCGCGACGGTCCGCATCCCCGTGGAGGCGGCCCCGATGGCGGCGCCGATAAAGGCAGCCTCCGAGATCGGGGTATCCAACACCCTCTCTCTGCCGAACTCTTTGATCAAGCCGACGGTTGTGCGGAAGGGTCCGCCCCAGGCGCCCTCAAACTGCTCCCGTCCCGCCGCGCCTGAGATCTCCTCGCCCATGACGATTACCGTTTCGTCCCGCGCCATCTCCTGCCTGAGGGCCTCATTGACGGCGTCGCGATACAGTATCTCCCGGGTGGCGTCGGTGATCATGCTGGCGAAAGTGGTGCCCATCCTTATCTCCTTGTAGGACGAGGGGAAGCGCGTGGTCTGCCCGCCGGCGTTCCCGCTGAGATGCCCGGCAAACCGGACCGGACAGAGGACCTGGCCTCGGTGTCTCTAAGGCTGACTGAGCCTCAGCTCTCCATATTGACGCCGCGTTTCATCTCTTCGACGGGGTAGCTGACATATACGTCGTCGTAAAGCTCGGGGGCCTCCGGCAGCGGGCTCTCGTCTGCGAACTTGATGGCCTCGTCCATGAGGTCCCCGGCCTCCTGGTCGATCTGGTCCAGTTCCTCAGCGGTGACATCTCCCTGGGGAAGCACCGTCTCCCGGAACTGCTTTATCGGGTCCCGGGCCCGCCAGTGGTCCTCCTCCTCCTTGGTGCGGTAATTGAGAGGGCTGTCGAAAACGGTGTGGCCGTAGAAGCGATAGGTCATGCATTCAAGCAACGTGGGGCCTTCCCCGGTCCTGGCTCGAGCCACCGCCTCTCCGGCCGCATCGTAGACGGCGAAGACATCCATCCCGTCCACGCTGACCCCGGCCATGCTGTAACTGGCGGCCCGGTCGGCCACGTGGGCCACCGACAGGCTGTACTCGGCCGGGGTAGACATGGCGTACTGGTTGTTCTCGCAGCAGAAGATCACCGGCAGTTTCCACACGGAGGCCAGGTTCATCGACTCGTGTACCACCCCCTGGTTGGCCGCGCCGTCGCCGAAAAAGGCCACCGCCACGCGGCCCAACTTCTTGATCTTGGACGTGAGCGCCGCGCCCACCGCCAGGGGAACGCTGGCCGCCACGATTCCATTGGTGCCCAGCATTCCCTTGCTCATGTCGGAGATGTGCATGGAGCCGCCCTTGCCCTTGTTGGGACCGGTGTTCCGGCCGAACAGCTCGGCCATCATCCGCCTGGGATCCACCCCTTTGGCGATGCAGTGGCCGTGGCCCCGGTGGGTGCTGCCGATATAGTCTTCCTCGGAGAGGTGGGCGCAGACCCCAGTGGGCACCGCCTCCTGGCCTGCCGATGAGTGGACCGAAGCCGACATGCCCCGCTGCCCGGTCTCGGGGATTCCCCGCTCTTCAAACCTGCGGATGGTCACCATGGTCTTGTACAGTCCAAGCAGGGTGTCGCGGTCCATTTCCATGGCATCTCCCTAGTCCGGTCCAAAGCTGCCGGGGCGGCAGAGTAGCCCCCATACTAGCATGGCCCTAATCGATGTCAATAGCAGGCCCGGCTCCTCACGGCACCGCCGTGACCCGGACCGGCTCCCCCACTCCGGCGCCTAGGGTGAGCGCGGCGCTGCCGTTCCGCACCGCCACTTCCAGGTAGCCGTGGCTGCCCACCAGGGCCAAAAGGACGCCGCCCGGACTTGAATCGCCATGGCTGAAGGTTTGTACCAGCCCCGTAATCCGGCGGCCTTTGACTTCTACCAGGGTTTCGCCCTCTTGTTCCAGCGCCCCGGCCGGTATGTTGGTCACCAGGTTGCCGAAGTTGTCGGCGTAAACCACCTCGCCGTGGGTCACGTTGCCCCGGGTCTCCGGCTGCGGGGCCGCCAGCCACACCATGTCCTCCACGGGCCTGCCCATGTCCTCGGGCGTCGCTCCCAGACTGAGGTGCGCCGCCACGGGGGCGAAAATGTCCCGCCCGTGAAAGGTCCGACTCACCGGATGCAGCCAGTACCGGGGGGTTTCCAGACTGTAGGCAGCCAGTGACGGAGGCAGGGCCACCATCCCTCCTCGCTCCTGGGGTTGGTCCAGGTGATCGCCGACCACGTAGCTGAGGATGCCGTTGTCCGGAGCCAGGAAACTGGCAAGCGGAGTGACCAGCAGCAAGGCCCGCCGTTTCGTGCCCACGCCCGGATCCGCGACGGCGATATGTATGGAGCCGGTGGGAAAGAACCGGTAGCTGGCGCCCAAGACAAAGGCGGCCTGGCGAACGTTCTGAGGCTGAATCTGGTGGGTAAGGTCGATCACCGTTGCCCGGGGGTTGATCCTCAGGACCACACCCTTCATCACCCCGGCGTAGGGATCGGCAAGGCCGAAGTCGGTGGTCAGGACGATCGGGCGGTCTGCCCCCTGTTGCTCCGGGGATGTTATATTCTCATTCCCGCTTGCCATCGTC
>CAYOAF010000236.1:0-11973 GCA_964401855.1 uncultured Dehalococcoidia bacterium
AAAGCCGGCCTCAGTTGGGATTGCAGGCTGAAACCCGCCTGCATGAACGTGGAATCGCTAGTAACCGCAGGTCAGCACACTGCGGTGAATACGTTCCCGGGCCTTGTACACACCGCCCGTCACGTCATGGAAGCCGAGAACAACTGAAGTCGCTGAGCTAACCCTTCGGGGAGGCAGGTGCCGAGGTCGGGCTTGGTAACTGGGACGAAGTCGTAACAAGGTAGCTGTACCGGAAGGTGCGGCTGGATCACCTCCTTTCTAAGGAGACAAGGCCGGGCCTGTTGTCCTACCCATACGGGAAGGACGGAGGCTGGGCCCAACTCCTAGGTCGACCGGTAAGTGCTCCGTCTCCAATGCCATCCGATACGAGCGAATAGCTCTCGGACGTAGGAAGGGGCGGTTCCCTGAGAAAGCTTACCCGCCCCCCGGTTCTGCCGGTGGGGACCTACAAAACTCACGAACCGAATCTTCCTTCCGCTACTCAGCCGTTAAGGCGCCAAAAGAAAAGCCGGACTTGCAAAGGTCCGGTTTTTTGTTTGGAGGGCGGGAAGCTGACGGCGGATTGGCCTCAACTTGATATTTTGGGTGTGATCTTTCCTGAGTCAAGTGAGCGCTTGGGCCTTGAGTACGCCAGGCCGGAAGAGGGAGGCCTATGACAAGGCATCCTGGAAGTCCAGCCAATCGACACCAAGCTGCCGAACGGCGGCCCGCACAGTCCCCAATTTGAGATCGCGCCGACCCCAGTCCGGAACCACGGTGTTTCTTTGTGTAGCAGGGTTCAACCACTTCCGATGGCTGCCGCCACCGCGGTAGGGCAGTTCCTCGCAACCAAGCGCTACCAATCTGCGAGCGACGTCACGATAGGTCAAAGGGTGGTTACCACGGTTTCCAGCCACACCGGGCTGTCGGGATCAGCGATCTGCGCGTTGCGAGGCAGGGGCCTCCCCAGGTCCTGATATGCCTCGATGACAGCAAGTAAAGCGTCCTTGACATTTACCAGGGCCTCGTCGAGCGTATCTCCCTCCGTCACCAATTCGGGTAACAAAGGCGATGTCACCGTGTAGCCCCCTTCAGGCTGCGGTTCGAGAACAAGAGGAACCTTGTATAGCATGTGAGGCCTCCTTGCTCCACCAGCATACCCAGCCGTCGGCTTGAGGGTCAAGCACTGGGCATTCCAGGCAAGACCGCACTCCCAGCGATCCCTGGCCGGCTGGGTCATGCTAACACGAAAGCAGCGGCATTTGTTCATCAGGGGCAAGTCATGCCCAGGCTCCATTGCCGCCGCATCGCTTCGACCTCGGCTTGATCCTCCTCTTGCCCTCCACCTATAATCGGCGCCAGGCAGCAATCCACCGCGGAGGCGCCGAGGGCGCCGAGATATTGCATAGATTCTCTGCGTACTCCGCGCCTCTGCGGTGAATAGACGAACTTGAAATGGCTGAAGAACAAGGAAACAAACAAGACAAGTTAGACTACACCCGTGACGGTGAGGCCCTAGGCTACATCTCGTTGGACCAGGCCCGGGTCTTGGCCGTGCGCACCGCAAAAGAGTTGCCAGGAGCCTATGAGTCTCGCTACGCCAACGTTCCGATGGCCTTCGAGGTCGGTCAGGCTGAGGAAACAGAGGACCGCTATGTCATCACCTTGTCCTTCCGGCCCTAAGGCGAATTCGCCGGCAGCCAGGGACAAGAGCAGTTCTTCATCGAGAAGGAAGGGACTGTCGCCCACCAGCAGGTGCTGGCATTGCCGAGGCGCAGGCGGTCGTTCCCTGTGTTGCCGGTCGGCATCGCGCTCGTTGTTGTGGCTGCCGTGGCGGTAGGAGCAGTTTTCGCCACTGCCGAGATGGGTGCGGCGTTAGCGAGGACGTTGGTAGCGCAACTGGATTGTCGACCGATACTGCCGAGTCTTTTACAGAAGTGCCCGTACAGATGCCCGCACGTGCGACCGTTGCCGCCGTAACCCCTACCACGATGCCCGCGTCGACGGTCACCCCAACACACACGCCGCCACCAGCCCCGACCGTCACGAATACTTCGGCCACAACGGCCACGCTTCCACTTACGGCTACTCCAACACCAATGCCAACACCAATGCCAACGCCAACGCCGACACTTACGCCAACCCTGAATCCAGGCAGTGATGGGGATGGTCTATTAGACGTCGGTGAAAGGCGGCTCGGCACAAACCCCTTTCAACGGGACTCAGATGTTGACGGGCTGATTGACTCAGAGGAAGTACGGGTAGGCAGTGACCTTCTATTCCAGGATACTGACCGGGATGGCCTCTTCGATGGTGATGACCTGTTCCCACTGGGTAATGCTTCCGTGAGGGTCTCCATCTTCAGTTTCGCCGACGTGTCCTCATCATCCCTTGACCCGTTCTTCGGTAGCGGGGACCCGTATTTCGTGGTGTCCGTGGACGGCGAGGAACAACCATCCATGAGCTACACCGACAGGGATAGCCTTGAAAATATCGGGCCATTCGGCTTCGACGTCTCTAACAATATACAATTAATTGAAGTCGGCATTGAGGTTTGGGACGAGGATTTTGATGTGCCTGACCAGTATGACGTATCCAGCGAAGCCCAGACAGCGTCATTGAGAACCGTTTTCGATCGCCTCAGCGGGGTGATCACGGTTTCTGGAGACGGCAGGGTTGACGGAGCGCTGTCTCTTGGCCGCCAGGCCACACTAACAGCCATCATTGACTCTGTTCCTGGGCAATAGCCGCTCCCTGGCTTCTGCCTTTCCCGTTCACCGTAAGTCTGCATGTACCAACCGGGTAGACGCCCTCTGCTCCCTGACCGCCGATTGCTCCCCCAAAGGATGCAGACTCCGCCAGACTGGAGTATGCTATCCCCGTGCCAACCGGCAACCCTCCTCAGAGGCTGATATGACCAATCTCCTGGACGGCATTACTGCCATAGACTGGACCCAGGCCCACAACGGAGCGGCCACTGGCTACATGCTGGGCGACCTGGGCGCCGATGTCATCAAGGTGGAAGACCCCCAGGGCGACCTGGCCCGGACCTTCCGCAGCATCATGGGCGTCTCCATGGAACTGCCCGGCGGCCGGAACGTCCTCTTCGAGGGCGCCAACCGCAACAAACGGTCCATCACCCTGAACCTGAAATCCCCCGAAGGTAACCGGATATTTCGCGAGCTGGTGGGCCGGGCCGACGTGCTGGTCACCAACTACCGCCGCGGCGTCCGCCAGCGCTTGAGCCTGGACTACGAGCATCTATCTTCGGACAACCCCCGCTTGATCTACGGGGTGGCCAGCGGCTACGGCGAGCAAGGTTTCGCCGGGGGCGAGCGCTCCTACGACAACACGGCCTTCGCCTGGTCAGGCATGATGCACTTGATCGGAGAAGACGAAAGCCCTCCTCTGTACATGACCCCAGGCGCCGCCGACCAGTTGGGGGCCACCATGCTGGCCCAGGGCATACTGGGGGCCCTCTACTGGCGGGAGCGGACCGGGAAAGGACAGCGGGTCGAAGCCTCGCTGCTGGGTGCGCTGGTCCATTTCTTGGCTTTGCCTTTGAATAACTTCCTGATGGGCGGCCGCGTGCCGAAGCGGCCGACCCGCAACAAGATTTTCAACCCGCTGGTGGGCTGGTACCAATGCGCCGACGACCGGTGGCTGATGTTCTCGCTCAACCAACCGCAGCAGTCCTGGCACGACTTCTGCGAGGCATTGGTCCTTGGAGAAGAGGTGGAAAACAACCTGAAATTCAACTCGACCCGGGCCAGGGCGGACAACTGCGAGGAGCTGATAGGCATCATCGACAGGGTGGCCGCCACCAGGCCGCGCGACGAGTGGCTGTCCAGGTGCCGGGCCAGGGACCTGATCTGCGCACCGGTCAACAGCGTCCCGGACATAGCGGACGATGTCCAACTGGCAGCCAACAACTACATTTTCGACCTCGACCATGAGGTGCTGGGCAACACCAAGACCATCGGCTTCCCAATCACTTTCAGCCAAGCACAACCCGAAGTAAAAGCCGTGGCGCCCGAACTGGGCCAGCATACCGAAGAGATTCTTCTGGATATTGGCTACTCTTGGGACGATATAACAGGGTTTCAGGAGAAAGGGGCAATTTAAAGCGGTCAGCGGTCAGCAGGCAGCAGTCAGCAGTTAGTGGTCGGCAGTCTCCCGGCCCCACGGCTGATAGCTGACTGCTGACTGCTGCCTGCTACCAAGGAGTTTAATGGTGTCCTCTCCCTTCGCGGGAATTACCATCCTGGAACGCGCCAGCTTCATCGCCGGCCCCTACTGCGCCAAGCTATTGGGAGACCTCGGCGCCAGAGTGGTGAAGATCGAGGCACCGGATTTCGGCGACCCTGCGCGGGGCTTCGGCCCATTTCCGGGCGACGTCCCGGACCGGGACCAGAGCGGCCTTTTCCTGTTCCTGGCCACCAACAAGCAGAGCATCACCCTGGACCCGGCCCTGCCGGCCGGGCGAGACCTGTTCACCCGGCTCGTCTCTGGGGCCGACGTGCTGGTGGAGGATGCTTGCCCCGGAACGGCGGAACCCCTGGGACTGGACTACGCCACCCTCCGGCAGGTCAACCCGCGGTTGATCTGCGTCTCTATCACCCCATACGGCCAGGACGGGCCCAGGTCCCAATGGAAGGCGCACCACATCAACACGTTCCATGCCGCCGGCGAAGGCTACACCATGCCGGGGGGCATCGGCTACTCCATGTATCCCGACCGGGCCCCCATCACCGCCGGGGCCCACGTCGGCGAGTACGACGCGGGGTTGACCGCTGCCTCGGCCACGGTGGCCGCTCTTTTCGCTAGGGAGGTCTGGGGCCTGGGACAGCACGTGGACGTATCAAAGCAAGAGGCCACGATGTCGGTGAACCGCCTCACCCTGGCCCTGTACCACGGCATCGGCCAGCTGAACAACCGCTCCCGTAACTACGAGTACGGCGGCATCTACGCCTGTAGGGACGGTTATGTCAACGTCTACCCCAGAGAGGACCATCAGTGGCGGGCGCTGGCCGAGGTTATGGGCAGGCCGGAGTTGGCCGAGCAGAAAAGGTTTCGCAACAGGGGGGCCCGCATCGAGCACGGCGAAGAGGCCAACCGGATTATCCGTGAGTGGACCGCCACGCGAAACAAGGACGAGATATACCATCAGTTGGCCTCCAATAGCTGCCCCGCCTCACCCTTCTCCACTTCGGAGGACCTGTTCAACTCGCCGCAGCTTGCGGCCAGGGGCTTCTTTACCGACGTGGACCACCCGAAGGCCGGGACCCTCCGATACCCCTCCCAGCCGTACCAGCTCTCCTCTTGCCCCCGGCCGGCGGACCGCCCGGCGCCCCTGCTGGGCCAGCACAACGAGGAGATACTCTGCGGTGAGTTGGGGTTGACTCCCCAGGACCTCACCGGCTTGCGCAGAGGAGGGGTGATCTAGTGGGTGCCCGCGTCGAAGCGTCCAGGCCGGCCCTCGCGGGGGTCCGGATACTGGATTTTTCCAGCCTCTTGGCCGGTCCCATCTCCCCCTTGTTCGTTGGGATGTTGGGGGCGGAGGTCATCAAGGTCGAGAGCCGGGTAAGGCTGGAAGGCATGCGCCGTCCGCCCTACGCCTACGACGACCCGGAAGACTCTCCAGTGTACAACAGCCTCAACCTGAACAAGATGTGCGTCCAGCTAAACCTCAAGGAGCCCGCGGCCCTGGAACTGGCCCTCAGATTGGTGTCGATAAGCGACGCCGTGGTGGAGAACATGCGCCCCGGCGTTATGGAGAGAATGGGGTTGGGGTACGATCGGTTGCGCCGGGTGAACCCCAGCATCGTCATGGTCTCCGGGTCGAGCGCGGGCAGCGCTGGGCCGGAGAGTTCCTATCCCGGTTACGCCAACGTTTTCAACTCCCTCAGCGGCCTGGGGCACCTGACCGGGTACCCGGACGCCCCACCTTCGGAGTTGAGGGACAGCATCGACGCCCGGGTTGGGGCGACGTCGGCCTTCGCCGTCTTGACCGGCCTGTTCCACCGGCGGCGCACCGGCGAGGGAGGCCTCATCGACCTCTCGGCCAGTGAGGCCCTGACCATGTTCGGCGGCGAGGCGCTGATGGAATATGCGATGAACGGCCGGGTCCAGCACCGGCAGGGCAACCGCGAGCCCGGGATGGCGCCCCACGGCTGCTACCAGGCCAAAGGCGACGACGCCTGGCTGACGATCGCCGTGGGGAACGACACCGAGTGGCAGGCCCTGTGCCGCGCCACCGGCCGGGGAGACTGGGCGTCGGACCCCCGCTTTTCAGACCGGCTTCTCCGCTGCAGGAACCAGGAGGCGCTGGACGAGGCGGTCCAGGGATGGACGGCCAAGCACACCTCGGAGGAGGCCGCTCGAATACTCCAGTCCGCCGGGGTGGCCGCCGCCCCCTCAATGAGCAGCCGGGACCTGGCGGAGGACCCCCATTTGATGGCCCGCGAGGTATGGCGAGAGGTCGAGCACCCGGTCCTGGGCGCCCAAATTGTCCAGGGTCCGCCCTGGAAACTCAGCGAAACGCCGCCCACGGTTCGCTCTGCAGGACCGCTGCTAGGCCAGCATAACCATCACGTATTCGTGGAGATGCTGGGAATGTCTCCCGAGGCTGTTGCTCGGTGGCAGGAAGCCGGGGTCATAAACTGACTGCCCGGTTCTGAAACCTGTTTCTGCAAGAGGAGGGACTATGCGGCTGGAAGGCAAGGTTGCCTTCATAACAGGAGGGGCCCGGGGGATGGGCGCGGTGGAGGCCATGCTTTTCGCGCGGGAAGGTGCCAAGGTCGTTATCGGAGACTTGTTGGAGGAGGAAGGGTGGCAGGTGGAGGCGGGGGTCGCCGAGGCGGGTGGAGAGGCCATGTTCATCAAGATGGACGTCACCAAGGAGGACGACTGGAGGGAGGCGGTGGACCGGGCGGTGTCCGAGTTTGGCAAGCTGGACGTGCTGGTGAACAACGCCGGAATCAGCAGCCGCTCTTATCCCGACATTTCCAGCCTGGAAGGATGGGATCGCATCATTGAGGTCAATTCCAAAGGCGTCTTCCTGGGCACCACCTACGCCGTGCCCAAGTTCCAGGAGGTTGGAGGGGGCTCCATCGTCAACATTTCTTCAATGCTGGGCCTGGTCGGCTCTGAAACCGGCCACCCGGCGTACAATGCCTCCAAGGGCGCGGTGCGGCTCTTCACCAAGGCTACGGCGGTGCGCTACGGGAAGGACGGCATCCGGGCAAACTCGGTTCACCCCGGATACATGCCGCCCATGGGAAAAAGCGTCCCAATGGAGCAGACCTGGCGCCAGGCGTCGCTCGCACTGACGCCCTTGGGCCGGGAGGGCCGCCAAGAGGAAGTGGCCTACGCGGTGCTGTTCCTGGCCTCCGACGAAGCCTCCTACATAACCGGGGCCGAGCTGGCGGTCGACGGCGGGTTTACCGCCCGATGAATCGAAGAGAGGAGTGAGAGGATGCGACTGGAAGGAAAGGTGGCGATAATCACAGGCGGGGCCCACGGCATGGGCGCCGAGGAAGCCAAGCTGTTCGCCCGTGAAGGGGCCAAGGTCGCCGTTGCCGACCTCCGGGAAGAGGATGGCCGAAAGGTGGAAGCCGAGATTGCCGGGGCCGGCGGCCAGGCGATGTTTGTCTCGTTGGACGTGAGCAAGGAGGACCAGTGGGAGCGGGCGGTCGCCCAGGTGGTGGCCCAGTTCGGCAAGCTGGACATCCTGGTCAACAACGCCGGTATCAGCGGCAGCGGCTTCGGCGACTTCGGCAGCACCGAGGCCTGGGACCTGCTGATGGACGTAAACGCCAAGGGCGTCTTCCTGGGCATGAAACATGCCATCCCGGAGATGAAGAAGGCCGGCGGCGGCGCCATTGTGAACATCTCGTCCATGTCCGGGTTCGTCGGCCAGACCTACGTGCACCCCGGCTACAACGCCTCCAAGGGTGCGGTCCGGCTGGTGACCAAGGCGGCGGCGGTACAGCATGCCAAGGCCGGCATCCGGGTCAACTCAGTCCATCCGGGAAGCATGCCCGCCATGCTGACCTCGGGCGCCAGGGGCGATGGCGGAAGCCAAGACGCCAGGTTGGCGGCGATACCCATGGGACGGGAAGGCAAGCCCATCGAGGTCGCCAATGCGGTGCTGTTCATGGCCTCGGACGAGGCGTCTTACATCACCGGCACCGAGTTGTTGGTGGACGGCGGGTTTACCGCCAGGTAGCGGCAATTTACTAGGAACTGGAGTTTTGGCAGGAACTTCGAAGACCTTCTCCGGAGGACAGGTCTCGTCCGGGACTGTCTTCCCGGGTGTTCGGCAAGTGGAGGAAGGCGAGGGCGGTAGACTGACTGCTGGTTTTTGAAAGAGGAGGGACTATGCGGCTGGAAGGCAAGGTTGCCCTGATAACCGGAGGCGCCCGAGGAATGGGCGAAGTGGAAGCCAAGATGTTCGTCCAGGAAGGCGCGAAAGTCGTCATCGCGGACCTCCTAGAGGAGGAAGGCCGGCGGGTCGAGGCAGAGGTCGCGGAGGCCGGCGGAGAGATCATGTTCGTCCGGTTGGACGTGACCAAGGAAGACGACTGGAGGGACGCGGTAGACCGGACGGTGTCCAGGTTTGGCAAGCTGGACGTGCTAGTGAACAACGCCGGAGTCAGCGGCCGCAACCATCCCGACATTACCAGCCCGGAAGGATGGGACCGTATCATGGAGGTCAATTCCAAGAGCGTCTTCCTGGGCACCAAGTACGCCGTTCCCAAGATGGTTGAGGCAGGCGGTGGCTCCATCGTCAACATTTCGTCGATAGCGGGCCTGATCGGCACCACCACCGGCCACCCGGCATACAACGCCTCCAAGGGCGCGGTGCGGCTTTTCACCAAAGCCACGGCGGTCCGCTATGGAAAGGACTGCATCAGGGCAAACTCGGTTCACCCCGGACGGATGCCGCCCATGGCGGAAAGCTACAGTAGGGACGAAGCCGAGGGGATTCGCAGGATGGCCCAGACGCCCCTGGGCCGAGTGGGCCGCCGGGAAGAAGTGGCTTACGCGGTGCTCTTCCTGGCCTCCGATGAAGCGTCCTACATAACCGGCGCCGAGCTGGCGGTGGATGGAGGGTTCACCGCCGGTTAGCCGGGCTCGGTCCGCAATTATTCTAAGGATGGGCAAGGAGTTTCGACAGTGGGTATGCGCGTAATCTACAACCTCAAAACCACCAAGCTGAAAGACGTTCCGGAGCAGGCCCGTTGGGCGGAGTCAATGGGCTACGACGGCCTGTGTAGCGAGGAGACGGGCCACGACCCCTTCTACCCTCTCTTGCTGGCTGCGAGCGCCACGACCCGCCTGACCCTGGAGACTCGGGTGGCCATCGTCTTCCCCCGTTCCCCCATGTCGGTCGCCTACGCCGCCTGGGACCTTCAGGGATTCTCCGGAGGACGCTTCCGCCTGGGCATGGGCACCCAGGTAAAGGGCCACATGGAGCGCCGCTTTTCCGTCCCCTGGGACTCGCCCGGACCCCGCCTGCGGGAGTACATCCAGGCGCTGCACGCCATCTGGGACACCTGGCAGGACGGGAAGAAGCTGGACTTCCAGGGACGATTCTACAACTTTTCGCTGATGACCCCTTTCTTCAGTCCGGGCGCCATCTCCGTTCCCAGGCCTCGGGTGTACATCAGTGCGGTCAACCCGTTCAACTGCCGGACCGTCGGCGAGTTGTGCGACGGGTTGTCCCTCCATCCCATATCCTCCGCCAAGTACGTGACTGATGTCGTCAAACCCAACATCAACAAAGGGGCGGGAAAAGTGGGGCGCAATCCGTCCGACACTGTGCTCAACGGTTCCAGTTTCGTGACCACCGGACCCAACCAGGAAACCGTAGCCTCCAAGAGAGCGGCCGCCAAGCAGCAGATCGCCTTCTACGCCTCCACCAGGACCTATTCCCCGGTGCTGGAGGTCCACGGCTTCCAGGATGTGAGCCCGGCGCTGCATGCCCTGTCCGTAAAGGGCGAGTGGGACAAGATGGGGGACCTGATAAGCGACGAAATGCTGGACACCCTGTCCATCCAGGGCCCATACGACGAGGTGGCCGGGCGGGTAAAGGAACGCTTTGGGGGCCTGCTGGACGAATACGTGTTCAACATGGACACATCCTCACCGGCCGACGAGCAGACATTGAGGAGGATCATCGAGGAGCTAAAAAGCTAGCCCGCCCGCGCCGGCCAGCGGTCCGCCTCCACCGCGGTTAGAAAATCCAGCACCGTCCGGTTGAAGAGGTCCGGTTCCTCCAGGTTGATCGCGTGGCCGCTCTGAGGGAACACGGCCAGCCCGGCCCTCGGTATGTTCCGTTTCATGAAGACCGCCGGATTGATACAGGGTTCATCCTCGTCGCCAACCAAGATCAGGGCCGGCACCCGAAGCCGGCGCAGCTTCTCCTCCAGGGAGAACGTTGTGGGCCGTTTCAACATGAAGCCCCGGTAGGTCAACGCCGAGCCCAGGGCTGAGTGGGTCGCCAGTCCCTCGTAGAACTCCTGCCAGCCTTTGGGGTCCTTGCGAAGAAGTTGCACTCTGACAGGGGTGCGGGCGTAGTCCTTGGCCACGGCTTCCATCCCTTCCGACAACAGCCGGCCGGCCAGGGCCTGTCCATCCGCCAGCCACTTGTCCCGGTTGCCGGGGTCGGAACCACTGCCGGCGGCGGCGACAATCACCCCCTTGGCCATCTGCGGGTGGGCGATGGAGAAGTTCAGGGCGACGGCGCCCCCCATGGACAGTCCCCCGATGAAGGCCTGCTGGATACCCAGGTGGTTCAGCAGCAGGTGCAAATCCTCCACCACTATGTCCTGGGAGTAGGCTTCCGGGTCCTCCGGCACGTCCGAGGGCGGATAGCCCCGGGACGCGTAGGTGATCACCTGGTACCGCCGGGAGAAAAACTTCACCTGAGGGTCCCAGCTTTCGATGCAGCCCGAGAACTCATGGCTCCACACCAGAGGAAACCCTTCGCCGGTGACCTCGTAGTGCAGGTTCACTCCGTTGGCGGAAAACTTGGGCATCTTATCCTCCGATCAGATCGGCTGTAGAGTTTTCGAAGCTCCAGGGCTGGCTCTTTACCCGCACCCAGCCACGACAGACATCCATAGAGTCGAGCCGGGCGGCTCTGCCTCGGAACAATCCGGCCGGCGCCGGGAGCGTCCAATCACGATAATAAGGCGGCCGAGGGGGCGAGTCAATTCAGGCTCTGATTCCCCAACCGAAAAAGCTGACCTCCGGAAAAGAATCAGGGGGACCCAATCTCGCCGGAATGGGTCCCTTTGATTCTTTACGAAATAACTCCAGACAAGTCGGCTGGCAGAGCCGCCGCCGGCCCTCCCAGGCCATGCTTACTCGGCCGAGGTGCCCCCGTCGATGACCAGCTCAGCGCCGGTGACGAAGGAGGACTCATCGGAGGCCAGATAAAGGACCCCGTAGGCGATATCTTCGGGTGTCCCTACCCGGCCCATGGGCAACCGCCGCATCCGCTGTTCCAGCTTCGCGGGGTCGGTCAGGGTGTCCTGAATCATGGGTGTATCGATCGGACCAGGATGGACGGAGTTACACCGGATGTTGTCTTGGGCGTGCTGGATCGCGGTGGCCTTGGTGAAGAGACGGACCGCTCCCTTGGTGGCGGTGTAGCCGGCGCCGCCCTGGGGGCTGGCCACCAGCCCGGCGGTGGAGGATATGTTGACGATGGAGCCTCCGCCGGCCCGGCGCATGGCGGGTATGGCCTCCCTGGTGCCCAGGAACACCCCTTTGGCGTTCACGGCCATGATGCGGTCCCAGTCCTCTTCAGTGGTATCTTCGATTCTCTTGCGGATGAGAATCCCGGCGTTGTTCACCAGGACATTCAGCTTTCCGTAGCGGTCGAGAGCAGTATCGATAGCCGCCCGCCAGTCGGTCTCCCGGGTCACGTCCAGGTGAACGTAGATGGCGTCGTTGCCCGCCTCCAGAATCTCTGCCTCCACC
>CAYOAF010000237.1:0-6650 GCA_964401855.1 uncultured Dehalococcoidia bacterium
CAATCATGGGAATCGCACTGGGGGCCGCCTTCCGCGGCCTGCGGCCGATGGCCGAAGTGCAGTTCTCCGACTTTGTATGGCCTGCGGTCAACCAACTCATCGGAGAGGCGGCACGGGCCAGCTACGGGACCAACGGCGCGGTTCAGGTCCCTTTGGTCGTCCGTATTCCCTATGGCGGTGGGATCCGCGGCGGCCTGTTCCACTCTCAGAACGTGGAGTCCCACTTTTTCCATACCCCCGGCCTCAAGGTGGTCGCCCCGGCAACACCCTACGACACCAAGGGCCTGCTCAAGTCCTCGGTCCGGGACAACAACCCGGTCGTTTTCCTGGAGCACAAGAAGACCTACCGGCTGGTCCGGGGAGAGGTCCCGGAAGGTGAGTACACCCTGCCCATTGGAGCGGCGGACGTAAAGCGGGCCGGGGATGATATCACCCTGGTTACCTACGGGTTGATGCTCCACTATTGCCTGGAAGCGGCGGAAATGGTGGGGCCGGAGGGCGTCGATGTGGAGGTCGTTGACCTGCGGACGTTGAAGCCGCTGGACAAGGACACGGTGCTTGAATCGGTCAAGAAGACCGGCAAGCTGCTCATCGTCCATGAAGACAACGTTACCGGGGGAGTGGGTGCCGAGGTGGCAGCCCTAGCGGCTGGCCAGGCGTTCGAGCACCTGGACGGCCCCATTGCCCGGCTCTGCGGACCCGACGTGCCCACCATGCCTTTCGCCGAGACCCTAGAAGACGCCTATATGCCCAGTACCGAAAAGATCGCCGACGCCTTGCGCAAGCTGGCCGTATACTGACGAGGGGGAAGTAGTCTTGGCCGTAATCATCGAGCTTCCCCACGTTGGCGAATCGGTAATCGAAGGCACCATCGGCAAGTGGTTGAAACAGCCGGGCGAGGCCATCGAGCGCTACGAGCCGCTCGTGGAAGTGATCACCGATAAAGTAACCATGGAAGTGCCGTCGCCGGTGAGCGGGTCACTGCTGCGGATACTGGCCCAAGAAGGCGAGACCCTGCCGATGGGAGCGCCCATCGCCGAAGTGGAGACGGACGAGGTCCCGGCGAAAACAGCCCCCGCTCCTGAGCCCGCCGCGGCCAAGCTGGCCGGCACCACCGGCTACCTGGTCAAGGGCGTCCTGCCGGTAGGCCCCACCGGCGGCGGGCCGGCGCCGGAAGCCCCATCAGAAGCCACCCTCGAATCTCCAGGCGCCGCCGCCAAACCGTCGGGCGGGACAGCCCGTCTCTCTCCCGTGGTCCGCCGCTTGGTCCAAGAGCATGGAGTTGACCTGGCCCGACTACGGGGCACCGGCCTGGGAGGCCGCATCACCAGGGACGACGTGGAGAGGCACCTGGAGGCCGGACCAGGTACGGCGGCCAAGCCAGCCACCGGGCAGGAAGATGAGCACATTCCCCTGACCCCGGTGCGGCGGATGATCGCCGATGCGATGGTCCGCAGCGCGAGTCAGATCCCTCACGCCTGGAGCACTGTCGAAGTGGACGTCACCAGCCTGGTGGCCCTCCGCTCCCAGGTGCGGGCCGGTTTTGAAGAGCGGGAGGGCGTGGATCTAACTTACCTTCCCTTTGTGGTCAAATCGGTGGCGGAATCGTTGAAAGAGCACCCAACCCTCAATGCTTCCTGGGGCGGTGACAAGATCATCCTGAAAAAGCGGATCAACCTGGGCATCGCGGTGGCCGCACCCCAAGGGCTGATCGTGCCGGTGATTCATGACACCGGCCGGTTGAGCGTGGCCGAGCTGGCCCGGACGACCCGTGACTTGACCCACCGGGCCCGCCAGCAAAAGCTGACCCTGGACGATGTCCAAGGCGGCACTTTCACCTTGAACAACACCGGGGCCATCGGGTCCGTTGTCTCCCAGCCGATCATCAACCACCCCCAGGCGGCTATTCTGACCACCGAGGCGATCCTGAAACGCGCTGTGGTGCGCGACGATGCCATCGCCATCCGGTCCATGATGAACCTGTGCCTGTCCTTCGACCACCGGATCAATGACGGGTCCGAGTCCAGCGGCTTCCTGCTGGCGGTGAAAACCCGGCTGGAGTCCATGGGCCCCGATACCCCCATCTACTGAGGCCCTGGGCGTGCCGTCGCTTACCCTCTGCCAGGTAGCCCGCTTGGGCAACGCCGACTATCAACAGGCCTGGAGCTTGCAGGCACGCCTGGCCCGGTCGGTGGGCCAGGGACAGCAGCCCAACACTCTGTTGCTCTTGGAACACCCCCCGGTCTACACTAGAGGCCGCCTCAGCCGCCCCGGCCATATCTCGCTGACCCCCGATCAGCTCGAGGCGAAGGGTATCTCCGTTTACGATACCGACCGGGGGGGCCAGGTCACCTACCACGGGCCGGGGCAGCTGGTGGGGTATCCGGTGGTGGACCTTCGGGAATGGGGAGGCCCGGTGAAGTACGTGCGGACCCTGGAACGGATTATCATCGACACCTTGGCCGATTTCGATATCCAGGGCGGGCCTGAACCGGGACTGACCGGCGTGTGGGTCGGGAACGCCAAGATCGCCGCCATCGGCGTGCGGATCAGCCGGGGTGTCGCCTACCACGGCTTTGCCATCAACGTCAACACCGACCTGTCCTATTACGATCACATAGTCTCCTGTGGAATTGAAGACCGGCCGTTGACCTCCATGGCCCAGCTTTTGGGCGAGGAGGTGGAGTTGGAAATGGTGGAGTACAGCGTATCCTACCAGTTCGGCAAAGGCATGGGCTTTCGCATGGTAGAAGCGGAGATCGGCCTGCGTTGAACCCTTGGCCAGGAGTCAAACGAGTCGTTCTTCCCTAAAGGGAATCCGGAGAGGTAACGCACATGGCAGTTTCACGAAAAGTCCGAGGCCTGGTGGAGCAAGGGGGCTGGATCCGCCGGATGTTCGAGGCCGGCATTGCCCTAAAAGCCCAGTACGGTGAGGAGAACGTCTTCGACCTGTCCCTGGGCAACCCGGTGCTGGAGCCCCCGGAGCGGTTCGTCCGGGAGCTGCGTCGCCTGGCCGAGCATCCCGCCAAGGGAATGCACCGCTACATGCCCAACGCCGGCTACCCGGAGACCCGGCAGGCGGTGGCCGACGGCCTGAAGGCGGAGACCGGTTTGCCCTTCGCCGCCGGCCACATCGTAATGACCTGCGGGGCGGCGGCGGCCCTGAACGTGGTCCTCAAGACGATCCTCGACCCGGCGCAAGAAGTCATCATCCTGGCGCCCTACTTCGTGGAGTACGGCTTCTACGTCGACAACCACGCCGGGGTGGCGGTCACGGTACCCACCGGCCCGGACTTTCAACCCGACCTGGAAGCCATCGAGGCCGCCGTAACGCCGAAAACCAGGGCGGTCATCATCAACTCGCCCAACAACCCCACCGGGATCGTCTACCCGGCCGGCAGGCTGGCGGGACTGGCCGCCCTGCTGCGACGCAAGCAGGAGGAGCACCAAAGTGAGATCTTCATCGTCAGCGACGAGCCGTACCGGCGCATCATCTACGACGGCCTATCCTACCCCCAGGTGTTCCCCCACTACCAGAACACCATCGTAGTCAATTCCCACGCCAAGGACCTGGCCCTGCCCGGCGAGCGCATCGGCTACATCGCGGTCAATCCCTCCTATCCGCAACAGGAGGAACTGGTGGACGGCTTGACCTTCTGCAACCGCACCCTGGGCTTCGTCAACGCCCCGGCTTTGATGCAGCACGCGGTGCGGGCCCTCCAAGGGGTCAGCGTCGACGTGGCCGGCTACCAGCGCAAACGCGACTACCTCTGCGCCCAGCTCACTGAGTTGGGGTACTCGCTAGTGAAACCCCAGGGCGCGTTCTACCTGTTTCCCAAGTCCCCCCTGGAGGACGACGTGGCCTTCGTGAGTACCTTGCTGGAGTGGAACGTGCTGGCGGTGCCGGGCCGGGGGTTTGGCACGCCGGGCTATTTCCGAATCTCGTACTGTATGGAAGACCGGGTGCTGGAAGGGGCGATGGAGGGCTTTGCCCGAGCGGCGGAGAAGTTCGGGATGTAGACGTGGCGCACCTCGCTTACGGCTCCGGCCAAGCCGGGCCGTTCACTCGGACATTGTTTGCGCCACCGGACGGGCGCGCCCAAATTCCGTGGACAAGTACTCAGTCAGCTTGTTTCTTGCATCATGCCATTCTGAGGAGCGGAGCGGCGAAGAATCCCAGCGTAACACCAAGATTCTTCGTTTTGCTCAGAATGACAATGATCAGCATCCAGTTGACCAGGTATTAAAGCGTCGATTCGAGCCGGGCCGGGCCGCCTTCGGCGGGCAACTTGATCCTTTGCCAATTAAGTGGGAAGAGGGAGGCGGCTACCAGCCCGCCAGCTTGGACGGCAGCCGGACGGTGGCCGTGCCCTTCATGGTGACCTCCTGACGCTGGTTCTCTCCCCATACATCCATGTCCACCAGGTGTTCCCCGTTCTCCTCGCGTTTGCCGGTCACCCGCCCCTTGCACCAGGTGGTGTCGCCGAGGACGTTGAACCGCCGCAGCTCGACGTACATCTTCTTCACGAACCCATGGTCCCCAACCCAGTTGGTCAGCAGATGGCCCATCCAGCAGCAGCGCTGGCATCCGTAGTCGTAGGCCCCGGGAAGCCCGGCGCTGTCCGCCGCCTCCTGGATGTCGTGGACGCGGATGATGGCCTCCAGGGCGCCGGTGTTGGGGTCGGTGAATCCCCAGGACGGGTGCCGCAGCATCTCGTTCAGTTGGATTCCGTGGGAGATGCCTCCGATGCAGCCGGCCACGAAGGCGGTGATGTCGCCGTGGCTCATGGGTCCCTTGACCACCGGCTTCAGGTCGTCCCCCAAGTTCACGTCCTCGAACCAACGGGGGTTGTTCCCCCGGATTTCTTCACCCAGCACGGCTTCCTGAATGGCCGAGATCTCGTCACGAGAGTACACGTACGGCTCGAAGTTGTACTTCCGCCGTTCCCGGGCCGCGCTGCGCTCCGCCCGGATCTGCCAGCCACGGGTCTTGGCGATGGCCTCACCCCGCTGGTTGTAGTAGTAGCTCACGCTGGACTGAATCAGGATCTTCCCTGCGAACTGGCTCTCCTTCTCCTCCAGACCGGTGAACTGCTCCTGCACCGAAATCTTGTCGTCCAGACGGATGGGCTGGAACCACTCCCAGTCATTGCCGGCGTGGAAGCCGTGGACCCCAGGCAATCCGCCGACGCGCCCCGAAGTCCAATAGACGCTGTATAGGAAACACGGGGGAGCGAGGATGGTGCCGAATTTGGTGGCGTGACCGTAGCTCAAGTCCCAGTAAAGGGGGTTCGAGTCGCCAATCCCCTGACAGAAATGGCGGATGGCATCCTGGCTTGCCTGCTCGTTGAACAGACCAACACCGTACTGACGGGGCCGGTTGAAGGAACCCAACCGGGCTTTCAGCTTTTCGACACCTTCTCTGGTTATCTCACCTGACTCGAGTACCATATGCAACCTCCGCTCTATACCAAATCTTCTCTATGCCAATCTTCGATGGCCGTCACCGGGTCATCGGGCAGGACTTGTCCTTGCGCCAAATAATTGCCGAACGCCGGCGGCGGGTACATCGGCCCAGCCGTGGTGCCGGGATACCCACTCCCATGGCTGACATCTGTGTTGTCCGCCGGCCGTCTGCGCTATTGTAACCCAGGAACCCCTGGTTGAGCCCCTCCGGCGCTTCCTTCCAGGTTGCGCAACCTGGCCGGGGGCGGGGGCCGGGGAAGCCACCAGAAGAAGCCGGTGGCCAGGACGTACATACTCGCCAGGGGCACCAACGACCAGTAGTAGCTGTCGGTGCGGTCGAAAACCATCCCCATCCACACCGGGGTGGTCATGGACATGATCTGGTCGGGCAGGTGTTGCCAGCCCCTGAGGGTGGCGAAACTCCTCCGGCCGAAGTAATCTCCCAGGATGGCCGTGGCCAACGGATTGGCGCTTTCGGCGAAGGCCAGCAGGACAACAAATAGCGACAGGTACCACAGGTCCGAGTTGCGGGCCAGCAGCATCAGCATGGCCGCCGCGCCGACGCCCATGGTTATGGCGCTCATTTTCCGTTTCGACCAGGCGTCACCCATCCAGCCCACCGCCGGGTTGAACACCAGGGCGCCGAGAGCCGTCAGGCTCACCAGAAAGGCGGCTTTGGGTTCGCTGGTTCCGGCCCAGACCATCATGGGCGCCAGGTGGAACGTGACCCCGGCGTGCACCGTGTTGCGCAGCCCAACGGCAACCACCAGCAGCCAATAGGAGAGGGTCTTCATCCCCTCGCCAGCGGTGAAATCGACGCCGGGCGCACTCCACCGGGATGCCAGCGCTGAGACGGCCGGTTCTGCGGCCCCGGAGACCGGTTCTTTTTCTCTCCTCGGTGTGACCGGCTGCGGAGCAGGCACTCGAGGCACGGTATCCCCGTCGGGCAGCAGGCCCATGCTTTCGGGGGTCCGCCGGACGAATAGGGACAACGGCACCACCAACGCGATAATACCTGCGCCGGAGATGAAGGCGGCTTTCTGCCAGCCGAGGTTGAAAACCATCACAGCCACTAAGGGGGTGATAACCGCGCCGCCGAAACCATGGCCGGTGGTCACCAGGGCCATGGCCAAGCTCTTCTTACGCCGGAACCATTGGTTCACCGCCGCCATCGTAGCGTTGCT
>CAYOAF010000238.1:0-11268 GCA_964401855.1 uncultured Dehalococcoidia bacterium
GGCGTCTTCTCCGCCATCGGCCTCGTTTGCAGCGACCTGAAACGGGACTACGTCCGGACCCTGTTCGCGCCCCTTGGCCGGGACGTCTTGACCTTGATACGAGAAGGGTACCGCCAGATGGAGCGGGAGGCCGGGGACATGCTGGCCCGGTCCAGAATCGACCGTGAGCGATGGGAGGTCCGCCACTCGATGGACCTCCGGCTGGTCCATCAGGCCTACGAGCTTACCGTGCCAGTCGGCCTCTCCGAGTTGGAGGCCGGTGATCTGACCGCGATCACCGAGCGGTTCCACGCTCAGCACCTGGCCGTGTACGGGTACAATGCCCCAGGGGAAGCGGTACAGCTGGTGAACCTACGGGTCAGCGCCATCGGCCGGCTCTCCCGAAGCTACGTTGTCCGGCCCGTCGCCAGACCAGATGGACCGCTGGACGGAGCCGTCGCCGCGGAACGGAGTGTGTTCTTCAAAGAAACGGGGTTCATCCTCTGCCCAGTGTACGACCGGACCAAGCTGCCAGTGGACGCGGCCGTCCGGGGGCCGGCCATCGTGGAAGAGGCCAGCTCCACCATCGTGGTATATCCGGGCCAGTCCGCCACCGTGACCGAATGGGGCACGATCACCCTGAGGAGTGGAGTATGAGGGACAACCTTGATCCGATCACCTTTCAAGTGATCAAGAACAGCCTGATCTCCGCCGCCGAGGAGATGAAGATCGTCCTGGCCAAGACCGCCTACTCCCCGCTCCTCAAGCTGGCCGGCGACTACTCCTGCGGCATCTTCGACGCCTCGGGCAACATGGTGGCCCAGGGCCCGGATATTCCCATCCACCTGGGCTCCATGCCCCTGACGGTCAAGGCGATCCTGGCCACCTTCCAGAGCTTCGCTCCGGGGGACCTATTCATTCACAACGACCCGTACTTCGGTGGGTCGCATCTTCCGGATGTCAACGTGGTCGCGCCCATCTACCTGGACGAGCAGATGCTGATGGGGTTCACCTGCGTGAGGGCCCACTGGCCAGACATCGGAAGCGCCAGTCCCGGCAGCTACGGAGCGACCTCAGAGATATACGGCGAGGGGTTGCGGCTCCCGGCGGTCCGGCTGTACACGGCCGGCGCCTTGAATACGGACGTCGACAGCATCATCTTCGTCAACGTGCGGACCCCCGAGGAGCGGCGCGGCGACCTGAGGGCCCAGATTGCCGCCAACTACCGGGGCTCGGTCCGCGTCCAGGAGATGGCGCGAAAGTACGGCGCGGATATGGTGATGGCGGCCATGCAGGAGGTCCAGGACTACTCCGAGCGCATGATGCGGGCACAGCTAGAACGATTGGAGGACGGCGAGTTCCACTTCGAGGACTTCTGCGACGGCGACGGCATTATCGGCGCAGGCCAGACGGAGGACGAGCCCATCAACCTGAAGCTCAAGGTCGTCAAGAGCGGAGACCGGATGACCATCGACTTCAGCGGCAGCGACCCCCAGGTCGAAGGGCCGATGAACGCCCCTCTGGCGGTTACCGCCTCGGGGGTGTATACCGCCGTCAAGATGATCGTCGACGCCAATGACCTGATTTCGCCCAACTCGGGCGCCTGGCGGCCCATCGACGTTACGGCCCCCGCGGGCAGCGTGGTCAACGTCCTGCCCCCGGCCCCCGTGGTCTACGCCAATCATGAGATGACCCACCGTATTTGCGACATGGTCTTTGGCGCGGTGGCTCCCGGCTACCCCGACAGGGTGCTCGCCTGCTCTCAGGGGACCTCGGCCATTTTGACCCTGGGCGGCCAAGACCCGGTGACACGACGGCGGTACGTGAGCTACGAGACCATGGGCGGAGGGATGGGGGCACGGCCCAACCAGGACGGGATCAACGCGGTGAAGAGCGGCATCAGCAACACCATGAACACACCCATCGAGCAGCTTGAAATGCGGTTCCCCGTTCTCATTGACCGGTACGAGATCATCCCGGATAGCGGGGGAGCTGGAGAGTACCGTGGCGGCTGCGGCGTGCGCCGGGTCTGGCGCGTCCTGGGGCACACCGCGGTGGCTGCCGTGTGCTGCGAGCGCACCAAATCCGCGCCCTTCGGTCTCTTCGGCGGACTCTCCGGTGCTCCCACCAAGGTGTACCTGGTGGGCCCCGATGGCCGGAAGATGCCGCTGAACAGCAAAGGCCCCGCCTTCCCCGTCCCCGACGGGAGTAGTGTGTGGTACGAGATAGCCGGCGCCGGCGGATATGGGGACCCTGGCCGGCGGGACAGGGACCGGCTGGCGAGCGACCTGGTGAACGGCTACATATCCGAGGCTCGCGCGGCAAGCGACTACGGCGCGGAAGATGCCAGGGAACTGCGTTGTCCCTATTGCCAGGGGAGCGCAGGCAACAGCTAGTGTAGTGTCTCGTAAATGGCTTGATACCTGGTGCGTCATCCCGGCCCTTCCACGCCCTTCCACGGGAGGGGGCTCCAGCCAGCACTTCTCTGGATTCCGGCTTACGCCGGAAAGACGGTCGTGGTGGCCTTGCCCCCCTGGGACGGAGGTAAAACCGGTGTCATCCTGTCAACACCAAGTTGACCGGCAGGTGCAATCTCCCGCTTTTGGGCCGTCAACTAGCCGATCTTGATCACGCCTACCCCGTCCTCCACATCCACCCTGGTCCCATAGGGGGCGGAGAGCCGCTGGAACAGGCTCAGGACCTCTTCGGCCACTTTGCCTTCGGCCAGGGCCGGCCGCCCTCTCTGGGAGCGCGGTCGTTTGAACCCCAGATCTATGGGATAGAGCCGTATCTCCCGGAGTTGATTGGCTTTGAAGTTTATGGTGGCGACGGCGTTGCGCCACCGGAAGGGCTCGTCGGCGAACCCCGTCCACTCGTCCAGATGCTCTCTGCCGGCCCGGAAATCGAAGAAGTCGGCAGGGGTCGCCTCCCAGCTCAACCCGACGCGGCGCATGTTATCCCAGGGCATCTGGAGGACCGTGTCGTTCTGGAGGGTAAGGTGCCCCAGGGCGTAGAAGATCGGCTTTCCGTTGTAAATCTCGATGCCCCGGTCCACGTGGGGGCCGTGGCCTGAAAACACGTCGGCGCCGGCGTCGATGGCGGCATGGGCGAAGGCGACGACCATGTCCGCGGGGTCATCCGAGGTCTTCCCTTGCTCGTGGGAGTGCATGCTCACGATGACCCAGTCCGCCTGCCGCCGTGCGTCACGGATCCGCTGGAGGTTCCCTTCCACATCCTCTCCATTGAGGATTTGGTGCGTTCTGAAAGTCTCTCCCAGGGTGAACAGGGTGCCATTGGGTTCCGGGTACTGCCACTCGTTATTCAGGCTCGGCAGGAAGAACTGGTTGTCGTTGTCTTCAGCAAAATGGCCTTGCCACGGGTTGGTCCTGCGATGGGCCTTGAAGCTCTCGAAGCCCAGCCCTTCGCTGAGGCGGCGTAGCCCGTCGAAAACAGGCCGGTCCACGGTGTACTGGGTCATGTAGCGGAGGACGTTGGCTCCGGGGCGGCCGGCGCCGTCGCGCCACTGCTCCCCCGCCCGCATCGCCTGGGGCCCGGAGGAGGTGACGGAGATGAGGGCGATTCGGCCCTTGGGCGTGTCCAGATAGGCCGGCGAGCGGGCTTCCGACAGATTGCGGCCCGTACCGGCGTGGGGCATGCCATACTTATCCAGGTTGCGGATATTGGTGAGGATGCCGTTCTCGCCAAAGTCGTAGGCATGGTTGTTGGAGCAGGATACCATCTTGATGCCAAGCCACTGCAGTTCTTTGATAATCTTGGGGTCGGCGCGCATGTACGTCCCCCCCGGCCTACCGGTAGGAGGGTCTTCATAGTTGTGAAACAGCATCTCGGCGTTGGTGACGGCGACATCGGAGTCGTTGAGAAGCTCGACCAACCTCAAGAAGCGCTTCTCCTTGAACACCGACATGCTCCGGCTGATGATGGAGTCCCCTGAGATTGCTATCTGAATATCGTTGCTCTCCGCCTCGTACAGCATGGCCCCTCCTTCTTTTGCCTATGCCGGGGTCGACGCACCCTCTCAGGGATGGTCTTTGCCGCCGGTAAGAAATCTATCCCAGGCCCTCGGTTCGAACGCGTTGGGTCCTACGGACGCAACAGGGCCGTCACCTCCCGCAGATTGTCCACCGATTCCAAGTCACGCACCAAGCTAACAAGGCGCTCCAAGCGGCGGGTGCCGAGAGGTTCCCGGGCCAGGCTCCACACCTTGGGCTCCAGGTCCTCCCACGAAATGGGGTTCTCCGGCTCTCCCTTGGGGAAGGGGACTTCACGCGTGAGCCGGTCACCACCCTTGGTCACGATGGTCAAGCGGCTATGATAGCCCCCAAGAGAGTCGTCGGGCACGGCGGTGACCCGCTGCATCAAGGCCCGCACCACGGGGTCTTGCAACAACCGGTAGGACTGCCAGGAAAAGTCGCCGTTCACCAGAGCGGCGGCCAAGACAAAATACACGCTGAACTGGCCCTGTCCCACGGTGCCGGCGGCCCGCTTGGCCTCCGGCGGGTCTCCTACCACCCGGTAAGCCTCCGGCGAAAGGGCCACCTCCACCTCCGCCACGTCCTCGGGGGAGAGGCTCTGGGCCTTGTGGACCTCCGTTACGGCGTCAATGGGCCCGTGGATCATCCGGCAGCAGGGAAAGGGCTTGATAGCCGTGTTCTGCAACTCGAACCGGTCTCCCAACCCGTCCACCGCCAGTTCCAGGGCGGGCCGGTCCTCCCCGGCGAAGCAGTGGTACAGGCCGTCGCGCCCATCCAGGGGACTCACGGAGCCCTGGAAGCCCAGGCTGGCGAAGGTGAGGGCGTAGATGGAGTTGTGGGCCGCCAGCCCGACGTGCAACCGCTTGGTCCAGGTGCCGCTCACCAGGAACTGCTGGGTCCCCGCCGCCTGGCTGATGTTGATGCCCAGCGCGTTGAGTGCCTGCTCCCGAGAGAGGCCAAGGAGCCGGGCCCCAGCGGCGGTGGCCCCGAACACTCCCAATACACCTGTGGGATGGAACCCCCGCTGGATAATGGTAGGGCCGGTCACCAGCCCAACCCGGCAAGCCACGTCGTACCCCACCACCGCCGCCGTGAGGAACTCCGACCCTCCTTTCTCTTCTGCCTCGGCCAGGGCCAGGAGGCTGGCGAAGATAGGTGCTCCGGGGTGGAGATAGGCCCGCTGGTGGGTATCGTCGAAGTCCATGGAATGGACCAGGGCGCCGTTGGCCAGGGCGGCGTACTGAGCCGGGTACCCGGCCTCCTCTCCCACGATGGTGCTGGGGCCGGAGCTGGATCCCGCCAGGAGCCTGGTCCCCTGAACCACAATGGAGGACGACTCGGCCAGCCAGCGCCCTCCTACGGCGACAGCCAGGAAGTCCAAGAACAGCCGTTTGGCCGCCTCCCGGGTCTCCTCTGGGACTCGCTCTCCCGGCAAAGCGAGGGAATGCTCTACCAGTTGCTCGGTGAATCCCTGTGCAACCGTAGTCATAGCGGGCCTCCTATTTGGGCCGGCGCCCATCCGTAGCGGGGGGCCGTAGCCTCCCCGACGCAAGCTTACGCATCCCCCAAGTGGCTGTCAACTTCGAGGGCCCTTCTGGTGACCAGGAAACACTGTTATTGCGGGATCCCGCAAAGTAGGCGGCCGCCGACGGTTCAGTTCCCATGCGCTGTCGGCCCATGGCAGGCTCAACTCATGGGACATCCGGCTGCGGTATAATATCGGGGCACTAAGGGGTCTGTGACTCGGTTTCTGGAACGGGGGCACCGCAAAGATACCGCCGCTGCGTGTCTGAAGGCAGATGAGGCTATGAGTAACAATCAACAGTACATCTCACACATCTATGCGGGCAATCCACTGGATCGGGGCGAGCGGGAGCGCCGTGATGAAAAATGGTTGGCCGAAAAGGCCAAGGACCCCGGGAGTAAGTTCCTGCCGATTTGGGACCTCAAGGTGCCTATTTCCAACGGTTCAGACTACGGCCTTGGTTGGTTGGGTCTCGATGAATTGGGCCGATTGAGGATTGAGGCAAGCGCAATCTTTCTAGGTTTGCGAGAGCAGGAGGCCCATTTCGCCATTGACATAACCAAGAGCGGCCCGTCGGTACAAAATCTGCAGGAGAGCCAGGATTGGACGTTCGAGGACGCCCGGAAGGTTACAGAATACCTCAGCGGGTCTGACTCCGGGATCGTCGCCCAGGCACGGGCGCAGATCAGCTGGCATAGCCGCAACGGGTTCTGCGCCATCTGCGGTCACGAGACCTTTGTAAAGCGTGGCGGGCAAGTGCGGCAATGCTCGAAATGCGATACAGAGCACTACCCCCGCACCGATCCCGTGGTCATAACGGTGGTGACTCATGAAGACCGCTGCTTGCTGGGTCAAAGCCACGGCCGCCTCTCGCGAGAAAACAGGTATTCCGCTCTGGCCGGGTTCATGGACCAGGGGGAATCGATTGAGGAAGCCGTGGCCAGGGAGGTCATGGAGGAGGCGGGCATCCGGATAGGAAACATCCGGTACCACTCTTCCCAGCCTTGGCCTTTCCCTTCGTCGCTGATGATCGGATGCCACGCGGACGCGGTGACAGCCGATATTGCGATGGACGAAGAGGAGATGGCCGACGTGCGGTGGTTCCAGCGGGACGAGGTTCTCCTGGCGCTGGAAGGCAACAGCAAGAACCTGACGATCCCCGGACCGATCGCCATTGCCCACCACTTGATCAAAGCTTGGGCAACCGGGGGCGGACCGTAGCGGAAAGCAGCCACTCCCCGGTCCCGACGCCTGAAACGCTACGAGCCGCTGCCGCGAGGCCGCGGCGCAAACTGTGAGGCGATACTCAAGTGTGCTGTCTCGTCAATAGCCTCAAACCGGCGGAATTGTGCGGCATTCCCTTCTCACGGCCGTCTTTCCGGCCTTTCCATTGAAGGGGACCCAAAGAAGACCTAGCTGGATGCCCCTTCCGTGGAAGGGCCAGGGTTACGGACCGGGCATCAGGCCATTTACGGAACGTTGGACTAGGGCAGACCGCCTATGATCGCAGCCATCTCCTTTTCGGTGAAGGCCCTCATCGTGGTCGTCCTCACGTTGCCCTCGGCGCCGATGGCCAGAGCAACGGCGGCGGCAGCCTCGTCGCTGGGCGCCTCGTTAATGGTTACTGCGTCGTACTGCCCCATGGTCAAGTAGAAGGCATGCATCTTTCCCCCGGCGGCTTCGATGCCCCGGCGCGCCGCCGCTACTCGGTTGGGGGCGTTCTTGACATCCTTGATGCCATGCTCGGTGTAGTTCAGAAGCGCAATGTACATGGGCATGACTGAAACTCCTACAGCGGAAGATTCAATGGCCGGTGTCCCGGGTCTTGCGGGTCCGGGCGGGGACATCTCCGGGAATACGGGCATCTTACGCGCTGGCAGGCACACGGTCAATGCGACGCACCCTGCCCGTAGAGTTCAGCGCCTACATAGCGGACATGCTCTGGGCGCGGACCTACGCCCTAGAGAACCGGGAGTTGATGCTGAATGCGGCCCTGGACGACCTCTTCACGCAAACTCTTGCTCGTCCGGCGGGGGAAGGGGTGGTTTGAGCAACGTCCGCAGAACCCCCAGGGAATAACCGACTCCAAAAGTCACTCCCCCGCCGAGGATGGCGCCTTTGAGTGCGTTGGGCAAGGAGAGGGGAACAAATCCGCCCTGTTGCAGCAACACGGCGACGCCCAGCCCGGTGATTACCCCGGTGGTGGTGCTGAATATGGTCCGCTTCCAAGCCGGCACCGGGAGCCAGCGTCGCAAGCCCCGGGGCCGTCGCCGTTGCACCCTGAGATTGACCTTGGCATTGATCCCGTTGGCGGATAGGGGAGCGCTGGCCAGCGCTCCCAAGCCCGCTGCTGCCGACACGCCGGTGGCAGCCAAGGCCATGGTCCCGCCAAAGCCGGTGATTTCCATCTCGAAGGGCACCGAGCACAGCTCGCCGAACTCGCCAAGTACGGCCCCGTCAATTCTAAAGATACCCCGGGCGTGAGCAGAGATGTCCTCTATCCTGACCTGGGCAACTCCCGAGCCGATGTCCAAGTCCTTGCCGCCCAGCTTGGTCCCGAGGCTTCGCAAGCCCCAGTTTAGGCGGACGCCCGGGGGGATATTCTCCGCCCTGATCTCCAGCACGGCGGAAGGATCGACTCGGAGCTTTCGGCCAGCAAAATCGGGGAGTATAAAGGGCGAAAGCTGCCCCCCTTCAATGAAGACTCTTGCCCCATCGCAATAAGGGATCTGGGCCGGGGCGCCAGCCCGGGCCACTTGAGGCAGCAGCCAGAAAGCGGCCGCTACGGCTAGCAGCAGCAATAGGATGGGAAGGTTTGACCTGACCAGTTTCATCGCAACCGCCCGAATTTCCACCGCTCCGATGAAAGATTCGAGAGTTTAGCTCAATTCCACTATCATCATCAGCTGAAAGGCGTCTGCCGGACCCCTCCCTCGGTTCCGCATTTTGTGCTTTTACTTGAAGTGAGGCATGACCTCATTGGCGAAAAGTTTCAGGCAACGCTCTTGGGCTTCCCAGGGCGGACCTCCGATGCTGGTCCACATTAGCATGTACTCCATGGGCACCTGGGAAAGAAGCTCCTCGATTTTGATACGCACCGTCTTGGGCGAGCCAACCAGCACCGAGTAGTTTTTTTCGAGGATATCCCAGTCAAGCCGGGTCTCCAGCCAACCCTGAGTCAACCGCTGGCGATAGGCTGGGTCCACGCTGTCCACGTCAATGGTTCTACCGGGGTAGGCAGTGCCGGGCCAACCGCACGCGCCGGCGAGACCCGCGAAGTTGCTCAACATCTCCCGGCACTCGTCCTCCGCTTGCCGATCCGTATCCGCCACCCAGATTATGCGTTGTTGAGGCGTGTTCTCCAGGGTATCCTGCATCCACTCCTCGGAGCGGCCCGCTTTCCGGGCAGTGTCCGTCCAAACTTGACGGCGGTCTAGGATGTCGTGCGGGCTCGCGTCGAAGACCGTGCAGCTCCCTAGCCCCAAGTTTGCCGCCATGGCCACCGACTCTTTCCGTATGGAGGCGTACCACATGGGTGGGTGGGGCTTTTGTAAGGGCGTCGGATAAACCTTGGTGTCCTTGATGTTGTAGAATTTGCCCTCGTAGTCGAAGCGGCCGCCGGTCCAGGCTTGCTCCATGATTTTGAGCCCCTCTACGAAGCGGGCGGTATTCTCCTGGAGGTCCACTCCCATGGAGTCGAACTCGAAGTAGTTGTAACCTCGCCCTACACCGAACTCCAGGCGTCCCTCACTGTAGACGTCCACCGTGGCCCACTCCTCGGCCAGGGTTAGGGGGTGGTGCAGAGGCAATACGCTTACCGCGGTCCCCAGGCGTATGCGCTTGGTGCGGCCCGCCACGTAGGCCAGGGCAACCGCCGGCGCCCCCGAGGGACTGTAGGTGCAGAAGTGGTGTTCCGCCAGGTACGTGGCGTCGTATCCCAAGTCCTCGGATTTGATCATCAGCTCAGTTTCTCTCCACGTCACCTCCTCCACCGAGCTGCCCTCCGGGACTTGCCATAGCTGAAAAGGAGCGAATTTCATGTTTTCCCCCACTCGCCTGTCGTGGTTAAGACACTATAGGGCGGGAATCAATCCGTGGGGCAGATATCCTATAATCATTTACATAATGTATTTGTATCATTTATACCCAGCTATTTAGTAGGGGTCTAATCCTACCACAGAGGTAGGTACGCCTTCAATCTCATGATCGGCAATGACTAGATGAACCATCAGGCGACGGGGTTGATAAACATCGAGGTAACAAATTGCTCTTGGGTTGAGGCCTGGATTACATGATTCGGGCGGACAAAGCTTGGCAGGGAGCTCGTCGACTGGCCGACGAACTCCTGGGTGACCCTGAAGATCTATGCGAAGAGATCACCAAAGTAATACTGCCGGAGTGGAACTGCAAATTCACAGTTTACGCTCTAGATCGGTTTCCAAGGCACATGGGCGGATATGGATCATAGGGCAGCGCGCTATTGCAGGATATGGGGGTGATGCCAGAAATATCTGGTACTCCTGGCCATCAGCAACATCTACGGGGCGAAAGATGTCTGCCGCGTCTTAGCGCGAATTCCCTGATAGGGTAGCGTCATATTGTCCTTCCTCCTTTGCGCCCTGTTGCCCGGAATGCCCCCCCCGGCGGCGGATCAACCGGCCTCATCAGCGCCCCCAGACCTGAATAGCTGGCAGGTGAAAAATCGAAACTTCGAGAGGGCCTGGAGGGCGTACAGGCGGTCAACTCGGTTGCAGCTTTGTCAGCTTCACTTGCTCCGTATTTAAGACCATCTTGTCGTCATGTCTGGTAATAAGGACGTTTAGTAGCCAATCATCATTGTGTTGCTCAGGGTAATCATGACGGTAGTGGGCGCCCCGGCTTTCGCTTCGGTAGAGGGCGGCGCGGCATATCATTTCGGAGACCGCTAGCATGTTGCTCAACCTCGCAACGAACTGCGGCCCCTGTCCCGCGGTCACCGATGCAAGGGGAAGGCGCTCCTGCAGGCCGGCAATGTCCTCCAGCGCCTGCTTCAAGCCCCGAGCGTCTCGGATGACTCCGGCATTTTGCCACATGGTCTCCTTGAGTAACCGGTGCAGCGACCAGGCTGATTCCCCGTTCCGCTCCGAGCCCAACTCCCGCAGCCTTTCCATCTCGGTGGCCACCTCATCCGCCGGCAGTGGCCCAGTGTCCGTTTCTTGGGCCCTCATGGCCGCTTCTCGACCGGCTATGGTGCCGAAGACCCATACTTCGGTCAGCGCATTCCCACCAAGCCGGTTGGCGCCATGAGCACCGCCGCAGACCTCACCGGCAGCGTATAGGCCGGGGACAGAGGTCTCCGCACGTTCGCTGATCTTCGCTCCACCCATGTGGAAGTGGACTGTTGGCGCGACCGAGAGCCGCAGCTCTCCTCTGAGGGCGGCCTTTGGCAGGACGGGCCGCAACGCCCTCATCCGGTCCGGCGCGATACCCTTCAGATCGAAGACCACCTTGTCTTCGACGCTCTGGCCGCTGGCCATCTCCTTCCATATGGCCCGGCTCAACTGGTCTCGTGTGAGCAACATCTGGCTGGTCAGGCCGTGCTTCTCAAGAATATCCTCACCCTGGGGATTGAGGAGCTTGCCACCGGCTTCGAGGAGGAAGCATTCGTATTGCAGGACCGGTGTGCCCAGGCCGTGGCTGACGGGATAAAACTGGACGAACTCCATGTCCTGGAGGACTGCCCCGGCATCGTAGGCCAGAACATAGCCGTCTCCAGTGCTTCCGCCCGCGTTG
>CAYOAF010000239.1:0-14987 GCA_964401855.1 uncultured Dehalococcoidia bacterium
CGCGCCTCAAGAATAATGGCTGAAAAACGGGTTGCTGCATTTGGGGGAACTCGGGCCAGATCATCGGCCCAAGGGCCACGCCTAAGCCGCATCTGGTCGGGGCGGGCAGAATCGAACTGCCGACCTCCTGGTCCCAAACCAGGCGCCCTACCGCTGGGCCACGCCCCGCCGTCTCCGGCGCCGCGCCAAAGGCTCTACCACCCTTGGTGGAACTCCCCTTGTTGCCCCCCTTTCGTAAAGGGGGGTTGGGGGGATTTCCCGCCGTTGGTACCCCCGGAGAGGGTCGAACTCTCGTCTCTGGCTCCGGAGGCCAGCACTCTATCCACTGAGCTACGGGGGCGCGACAGGAAAAGAATATCACGCTTGCGCCGGGGCAACAAGGCTGACGGCGACATGACCCCGAGATCGCCACGCTGGACAAACTCAAGAGGCGGTACTAGACTGCATGGTGCCAGGCGCCGACCTTTTCTCGTCCGGGTGTGGCGCCCGACAGCCGAGGGCGAAACCATAGCGCCGAGAGGTGACCCCCATGCCAAGTTTTACGCCCGAATACCTGCATAGGGTGGCCGTTCACATTTACCGGGCCAAGGGCGTTCCGGACCACGAGGCGGAGATAGTCGCCGCCCACCAGATCAAGGCCAACCTGGTGGGCCACGACTCCCACGGCGTCATCCACATTCCGGAGTACGTGGACCGCATCGACAAGGGACACATAGTGCCCGGCGCCCCCTTCGTGGTGGAGAAGGAGGCGCCCTGCACCGCGGTGATCAACGGCAACTGGGGCTTCGGGTTCGTGGTCACCGAGCAGGCCATGCGGATGGCCATCGAGAAGGCCAAGACCCACGGCGTCGCCGCCATCACCATCCACTACCAGAGCCACATCGGCCGCCTGGGGGACTATCCGGCAATGGCGGCCCAGGAAGGGATGATCGGCATGATCACCGCGGACTCGGGGGCCGGCCCCAAGGCGGTGGCACCCTTCGGCGGCAAGGCCCGGCGCCTGGGGACCAACCCCATTTGCTTCGGCATGCCCAGCGATCTGGAGGGCCCGGTGCTGCTGGACATGGCCACCAGCGCGGTGGCCGCGGGCAAGATCAGCCTGGCCCGCAACCGGAAGGAGCCGGTGCCGGCGGGGTGGATCGTGGACAAGGACGGAAACCCGACGACCGACCCCAACGACTACTATGCCGGCGGCGCCATCCTGCCGGTGGGCGCCGACCAGGGACACAAGGGCTACGGCCTCTCCTTCATGGTGGAAGTTTTTTCCGGGCTGTTGACCGGGTTGGGGTATGGCATCGACCCCAAGGCCAGGCACAACGACGGCTGCTTTATCGCGGTTTTCAACGTGGAGCACTTCCGGCCGCTGGCCGAGTTCAAGAAAGAGGTGTCCGAGTTCGCCCAATTCGTCAAGGCTTCGCCTCCCGCCGCCGGTTTTACCGAGGTGCTCTACCCTGGAGAGATCGAATACAACAACGAGCAGCGGCGGCGTAAAGAGGGCATCTTCGTGGAGGAGCAGACCTGGCAGGAGATCACCGACCTGATGAAAGAGTTGAAGGTGGAGAACGCGGTCGGCCGGCCGTGATCGAGGTTGGCGGGCCGCTCCCGGCCCGGACCATCTTGAGCCGCCGGCATCAAGTTTTGCCATGACGGCGCGTTGTGTTGCGAAAACCGCTATGCTATAATCGGTTGGATAAACATGAGAGGATAGAGAGCTACACACAACACATGCTAGACGGCAAAACTAGAGCACAGATTACCACGGAGTATCGCCTCCACCAGAAGGACACCGGCTCAACTGAACTTCAGGTAGCCATACTGACCGAGCGGATCAAGCAGCTAACCGGTCACCTGCGGGTCCACAAAAAGGACGTTCATTCCCGCCGCGGGTTGGTAGGTATGGTCTCCAAACGCCGGGGCCTCCTGAACTACCTCACCAAAGAGGATGTCGGCCGTTACCAAGCGCTAATCGCTCGGCTCGGGCTGCGCCGCTAACCTCGCGCACCTAACGCAACACCCCTCCTCTGGGCGTTGTTTCACGTCTGGCACGCACTCCAATTTTATTTAGAGAGGCCCTTTAAGGTATTGCTATGCCCGTAATTGTTGAACGAGCCATTGGACAAGATACAATCATATTGGAAACCGGCCGACTGGCCCTCCAAGCCCATGGGGCAGTCCTCATAACCCAGGGAGAAACCGTCGTCCTGGCGACTGCGGTAATGTCCGACAGGCCCCGGGCCGCGGACATCGACTTCCTGCCCCTGACCGTGGACTACGAGGAAAGACTCTACTCCGCGGGGAAGATACCCGGCAGCTTCTTCCGCCGTGAGGGACGGCCGGGCCAGGAAGCCACCCTTGCCGCCCGCCTCACCGACCGGTCCATTCGCCCCCTCTTCCCCAAGAGCCTGCACAATGACATCCAGATAACCATAACCGTCTTATCGGCGGACCAGGAGCACCCACCCGAGCTTCTGGGCATGATCGGCGCCTCCGCCGCCCTGTCCATGTCCCAGATTCCATTCGCCGGACCCATCGGCGCATCCCGCGTTTCCTACAAAGACGGGCAGTTCACGGTACACCCCACCTTCCAGCAGATTTCGGAGAGCCAGCTCAACCTGGTGGTGGCCAGCACCTCCGATGCCATAATGATGGTGGAGTCAGGCTCCGACGAGGTGTCGGAAGAGGTCGTCCTGGAGGGAATCCAGCGCGCTCACGCGGCAAACCTGTTGGTCGTCGACCTGATCGAGGAGCTGACCAGCCAGGCGGGCAAGGCCAAGATCGAGGTCCCGGACGACACCGAAGAAGCCGGGGCGATTGACCGGCAGATCAAGGGCATCCTGAACGGCCGTTTGGCGGCCCTGCTGGACGAAAACACCGACAAGGTGGTCCGCGAGGAAGGCGAGGCCAAGCTCAAGCAAGAGGTTGCCGAGCAACTGGCCGAACAGTACGCGCCGAACCAGATCAGCGCGGGCTTCAAGAACGTGTTGAAAGAAGTGGTGCGCGGACGGGTGCTGGAGCAGGGAATCCGGCCCGACGGGCGCGGCCTGACCGAAATACGGCCTATCTCTTGTGAGGTGGGCGTCTTGCCCCGCACCCACGGTTCCGGCCTCTTCACCCGCGGCCTCACCCAGATACTGTCCACGGCTACTCTGGGGTCGATGAGCATGACCCAAAAGCTGGACTCCGTGGGGCCGGACAGCAGCAAGCGGTTCATGCACCACTACAACTTCCCTTCGTTCTCCACCGGGGAGGCCCGCCGCGTGGGCTCCCCGAGCCGCCGCGATATCGGACATGGCGCCCTGGCGGAGCGGGCAATCCTGCCGGCGCTGCCCGATGAAGAGGAGTTCCCCTACGCCATCCGCGTGGTCTCGGAGGCCATCAGCTCCAACGGCAGCACGTCCATGGGCAGCGTCTGCGGCACGACACTGGCGTTGCTGGACGCCGGGGTGCCAATGAAGAAGAACGTCGCCGGCATCGCGATGGGGTTGATCACCGGAGAGGACGGCAAATACGCCGTCTTGAGCGACATTCAGGGGGTTGAAGACTTCCTCGGGGACATGGACTTCAAGGTCGCCGGGACCGCCGACGGCATCAACGCCCTGCAGATGGATATCAAACTCAAGGGATTGAACGAAGACATCCTGCGCCAGGCACTGGAGCAAGCCCGGGTCGGCCGGCTGCACATCCTGGGGAAGATGAACGAGGTCATCTCCGAGCCACGCAGCCAGATGAGCCCGTACGCCCCCAAGATGATGCGGCTCAAGATCCCCGTTGAGAAGATCGGCGCCCTCATCGGCCCCGGCGGGCGGATTATCCGAGCCATCATCGAAGAGACGGGGACCTCCATCGACGTGCAGGACGACGGCAGCGTCACCATCGGCGGCGTGGACGCCGCCATGATGGAGAGGGCCCGCAGCAAGGTGGACAGTCTCACCCGGGAACTGGCGGTGGGGGATATTTTCACCGGCCATGTGACCCGAATAACCAGCTTCGGCGCTTTCGTGGAACTCGTCCCCGGCCGGGAAGGGCTGGTCCGTTCCGGGGAAATGGGCGACCTGGAGGAAGAGGTCAAGGTTGGACAGGAAATGACCGTCATGCTTCAGGAGATCGACTTCCAGGGACGGCTGAACCTGTCGCGCCGGGCCCTGTTCGGCGGTGACGACAGACCGGCTCCGCAGCCCCGTCCCGATTCCCGCCCTTCGTCCTTCGACCGGGGCCGGGGACGCTCGGGTGGGTTTTCCGGCGGCCGCGGCGGCCCCGGCGGAGGTGGACGCCGCCCCGGTGGTCCGGGAGGCGGGCCTCGCTTCGGCGGACCCAGGCCCGGAGGCTCGGACCGGCGTTTCTTTGGAGGTAACCGGCCCGGAGACCGCTAACCGGCGCAAGCGGCTCGATTCGGGCGGTTGCGTTCACCCAGAGCCTTGAGGCGACAGGCCTGTCCTGAGCGTGGCCGAAGGACCCAGGACGAACGGGTTTGCCCCATTCGTTTATAGCTTGTCGAACGGCCGGGCCGCAGCCACCTTGAAGCTGCCGGATTGACCCTGAGAGGCCCCGGTCTACCGCGACGCTTCCAGGCCCCGGCCTCAATTTCTGTCCGGGCCGCCCGCTGCGTCCTGAGCCTTGATGCGCGAGGCAACATCGGGCCACGCGACCTTTCCAGCCCGCCCCGCCGCGCCAACGTTCGGAAGAGGCAGTGCTCAATCAACTCAATGCTGATAGTGGTCATCCTGGGCAAGGCCATAGGCAGCGTTAGGGGGAGATAATGGCACCCATTGGAGTTGTGGTCAATGGCGCAACCGGCAAAATGGGCGTGGAAACCGTCGCGGCGGTCAGCCAACAGGCAGACCTGGCCCTGCTGGGCGCGGTCTGCCACCGGGAGAGAGGCCCCAGGCTGACCCTGCTCGGCGGCGGCGAGGCGCCCCTTTCCACCAACCTGGATCAGATGCTGGAAGAAACGCATCCGGACGTGCTGGTGGACTTCACCAACGCCGCCGCCTGCATGGAGGCCGTCCTAGTGAGCGCCGCTCATTCCGCCAACCTAGTGCTGGGGGCCAGCGGCCTGACAGAAGACCATCTGAAGCAGCTGGACACCCTGGCCCGGGACCGGAGCATCGGCATTATCGTGGCGCCCAATTTCGCCCTGGGAGCGGTGATCCTGAAACGGCTGGCGGAACAGGCTGCCCCTTACTTCGACTACGTGGACATTGTGGAAGCCCACCACGAAGCAAAGATCGACGCTCCTTCGGGATTCGCCGTGGCCCTGGCCAAGAGCCTCGGCGACCAGAAACAGTTCACCCGCAACTACCCGGAGAAGGAGAACCTGCCCGGTACCCGGGGCGGCGAGTACAACGGAGTCAGCGTCCACAGCATCCGCATGCCGGGGCGCAACGCCCACAACGAGGTCATTTTCGGGGCCGCCGGGCAGACCGTGTCCCTGCGCCACGACGCCCTGGGCCGCGACTGCTACATGCCCGGCGTGCTGCGTTGCATCCGGGAAGTTGTGAAGCGGCCCGGTCTTGTGATAGGCTTGGAAAACATTCTCGGCCTGTAGACTCTTCTCCGTGAAAGAATTAACCATAGCAGTCGTGGGCGCTACCGGCGCGGTGGGTACCGAGTTCCTCCGCATCATGGACCAACGCCATCCGCGGATGCCCAATATCAAGGCCCTGGCCTCCAGCCGTTCAGCGGGCAAACGGCTGATGGTGGGTGACCGGGAGCTGGTGGTTGAAGAGACCACAGAGGAGTCCTTCGCCGGTGTAGATATCGCCTTCATCTCGGTCGACGGCGATATCAGCCGGCGCCTGGGACCGGTGGCCGTGGCCGCCGGGGCTGTGGTCATCGACGACAGCTCAGCCTTCCGGATGCAGGAGGACGTTCCCCTGGTGGTGCCGGAGGTCAACGGCGCCGACGTGGAGTGGCACCGGGGCATCATCTCCATCCCGAACTGCTCCACAACCCCCCTGGCGATGGCGGCCCATCCCCTCCACCGGGTGACCCCCATAGTGAGGATCGTCGCCGATACCTACCAATCGGTTTCGGGGGCCGGCAGCGCGCCCATGGCGGAGCTTCAGGAGCAGAGCCGAGACGTGCTGGAGGGCAAAAAGGTCCAACCCCAGGCCATCGCCCACCAAATCGCCTTCAATGTGATCCCACATATCGACCGATTCCTCGACGACGGCTACACCTATGAAGAACAGAAGATGCTGCAGGAGACCCGCAAGATCATGCACGCTCCGGACATCCGGCTTTCCGCCACTTGCGTGCGGGTGCCGGTATACGTGTCGCACAGCGCCGCGGTCCATATTGAGTTCGAGCGTTCCATGGCCCCGGATGAGGCTCGGGAACTCCTCGCCGCGATGCCCGGGGTGACGGTGCTCGACGATCCTGCCGGGAGCGTTTACCCGATGCCCTGGGATGTGGCGGGCACCAACGATGTCTTCGTGGGGCGCATCCGGCAGGACTCTTCCCACCCCAATGGCCTCGCCATGTGGATCGTGTCGGACAACCTCCGCAAGGGAGCGGCGCTCAATTCCATCCAAATCGCCGAGGAGTTGGTGTCCCGTGGCTGCCTCGGGCCCCGGAGCCAGGCCGGCGTGGCGAGTTAGCTTCGGGACCGTTTGACCAAGGGACCAGAAGGCCGATGGCGTCAGCAGGCGAATCCCTGGGATTTCCACTGGCCCCTCCCGTCATCGTCAAGGATGAGGAAGGGCCGGCCACCGAAGATACGCGGCGGGTGTTGACACCTTACCCGTAAGGAGGGCCGGTATGACAGAACTAGGCAGGCTCATCACCGCGATGGTAACCCCGTTCGATGAAGAGGGGAAGGTGGACTACGAGCAGGCCAAGCGGCTGGCCCTGGCCTTGCTGGACTCCGGCAGCGACGGCGTGATCTTGTCCGGCACCACCGGAGAATCACCCACCCTCAGCACCAACGAGAAGCTCCGGCTCTTCTCCGAGGTCAAGGGCGCCGTCGGCGACAAGGGAGCGGTCCTGGGCGGAGCGGGCACCTACAACACCGCCGAAAGCATAGAGTTGAGCAAAGAGGCGGAACGGGCGGGTGTGGACGGCCTTCTACTGGTGGTGCCCTACTACAACAAGCCCCCGCAAGAGGGATTGTACCAGCACTTCAAGGCGATCGCCGGGAACGTTCACCTGCCGTGCATGGTCTACAATGTGACCAGCCGCACCAGCCTGAACATGACCCACGAGACCACCATTCGCCTGAGCGAAATAGAGAACATCGTGGGCGTTAAAGAGGCGGGGAGCGACATGGACCAGATAACCCGCATCATCGATGGGGCCAAGCCGGGGTTTCTGGTCTGGAGCGGCAACGACAACGAGACCTTCCCCATCATGGCCATGGGAGGCTACGGCGTGGTCAGCGTCGTCTCTCACCTTGTGGGCAATCAGATCAAGCACATGATGGGCCTGCTGATGGACGGAGACATGGAGGGCGCCGCCGCTGAGCACCGCAGGCTCCTCCCCCTGTTCAAGGCGCTGTTCATCGTATCCAACCCCATCCCCGTCAAGTACGCCCTGAATCAGGTGGGGTTCAAGGTGGGCGGCCCCAGGCTGCCGTTGGTGCCGCCGGACCCCAATTCGGCCGCCCAGCTAGACCAGATGCTGCAGCGGTACAAGGTGGATCTGCCCGTGCCGGCCTGAGCCGGCAGCCGGCTAGGTCAAGACCGGTTCGAGCAGAATCGTCTCAAGCCGGCTGGGGCCGGTGGAAATGATCTGTATCCGGCATCCCACCAATTCCTCGATACGCTTCACGTAGGCGACGGCGTTCGCCGGTAGCTGAGAGAGGCTGGTGGCGCTGGCGGTGGGCCGGTCCCACCCGGGCAGTTCCTGATAGACCGGCTCGCACCGGGCCAGGAGGTTAGTGTTGGCCGGGAACCGGTCCAGCTCTTGTCCGTCTACCCGGTAGCCAACGCAGATCTTGACCGACGGGAAGCCGTCCAGGATGTCCAACCGGGTCAGGACCAGGCCGGTGAAGCCGTTGACCAGCCGGCTGTACCTTGCCGCTATTCCGTCGAACCAGCCCACCCGGCGGGGCCGCCCAGTGGTTGTCCCGTACTCCTGGGCCTTCTCTCGCAGGCCGTCTGCCATCTCACCCTGCATCTCCGAGGGCATGGGGCCGCTGCCCACTCGCGAACAATAGGCCTTGAGCACGCCCAACACGCCGGCTATCGCCTGGGGATTGAGCCCCAAACCGGTGCAGGCCCCTCCAATGGACGGAGATGAGGATGTCACGAAGGGATACGAGCCATGGTCCAGGTCCAGGAGGGTCCCCTGGGCACCTTCCAGCAGGACGCGCTTGCCCTCGCCAAGCAGGTCCTGAACGATCTGCTCGGTGGGCCTGGCGAAGGGGCGCAACTGGCCGACCCAATTCCGGCACTTGTCCAGGATGTCTTCCAGTGCCACGGCGTCTCCACCGTGGATATTGGTGATCACGGCGTTTTTCGCCGCCACCGTTTCTTCCAGGCGCGGGACCAAGGCGTCCCAGTCCAGCAGATCACACACCCGGATGCCGGCACGAGCGACTTTGTCCACGTAGGCAGGCCCCACTCCCCGGCCCGTCGTGCCGATGGCGCCGGTCCCACGGGCCTCTTCCTCCAGACTGTCCAGGAGAATATGGTAGGGCATTATCAGGTGGGCGCGCTCGCTGACGAACAGTTTGCCCGTGTCGATCCCTCGCGAGGCTAACTGGGATAGCTCGCCCATCAGCACGTCCGGGTCCACCACCACCCCGTTGCCGATGATGCCGTACACCTGGGACCAGCAGATGCCCGACGGGACCAGGTGAAGCTGAAAGGTCCCTCTATCGTTGACTACGGTGTGGCCGGCGTTATTGCCTCCGGCATAGCGGACCACACAGTCCATCTCTCCGGCAAGGTAATCGATAATCTTTCCCTTGCCTTCATCGCCCCACTGGCCACCAATAACGGCATAGGCCGGCATTGCGTCCCCTTCTTGCGTCTTCCATGTCCCCCGTCCCCATGAAACGGGGGCCAAAAACCAAGGCGGAGTATACCAAAAACCCCCTATATTTGGAAGGGAAGAAGGACACCGATGAATGGATGCCGGTAAAGACTAGGCCCGTTTCTCCCGCCAGTGGCTCAGCAACTGGGAGCGTTCCGCCACCAGTGACGCAACCAGACCCACAACCACCGCCCATAAAGCCGACGTGATTCCCATGAATGAGAACAGCGTGGCCGCCACGGCAAAAGCCACCAACGCCCCGAAGCTCAATGATCTGCCGAAAGCTTTCTCAAACGCATCCTGGAGGGAAGCGAAGATAGCCAGTCCCTCCAAGGCGAACACATACGATTTTGGCAGGACGGCAAGAACGGGGATTACAAGCCCGGTGGCAAGGGCAATGACCATTGTCAGCGCAGCAGCGACGAGATTGGCCAAGGACGAAATCGCGTATTTAGGTACAACGACTACTTAGACGTCCTGGGAAAAAGGCTGAGTGTTGACCAGACTGTCGGCAATGAGCCGGTTCAACTCGAAACCGACTCCTGAATTATGAATAAGGTTCAATTGACACCCCGCCTTGCTCCGACATATAATCCGGCCCACGCTATACGTGGGGCCGGCGGCCCGGCGCGTTGGCCACGTCTACCCGGTGGGCAGGGTTTTCAAACCCCATGACGCTGCGAGACAGAATCGAAGACGACATCCGCCGGGCGATGCGGAGCCGGGACCAAGCCCGGTTGGACGCCCTACGCTACTTGAAGAGCGCCATCCAGCTGGCGGAGAAGACCAAGGGGGAGAGTCTGGATGACGCCGGCGTGGTGGAGGTCGTCACCAAGCAGGTCAACGACCGCCGAGAGAGCATCCGCATGTTCGAGCAGGGCAACCGGGCCGACCTGGTGGCCAAGGAGTCGGCCGAGCTGACCGTCTTGGAGGTCTTCCTGCCGGCCCAACTGAGTGATGAGGAGCTTGCCGGACTGGTCCGGCAGGTGATCGAGGAAGTGGGCGCCGCCACTATCCGGGACAAGGGCCGGGTGATGGGGCGGCTGATGCCCCAGGTCCGAGGAAAGGCCGACGGCAACAAGGTCAACGCCCTGGTCACCGGGACTCTTGAAGCGGGTGGCTAGCAGGTTACTGCCCACAGCCTGACCCACGGCCGGATTCCCGCGAGGGCATCCGGCCGTCTTCCGGTAAAGCGAGTTCCGGTATGCGGTTTGGCATCTTGGTATTCCCTGGCACCTGGAGCGACACCGACTGCTACCACGCGGTCAACGGCGTGCTCCAGCAGGAAGCCGCCTACGTCTGGCACCGGGAAGACAACCTGGCGGGCTACGACTGCGTGGTCCTTCCTGGCGGCTTCTCCTACGGCGACTACCTTCGGCCCGGCGCGATGGCCCGGTTCTCCCCGGTCATGGACGCGCTGCACCGGTTCGCCGAGGCGGGAGGGCTGGTAATCGGCATCTGCAACGGGTTTCAGATACTCTGCGAAGCGGGACTGCTTCCCGGCGCCCTGCTGCGCAACCACCACCTCCAGTACCGGTGCCAGTGGACCAACCTGCGTGCCGAACGGGCGGACACTGCCTTTACGTCCCGGTGCAGTCCCGGGCAGGTGTTGAGGGTGCCGGTCTCCCACGGTGAGGGTAACTACTATGCGGACGCCGCCACGCTGGCCGGGTTGGAAGATGAGAACAGGGTCCTGTTCCGCTACTGCGATACCTCGGGCGAAGCGACGGATTCGGCCAATCCCAACGGCGCGGCCCACAACATAGCCGGCATCATCAACGAAGCCGGGAACGTCCTGGGCATGATGCCCCACCCGGAGCGAAGCTGCGAGCCGATTCTCGGAAGCACCGACGGCAATTTGATTTTCCAATCGATTGTCGATAGCTGCCGGTCCGGGTAAGGAGCCCGATGTTGCCGATCGGCCTGGCCCTAGCGGCCAGCCTGGGCTTTGCCAGTTCCGCCATCTTTGCCCGCGTTGGAATGCAGGGCATCAGGCCGCTCCCCAGCACGCTGATATCCATGACGGTAAGCTCGGTCCCCGCCGTCGTCCTGGCCCTGGTCTTCGCCTCATCGAACATCAAGGCATTGCCCCTGGTTGCGCTCCTCTGGTTCCTGGGTCTGGGAGCGGTGAATTTCTTGGGCGGACGTACCCTGAACTACCTGGCCATCGACCGGGTCGGCGCTTCCTGCTCCACTGCCATCCTGGGGACCACCGCCGTGTTTTCCGCCATCTTCGCGATTTTCATCACCGGAGAGCGGCCCCATTTCCTGGTCCTGGTGGGGACCGCCGGAGTGGTTATTGGCCTGGTCATCGCCACCGGAGAGTCGCTTCACCGGGATTGGAGCGGCGACCGGCGGTCCATGGTGGGTTACCTTCTGGCCGTAGCCGCTGCCGTTTCTTACGGCGGCGCCACCGTCATGGCGAAAGAGCTTACCCAAGCCTACGGCTCTCCGCTGATGGTCTCCGGCTTCGGCCTGCTGTTCGGCCTGGTGTTGCTATCTCCGCTGGCCGGGCGCCAGACCATTGACGACCTCCGGGCCAGCAAACCCAACCCGGGGTTTGTCGTTTTCGCGGGTCTGTCCGGACTGGCTTCCGCCGCCGCGGTAATTTCCCTCTACTTCGCCGTGCAACAGGGCGACGTGGTTGTGGTGGTTCCCGTAGTGTCGATCAACCCTCTGATAACCTTGCTGCTGGCCCACATTTTCATCGCCCAACTGGAACGCATCACCCGGCAGCTCGTCGTTGGCACGACCTTGACCGTTCTGGGGGTCCTGGTCGTGGTTGCCGGGAGCATGGCCTGAAGCCCCTATCCGCCCTGGAATACTGGGGAATGCCGGCCGGTTCTCAAGTGTGGCATAATTACTGCGCCCAACCACTTTCGGCGTCATTCGGAAAAGGGGAGCAATATGGCCGGAAAGATTCACACCACCAAGATCAACCACGTGACCACCGCGGTCAAAGATACGGCGCGGGCCATGACGTTTTACAACGACCTAATGGGCATCAAGCAGGTCCAGAGCCAGGTGGACAACCCCGATGTCACCTGGCTGCAGTTAGAAAACGGGATCATGGTCCACCTCATCGAGACCGATGAGGCCCCACTCCAGCCCGAGCGTCTCCACCACGCCTTCGAGGTCGAAGATTTTGAAGGCACCAAAAAAATCTTGCAGGAGAACGGCTTCGAGATCCTTCGGGAGGGGGTTCGCTACGACGGGCAGGCCTTCCTCTACATCCACGATCCAGACGGCAACCGGGTGGAGTTCTGCACCAGCTCCGGCTACGCGCCCGCTCCACCAAGGCCTTAGGTCCCAGCCATCTTCCGGGCGAGCCTGGTGTACGGTCTTGCAAATAGCTCTACATCGGTGAAACCGTGCGACATTCCCTCCCCGCGATCGTCTTTCCGGCGAAGGCCGGGGCCGCCAACTCGATCGGCGTGGAGGCATCCACGGCCTACATACAGGCGGCGGAAAAGGAGGCCGAGGCCAGGGGGGGGCTACGCCTGGCGGATGGACCACCAGTACGGCAACTTCATGGAGGTCGCTGAAACCATCCAGCCGGTGGATATTGTCACCCTCGACCGGGTCCTATGCTGCTATCCCGACCTGGAAAGCCTGCTGGGCCTGTCCTCCCAGCGGGCGGCCCGTGTCTCCGGGGTGGTATTCCCGGTGGACAGTTGGGCCATGCGCGTTCTGGCCCGCCTTTTCAACACCTCACTCTGGTTGCGGCGGCACCCGTTCCGCTTTTTCGTCCGCCGGACCTCCACCGTCGATGGCCTGCTTCGGCGCAACGGCTTTCAACGGCGCTTCTACCACAAGACGCGCATCTGGCAGGTGGCCGTCTACGACCGCTAGCTGGACCTGGGCCGGGCCTCAAGTTGCCGCCCCAGGCTGCGGAGGGCTCGCCACCGCTTGCCAGCGGGATTGCCGCAGGGTATATTAGGCGACGCCGTCAACTCGGAATACCCGGCCTTCCCGCAGGCTTGGCGCGTTCTCCGTCCATGAAGCCGGCCACCGGTCAAGAAGCGGGCGGACACAACGGAGCTGGCATATGGCGACGAAAAAACCCGGCTACCGCGTTCTGGTCACCGACTACGTTTGGCCGTCCACCCAACCGGAACGGGAGGTGCTGGCGTCGATCGGGGCCGAAATAGTCGAAGCTCCGGACCCGTCGGCCGGCACCTTGGCGTCGCTGGCCGCCGACGTGGACGCCATCATGGTTTGCTTCGCCCAGGTAACCGACGAGGTGGTGCGAGCTGCCCGGAAATGCGCCGTAATCAGCCGCTACGGCGTCGGGGTGGACAACATCGCCGTGGACACAGCCACCCGGGAAGGCATCGTGGTCACCTACATCCCGGACTATTGTGTTGACGAGGTCTCGGACCACGTCATGGCCCTGCTGCTCACCTGGAACCGCCAGGTAGGGTTCTATGACCGGGTCGCGAAGGAGGGACGCTGGAACGGCGTCTCTTCGCCGGTACCCCTGGTCCGTCTCCGCGGGAGCACGCTGGGGGTTATCGGCCTGGGGCGCATCGGCCGGGCGGTGGCGGAAAAGGCCGGGGCCTTTGGCATGGAACTCCTAGTCTATGACCCCTACCTGCCCCCGGCGGCGCCGGTACCCGACGGGATCAGACGGGTGGACCTGCCCGCCTTGCTGGCCCAGTCGGACTACATAACCGTGCACACACCCCTCAACGACGAAACCCGAGGGCTGGTGGGCGCACCGGAGCTGGCCCGGATGAAGCCCACCGCTTTCATCATCAACTGCGCCCGCGGGCCCATCCTCGACGAGGCGGCCCTGTACGTCGCCTTGCGCGACCGCAAGATCGCCGGCGCCGGGCTGGACGTGATGGAGCAGGCCGCTCCGCCCGCCGGCCATCCCCTGTTCCAGTTGGACAACGTGTTGGTGACACCCCACGTGGCCTTCCTGTCCCGGCAATCGGTCCACGAATTGGAGGTGCGCACCGCTCAGGCCACCGTTGACGTGCTTCAGGGCAGGATGCCCCAGTTCCTGGTCAACCCGGCGGTGCTTCCCCAGGCCCGCATCCAGCTGGCCTAGGTGCGACGGCTGAAGAGCCACAGAGCAAGCACGGGACCCCCGGTGTTCTCTGCGTCTCCGTGGTAAAGGTAGAACACCACCCAAATGCCGGGGTTGCCGGAGGTTCGAGAGACGGCAGTCGTATCGAAGGAGACACCATGTTCGACAAGATTCAGCACATCGGCTACCTGGCAAGCGACCTAGACGCCGCCATCGCCTGGTTCGAGAAGGGTTTCGGAGGGAAGAAGGCGGCGGGCGGCCCAGTAGGCGACACCTGCATCGTCCCCGGCGGCGGCCGCAACGCCTTCGTTCATTTCGGCCAGGTGGAGGTGGAGATCATCGAGCCCCTGAACCGAGGAGGCATCCCCTCCGACACCCTGGTGATGCACCACGTGGGCTACGTGGTTCCCGACATCGGCGAGGCAAGCTCCCGGCTAGCGGCCAAAGGCTTCAAGTTCGCGTCCGAGTCCCCCATCACCAACGTCCTCGGGCAGCAGTTGCTCTACTTCGATGCCGCGACCACCAACGGTTTCTTGCTGCACCTGACCCAGCTGCCGGAGCGGCCCAACAACATCGGCGTGGGCGAGGGGGTGCCAATAGATAGGATCGTGCACGCGGGATACCTGTTGGCCGATCTGGAGGGCGCCATTGCCTGGTACGTCGACAACTTCGACGGCGTCCACGCGGGGGGCCGGACCTCCCCAATTGGCGGACGCAACGCCTTCGTCAACTTCGGGCAGGTCCAGGTGGAGCTGATCGAGACGGAAGACAAAAGCCTCCTGTCGCCCGAGGGCTACGCCATGGACCACGTGGGCTACGTGGTGTCCGACATCGCCGCAGGCATCGCCGAATGCCGCACCAGGGGGCTGAAGTTCGTCGCCGACTCTCCACGCACCAACTCCATCGGGCAAACACTGTTGTACTTTGACACGGCCACCACCATAGGCGCCCGCATGCACCTGACCCAATTACCCGA